>JACPSF010000067.1:0-10545 GCA_016193385.1 Deltaproteobacteria bacterium
GATCGGACGGTCGGATTCCAAGTGGGCAATCCAGCGGTAGGTAGCCAAGGCGCAAGCCGCTTGACGCTGCGACCGCGTTTCTAGCTGCTCCGGTGTCTCACGCATGGCCGCGTCCAATTCTTTTTCAGTGAATTCGGCTCCTTCTATGCGCGAAGTCCCGGCCACCTCTCGCTTGAGCTGAATCTGTTGGAGCTGGTCGGCCCAACTGCGCTGATAGGGAATCTGAGTCAGCGCCAACATCGCTGCTTTCGCCCCTAACAACTCCGCCTGTATAACCGCCGGGTCATACATAATCCAGCGGTTGGGCATCTCATATTGAATTGCCATCGCACTATTGTAGCCCAGTTCATTTCCAATTGAAATGCTGGTGCTATTACTTAAAAAAGACTGGTATTCCAGTTAGTTAAGATTATTCTAGCAAACTAACACAGCCTTGTCGTTGACTCGTTCATTTCCAGGACGTTTCCGGATAGACTAGACTAGGGGTCGCTCAAAACTCCCCAGGGAAGGTGCGCTGGTAAATGGGCATTACGAACTGGGGCGACTTCTTGAGGAAGTCGAGCAGCTTGGCTTCAGTGGCTTTCATTTCAGCTTCCCCGATATACGACTTCCGCGTTGAACTGGTCGGTCAGATAGGGCGTGAATCCGGCCAGCAAGATAGACATCGCGATCATGTCGCGCATTTCGATGACGCGAATGGCGTTCGCCGGCGTGCCGCCGTGTCGAATCCCTGGGTAGTCGGAAGCGAATCCGTAGAGGTTTTTAAGTGAAGCCCTGATCGCGTTATCAGTCACCCAGCTCATTGGCGGAGAGACATGAACGCAGCCGCAATACACTCCGACGCGCCCAATGATGATCTGTGGAGTCTCGAACATGAATTTGTCGTGATACCCATTGATGCCATTTCCTCCCAAGACTGGAAACGCGCCCGACTGGACCATCTCTGTCGCCGGCAAGAACTCGCCACTCTTAAGCTTGATCAACTCACCGAGGGGCACTTTTCGTATCTCTTTCGGATTCGTGGCGGGGTCTCCGAAGAGATCAAGGAAGAAGGCTTGGGTGAGGATGTGGAGTTGAGCGAGGGCGGCGCGGCGCTTGGCCTGAAGCGTCTCCGCCCCGTCCAGCACCTCCGCAATCCGCCAACGTTCTGCCCGATCGTGCGGCGCAAGCACTTCCATATCTTCAATATCACCCAGTCGGATTGACGGATAACCGGGGTCCTTGATGAGTGCCGTTGGGGAAAACCGCTGAAGGGCGCGCACTAAGAAGGCGCTATCGGCCGGATCGTGTGGAACCAAAGCCGCGAGATGGTTCACGACATAGGCGGGCTGCCGCAACCGGTAGATATACCCCTTGGTGGCCGACATGCCGCTCTTTGCGAAAAGGATGGTGCCCCCAGGAAACAGCTTCAGGCCGTGCTTCTCTGCAACAGTCGGCTCCAACTTTTCAAGGCTTTGTTCACTGGCTCCGTCGAGAAGTTTACCCAGGCTGCCCGCACGAATGAACGGATGACCCGTTGTAGTGAATGCGTTCGGGTCTTGCGGCGCACCTCCACCGGACCGCACCTCCGCTAAGAATGACAGGGGAACCGGCTGCATGTTCATCCCAGCATCCCCTCCAATTCCTTCATCCCCTGCTGAATCTCAGCCTCCAGCTTTGCAAGATTGGCGAGGATTTCTCGCGGTGGGCGGTGCTCCACCTCTTCATGCACCACTTCCTTGTAGCGGTTGAGGCTTAGGTCGTAGCCTTTGGCGGCAATGTCGACCTTGGGTACGCAGAAGCTCTGCGTGCTGCGCGGTCGCTCGCGCTCGCTGCTATCGCGCTGATTCCAACGCGCCAGTACGTCAGGCAGGTTGTTTTTCGCGTGTTCGTCGGCGGTGAGCACGACCTTGGGGACGGGGCCGAGTTTTTCCGGAGGCAGCAGTTCCGTGCGTTTATCGTCGAGCGACATGCCGGAGGTGTCCGGCAAAGAGATAACCTTTCGCCCTGGCCCTGATCAGCTCGTGCCCGCCACCAGTAAGATTGCCAGGGCCAGGATGCCCTGCCACATCATCAAGTATCAGCCGGGCATGGCGCATAGGATCAACCATATGGCGGCGCACGAATGCGGCCACATACTCCGCACTATGGAAGCCGACCCCTCTATCAGGGTCGTTCCGGTTTCCAACCCCGAAACGAGAACGATTGCCGTAAGGGAACTGGAAAAGGAGCTTTCCCACCTGCCGGAGGCTATGAGGGGCCAGATGCTGGATGTCTGGCTTGGGGGCTTAATCACGCAGATCACCAGCTTGCCTGCCTGTGTCCGTATCGAAAAATGGATCCAGCGGGACTTTCCGTCGCTGAGAAATGAGCAGCTCCTCTATTTGGAAGAAGACGTGAGGAAGACCCTGAGTGGGCTGACGAAAAAGGTGGAACGCATGACCCCGAAGACAGTATTTCGAAACAGCAACTCGATAGCCTACGCCTACCTTAGGGGAATCGAGCCCGTCACTGGAAGAGACTGCAGGAAACATTTCTCGGGGCGCCCGTCTATCATAAGCACCGGAATCCAGCTTTACGAGGCCTCGGGAGAGAAAGATACGGGTTACGCCGGGGATATCCGGGTTACAAACGAGTGGGCAAGGATTCTTAAAGTAAGTGAATGGTTCGCCTGGATAGGATTTGAAGATATGCCCGAATCGTATTTCAAAGATTTCTAAGCTTTGAGGGCCAGGTCATGGTTCTAGCTGCCCAACTCCAGAAAGAAAAAACCGGCTGGGGAGAATCAGTCCGGGCCAAGATGCGGAATCAAAGACGTGACTGAATCGGGGACCCAGCCGAAGCTATTTCCGCGAAAATAAGGCAAAATGGCAAAAGAGGCAATAGGCAAGCCCTTCGGGATCTCAAATGGCAAATTGCAGATCTCAAACTCAGTTTCAAGCGGGGGCGAGGAATATGAACGGAACTCGCGACGCAAGAAGTTGATAGCGAAACTGGGGAAGAAAAGGGGACAGGCTGGATTTTGCAACTTATTCGCGGCACATCGGGCAATAGAAAAGCTGCCTGCTCCTTTTTCCCTATTAGGCCGCTTGTAAGCCGTAACCATATACGTTACGCTTAGTGGGTGATTACAGGCTTCAAACACAAAGGTTTGGAGCGGTTCTTCGCCACTGGGAGCAAAGCTGGAATTCAGCCCCAGCACGCTGCACGCCTGCGGTTGATTCTAGGTCGGTTGAACGGTTCCACCAATCCGAAGGATATGAATCTTCCTGGTTTAGAGCTGCATGAATTGCGGGGTGATCGAAAGGGTACTTGGTCGGTGAAAGTGAGTGGTAACTGGCGCGTGACGTTTGCCTTTGTTGGGAAAGACGCCGAAAACGTGAATTACGAGGACTACCATTGAGGTGAAATATGTTGATGCACAATCCCCCCCATCCTGGTGAAATACTCAAGAAGTTGTGCCTGGAACCTTTGGGTTTGAGTGTAACCGAAGCGGCTAAGGCCTTGGGCGTGAGCCGCAAGACATTGTCAAGCATCCTGAACGGCCGTGCGGGGATTAGCCCTGAGATGGCCGTTCGCCTGTCGATGGCGTTCGACACCACAGCCGAAAGCTGGCTGAATCAGCAGGTTCAGTACGACCTCTGGCAGGCGGAGCGGCGTCGAAAGAAGCTGCGCGTGGCTCGATTGTCGGCAGCTTAGAGCTGCTTTAGATTTCTAAGCTTCTCCTGATAAATCATCCCTTGACAAGGGGCCTACCTGGGGCCAAATCCTCAAGGAAGTAAACGAAAGCGCGGATGGGCCTTTTTCAACGGCCTATCGGGATGAAGCCGTCACCATTTCAGGATGTCCTTTAACCTGGCCACAAGCGAGGGCGGAAGTTCGAAGAGCCCCGAAACTATTTTCTTCACCTCCTCGCCGCTTACCGGGTCGATGCTCAGGCGAGATTTCTCGGCGGCGGACAGAAATTCCGGGGCCTTCAGTGTTTCCACGAAGGCACGGCGAAGAATTTCCATCCTGTCCTTCGGAGTACCGGGAGGAAGAACGTAGGGTCGGAAAATTGCGCTCATGTCCTGGATGCCCACTTCTATGAGCCGGCGCCCCTCCTGGGTCTTGGCAAAGCTCACCGCCAGAGGAATTTTCGGCAGCTCAGGATGGGGCCGGGCAGTCGCCTGGAGCACGATCGCCACGTCGCCCGAATCGAGAACCTTACGCCAGGTGGCCTTGATGGAGTCCCATCCCATACAGACACCGAAGACCTCGCCACCCTCCACCGCCAACCTCACTTCCGAAGTCCCTTTATAACCGGACACCAAATGAATGGGCAACCCCATACCCGCCTGGAGAATTTTCGGCACGTCATCAGTGGCGTTGCCGGGGGCGATCCCACCCAGCTTGACAGGTGTCTTTGCCGCCAGCCACTGCTCGATGTTTGAAAGTCCAGTTTTTTTGCTTAACGCGCAGATGCTGGTTTCCCTGACCGGCACCCCCAGGTATTCGAACTTGCGCGCGTCGAACTCAATGCCCTCGCGGCCCAGCGCCTGCCCTAGAAGCAGGCCGCCGAGAAAATGGCCGATGGTGAGACCGTCGGGTTTGGCCACTCGATAAAGAAAGTTTGCCGACCTTAAGCTCCCTGCGCCGGTCATGTTCTCAACGATGACTGTAGGATTGCCAGGAATATGCTTTCCCATTTGCCGCGCAATGGCCCGAGCATAGGTGTCAAACCCGCCCCCAGCCGCCGATCCGACGACGATGCGGACCGTCTTGCCCCTGTAAAAATCCTCCTGGGCAAGCCCACGTGCAACCCATGTAGCAAGCAAAAGCCCAACCCCAACCGTTACGCTTAAGCACAAAAATCGTTTCTTCACGGCATTCCCCTTTTCACAAATTTGACTCGGTCTGCCGAACTACCCGCCTCATAACCTATAGAAGGACGGCTTGTCAACGCAAGCGCGTGGCGCTTTTCAACGTTCGCCCGTCGTGGTAACTGTGGCGGGCATGACTTTCGCCAAAGAGGTCCTATGTCCCCGCTGTGACAGGCGCTTCCCGTGCGGCAAAATTCCGAATCTTTGCTCGTGTGGCTCCCCGCTTCTAGTTCAGTACGACCTTGAAAAGCTCACGCACGCCGTTAAGCCGTCAGACCTGGAGCGCCGATCCCCAACGCTCTGGCGGTACCGGGAATTCCTACCGGTCAGCGATGACCGGAATATCGTCTCTTTGGTTGAGGGCTTTACGCCTTTGATCGAGGCCAAGGGGCTCGCGCGCGAGCTCAGGCTCAAAAAAGTCTGGATCAAGGATGAATCCAGAAACCCGACGGGTTCTTTCAAAGACCGCGGCCTTTGCATCGCCGTCTCGATGGCCAAAGAATTCGGCATCAAGCGACTCGCCATCCCTTCAGCCGGAAATGCCGGAGGCTCACTATCCGCCTACGCCGCCCGCGCTGGAATTGAAGCCCACGTCTTCATGCCCAAGGACACGCCCAGAGCCAATATCATCGAAGTTGAAAAATACGGCGCGCATCTCACGCTCGTGGAAGGACTGATCAGTGACTGCGGAAGACTCATCGCCGAAGGAAAAGAAAAAGAAGGCTGGTTTGATGTCTCCACACTCAAGGAGCCCTACCGGGTGGAGGGGAAGAAGACCATAGGCTTCGAGATCGCCGAGCAGCTTGGGTGGCGCCTCCCGGACGTCATCATCTATCCCACAGGCGGCGGTACAGGACTTATCGGCATGTGGAAGGGGTTCGCGGAATTGGAAGCGGTCGGCTGGATCAAAGGCAAAAGGCCGCGTATGGTCACGGTTCAGGCCAGCGGGTGCGCGCCGATCGTCCGGGCTTTTGACGAGCGCAAAGAGAAGGCCGAGCCCTGGAGCGATGCCCGCACGATCGCTTCGGGCTTGAGAGTGCCTCAAGCGGTTGCGGATTTTCTGATGCTGCGGGTTCTCCGTGAAAGCAACGGCACCGCTCTCAGCGTCAGCGACGAGGAAATGCTGGCAGAGATTGCCCGAACCGGCAAGCTGGAAGGCCTTTTTTTCTGCCCCGAGGGAGCCGCGCCGGTCGCGGCGATTCGCCAGCTCGTCGAGAAACGATGGATTCAGCCCGATGCGGAAGTCGTGATCTTCAACACGGCATCAGGGTTCAAGTATTTGGACGTTTTCGGATCTCTATTCAATCTGAGTTCAGGAGGTGAAACCCATGCGCCGAAGAATATTGTGCCTTAACTTGCTGGTTGTGGTGTGGGGGCTGTTTGCGGCCGACAAGCTGCTCGCGGCGGAAGAAAACTTTTATCAGGGGAAAACCCTACGCTTCGTTGTCGGATTTTCTCCGGGCGGAGGCTTTGACGCTTTTACCCGGCTGATCGGCCGCCATATCGGCAGGCACATTCCAGGAAACCCGGCTGTCGTCGTGGAGAACATGACCGGAGCGGGCAGCCTGGTCGCGGCCAATTACATTTACAACAAAGCCAAGCCGGATGGCCTGACGGTCGGGACTTTCAACGGCGGGCTCGTCGTCCAGCAGATCCTAGGCCGCAAGGGAGTCGAATTCGACGCCAGAAAGTCCGAGTGGCTCGGCGTGCCGGTGCAGGCCAGCTCGGTGTGCGCCCTCCGAAAGGGAAGCGGGATTGGCAGCTTGGAACAATGGTTCGCCGCCAAAGAACCGGTCAAACTGGGAGGCAGCGCGCCTGGAGCCGTGAGCACCGACGATATACCGAGAATCCTTAAAGCCGCGCTCAACCTTCCTCTCGTCGTCGTCGACGGCTACAAAGGCACGGCTGATATCCGTCTAGCCGTAGAATCGGGAGAGGTGGCCGGAGTCTGTAACACCTGGGAATCCTTCAAAGCGACCTGGCCGAGAGAGATCCAGTCCGGGGCCATCAAAATGCTAATCCAGATGCTACCGAAAAAACATCCGGAGCTCACGGAAGTGCCCAACGCCGTTGACTATGCAAAGAGCGAAGAGGGGCGTAAAATGATTCGGGTCGCCTATGACATGAACGCCATCCTGTGGATCTACGCGTTGCCACCGGCTATGCCGAAAGATCGCCTTCAGCAGCTCCGGCGCGCTTTTATGAACACGCTGCGGGACCCCGCCTACCTGGCCGAAGCCAAAAAAGCGAATGTAGACACCGATCCGCTGGGCGGCGAAGAGGTCGAAAAGATTGTCGGCAGGTTTTTTGCATTGGAGTCCGACTTCGTCCAACGATTGAAGACCATACTAATCCCGAGCGGGTAAACCCGCAGGTTTGCCGTTTCCCGGTGCCTGACAGGTTGGCGAGTCTCAAGTCACCGATGTCCCTCGCAGCCAATAGGCGGCACAGAACTGAGGAGGTTAAGGTGATCGGTTGGAGAGCGCGAATCGGGCATGTCGCCCCATCCAGGGGTGATGTTTTTGTCTATGAATTTTACAGGGTTCTTCCGGACGGGTTCATGATTTTAAACACGACGGGAACCGTCCGACGACTGGTGGACGATCATCTGGAAAGGCAGTTCCAGAGGATAGAAGAGGCAACGGTTGACCTCGCCGAATGCGGCGCGGAATTCATCATCATCGGAGGCTCCCCGATATTCACCCGCTTGGGAATCGGCAGTGATCGTGAGATTGCGGCCAAGTTGGAGGCCAAAGTCGGGGTTCCCGTGGCCGCCGGAATGACGTGTGAGGTCGAGGCGCTCAAGCACATGGGGCTCAAGAAAATAGTTGTGGCGACCCCATATCCAGAACCGCTAACCAGGCGGGTCAGTGATTTCCTGTCCGCGTCCGGATTTGCGGTATTGAAGGCCGAAGGTCTCGGTATCGAGCGGAACTCCGAATTGTCCGACCAGCCGGAGCATGCGGCGTACAAGATTGCCCGAAAAGTTTATTTTGCCGCTTCCGAAGCGGATGGGATTTTTATTCCCTGCAATCGTTGGCCTACGATCAGCTGTATCTCGCTTCTGGAAAGGGAAACCGGCAAACCTGTTTTGAGCAGCTCGCTGTGCAATATCTGGTACGCGCTTCATCGCCTTCACATCAAAGAGGACGTCCGGGGACATGGAAAGCTGATGGCGTCCTTAGGCAACGGCGGCAATCCGTGAAGGTAAACGCAAACGCGTATGGATCATTTCGGCATCCCAGGCATCATGCCGGGTGAGGGGTAAGAGACGAATGAGCTGCCGACTGCGCCGATAACACCGAAGATCACAATCGCGGCGACGACTACGACAACCGTATAAACCAGCGCCTTGTCCTGGGGCACTTTCATGAGTACGGGAAGTCCCAAGTAAAGAAGGTAAAGACTATAGAGACCCAGGATTTGCAGGAAGGCTAGCACAGGTATCAGGTTGAAGACGCCGGCCAGCCAGGCCGCGGTGCTGGAATAGGCTGCGACTTTTAGAGCCTGAATTTGGCTCTTCGTGCCTTGGAAGCTGGGCACAAGCGCGTCGATGACAAGCGCCAAAATGTATACGCCGGCGAGCGCCAGGACGTATGTTACCACCGCCTGTCCGATTGCACTCATCAGTGGCACCCGATAGGTGCCGGCGAAAGGGACGCTGATTCCTATGATGGATAAACCGATGATCGACGCCACCGGCCCGATCGCCGCCAGCAGCACGATATAGGACGTGTAGAGATCCGAGACGCTGGTCGCTTCCTTCTCTACGACGGCCCACTCCTGAGCCGGCTGCACGAGTATGTTCTTTACCCGTTCCGTTAGATTCATCTTTTTCCTCCTATCTTGTTTCCGCCGTTATTCATGCAAGTGCTTCTCAATGGTTTCGCTTCCTCATGCCGATTGCTCCGCGGCCCCCTTGTTCTTAACCACCCCAGCCCAGAGCTGCGATCACGATCAAAATGACGCCAAGCGCCGCTGCTGAAAGCCATGCGTCCACGCCGTAATGTTGCCAATAGAACATCACCAGGCTAAAAGCCGATCGGCCCCCAAACCTCAAGCCAAACGCACGGGGAGCCGTGTAGCTTCCGTATTTGGCAACGTTATGATTGGGATGATCGCGCCGCACGCGGAAAAACATACCGAACCAGCCCACAAGCAAGAGGACAAGGCCTAAGATCACGAGAGTTTCCATTTTTACCTCTGTTTCTGCGCACGTTGTGCACGGTCATCCGGTCGGTGCACCGTCTGCGATTTGAACGCTCTCCGGCTAGCCGCGCGTCGGCTCATTGTCGACCGCGACTGGTGCATTGGCGATTCCCAGGAATTCACGGACAGCCCGAAAGCATTCGAGCGTATTCTCCTTCGAGCCGTCGTAGAAGTCGCTCCACTTGATGCGCTCTCCTTCCGCCGTCACGTAGTAGATATAATAACTTGGGGCGCTACGCCCGCGGATCTCCTCGACGACGACGTCCGCGATGCTATCGAGCGACAGCTCGCGCCGGGCCGATCCCCACAGCGCCTCCGAGTCTATTGTAAACATTCCGCGCCAGCGCTCGAACCGATGCGTCCTCGTCCGATTGAACAGCAGAATCTTCAGCCCGAGCAATACGAAAAACGCGCCGATAATTACCATGAACCAGCTCGGGCCTTTGGTCCATCCGGCAATGGCGGCGAACCCGCCCAAGCCCGCGCACATCAATCCGAGGAAGATCTTAGTGCCGAAGCCGTCATCGACGACGAGCGTGTCCGGGGTTCGCTGTGTCACGCGCATGCGTCGAATCCATTTCCTCGAGGCGCGGAAGATAACGATAGGGCTGAAATCGTCATTTCGATCGAGCCCGGCGCTGACGGCGGCCGATTATGAAGAGGATAACGCTCGCAACCAAGAGCACGAGCGCCATGATTCTCCAGGTTCCGGACCTCGCCCGTTGTTCCGGAATTCGGTTGGTGTCGGGCGAGTCCGGCAGGTACTCTACAATGACCGGATCGCCTTCCTTGAGTTTCCCCCACATTTGAGGAAGCAGCTCGTATCTGCCCTCGAGCGTGCGTCCTTCCTTCGTCGTAAACCTGTAGCTGACATAGTGTTTGGAAGGCGAGCTAGGGCTTCCCCCGGTAGAGCTGGTGCCTGGAGAGTAGGTTTTTTGCAGGACAATCCCTTGGACCCTTACCCCTCCCTTTTCGTAATAGCCTTCTTCGCAGCTAAGGCGGAGAAAAACCAGACCGAAGATGAGAAAGGCCCAGCCGAGAAAAGGCCATAGCGACCTTTTTCCGGGCTGATAAGACGAGGGCGGGCCTTGTGTGGGTTGCTTCTCCGTCATTCGCTAGCCGCCCTCAGTGACCGTGCGAATCGGCTCGCGCCAGTCGATGACGACCTTCTTGTGGTTCTCCCGATCGACCCGCACCCTCACAAGGGTCCCTGCGGCGAGCCGCTGAAGCAGCTCCGGATCGACGACCTGCCTGATCCCGACCGGATAGGCAGCTCCGCCCGCTTCAACGTTCAGGTTAAATTTTACGATCGGGTACTGTCGGTTATAGCGCCAGCCGGTAGGTTCTAGAGATGTAATGGTGGCTGAGCCCACGACGCCGTTCGTGAGGATTTCCTCGTCGCCGGTGAAGAACGAGAACAGCCGCACGAGCGCGGGGACGCCGAGCCAGGCGACGGCAAGCAAAATCGCGGCGGCAAAAAGCGACTCCCGCCGCG
>JACPSF010000067.1:10562-39497 GCA_016193385.1 Deltaproteobacteria bacterium
ACTCCCGCCGCGCCTCGGGCACGAAGATAGCGACCGCGGCGAAGACAGCGGCGATGAAAAACATCATGCCGCTCACCACTTTGCCCCAGAGCCTCAACTCCCCTCCCCGTTTCTCCCCACTTGTCTGAGCACTAGTGCAATTTTTGCTCAATCGTCCGGCTGTCCGACTTTAGCCCGCCGTCCCAGCCGTCCGGTGGCGGTTTTCCACCTCCGGTAAGCCCCTGGAGATCCGGCAAGCTCTTAGCTGCATCTTGCGCGCCGCGCTGCTGGTCCGTTCGGGTATCGGAATCTCGCGAACCGCCCCAGCCGTCGGATTGCGATTTTCCTGTGAGTCCTTCCATGTCTGGAGGAGTCTGAGCGTCCTTTGTTTTATTGGATCCTTTGGCCGACTCTGTAGAACCTTTGGAGTTTTTGGTAGCTCCGGATTTCCCGGCGCCCGAACCGGTCGACGTGGAACTCGTTTTCGAAGACTGGTTCTTCTCAGAAGATCCTGCAGACCCGCTTCCTTCACAGCCCATTCCGGTGCACGGATTTTTTCCATCGCAGTTCCACCCGACGCATCCGCTCTTCATTCCTGCCGATCCCGTCCATCCCGCAGCCCAGCCGGATTGCGGACTTGCCAGTAGAGTAAAAGTCCAGAGGACAACTGCCGCAACGACGCAAAAAAGTCTTGATTCTCCGCTCGGCAACCGTGAGAAATGAGGTCGATTCATATCTGATTCCCCCGAAAGGTGGCTCGCGCCAATCTTCACTTCTTACCGATGACGATCTCCACCCGGCGGTTTTTCTGGCGGCCATCCGGATCATCGGAGCCGTCGGGCTTGGTGTTGGAAACCGCCGGTTTTTTTGCGCCGAAGCCGGCGGTGGAAAAGCGCACGCCTTTCAATCCCTCTTTTTTGATCAGCCAATCCTTGACCGAGTTGGCCCGCCGGTCGGAAAGCTTCTGGTTGTACGCGTCGGAACCTTTGGAGTCGGTGTGTCCCTCGACCCGCACCTGGCCCTTGGTCTTTTCTTTGATGATGGCCGCGACCTGCTTGAGCGCCGGCTGCGCCTGCGGTCGAATCTCCGCCTTGTCGAAGTCAAAGAGCACGTCCGCCGCAAGCTCGATGCGAATCTCCAGGTCGGTCTCTTTGACCTGGAGATCTTGAATTTTCCCCGCGAGGTCCTCTACCTTAAAAACCAGGTCCAAAATCTGGATCTTAGGATTGGCAACCGGCGGAGGCTCTTCCGCCGCCCACCCGCTCTGGGAAAGTATGCCGACCACCATCAATCCAACGTAGAGCGGTAAAAAAATCATCATGGTCCTCGTCTTCAACGGCTCAGCGGCACGTCATCCATAGGCGAAAAGTGAGGAATCACCACCCCGATCTTTTCCACGTTATCCGGCGGCGCGGGGAACCTCGCCCAGAGATTTGCGCGCGATTTGGCAGCAATGTCTTGGACGCCTCTACTGCAGTCGCACTTGCTTTCGCTGTCACGGACGACCAGGTATTTCTTCTTGCCGACGGGCTCGATGAGATGCACGCCGCCGACGGTACCGATATCGCTAGTTGAACCTGCGCCAAAATCATAGCCGACGTTGAGGGTCTTATCTCCGTCATTGATCATCGTGAACCTGAGCATCACGGTGCCTCCGCTGACGCGCTTGAGCTCTTGGACCTCGACGCGCGATCCCTGCTTCTCTCCATCCGCGGTCGCGAGCGCCGGCTTTGCCGGAGCCGTTTGAGGCGCCGCTTGTGGCGCCGGGGCAGGGGCCATAGGAGCAGGCGCAGGCTGCGGAGCTTGAGTCACAGGAGCTGCAGCCGGTGGAGAAGTCTTGGGCTCTTCCTTCTTGCCGCAACCAAAGACCAACAGTGCCAGGGCCAGGATGCTGTTTAAAAGGAACGGCGCGATCATCTTCTGCATAGATCTCTCTCCATTCGTTGGAATTTTTGTCATTATCACCTAAAAAATAAAAAAAGTCCGGCTGGACCGCCCAGCCGGACTCACAAGACTATTCCTTAAAGCCGGTGGCCCAGAATAGCACAATCCGTGAGCCGTCGAAAACTCGCGGCAATCTAACATCCCTACAGAAAGCCTGTCAAGAGTTGTGTCGCAAACAGGACCGCAACGAGCAGGTGGACTTTACCGATACGTTTGCCTACAATGAAGCTATCGGAGGTAGATGTATGTCCCTTCCATCTGTCACGGAAATCATTCCCCTGGAAACCGATTCAAGCGGCGTTGTCAGAGTCGCCAAGACCCGCGTCACATTAGACACTGTCGTCGCAGCCTTTTGCCAGGGTGCGACTGCCGAGGAAATTTCCCATCAGTATCCATCACTCGATCTAGCCGATGTTTACCACGTAATCGGTTACTATCTCCGACGCTCTTCCGAAGTCGAGGAGTACCTGCGAGAACGAAAAGGGAAGGCGGAAGCAGTGCGAGGACAAAACGAAGCTCGCTTCGACCCTCAAGGCGTGCGTGCCCGCTTGGTGGCCCGTCGGAGTGGTAGAGCGCGGTGAGGCATGCTCACCCTGGCCGCCGACGAAAACTTCAACAATGACATTGTCCGCGGCTTATCGCGGCGCAAGCCAGACCTGAACATCGTTCGCCTTCAAGATGTTGGCCTGTCAGGCGCGGATGATTCCACCGTCCTGGAGTGGGCAGCAGAAGAAGGACGCGTGCTGCTGACACCACGATGCCTCGACTATTACTCATTACGCCTATGAACGTGTTCGGGCCGATAAGCCCATGCCGGGCGTCTTTGAAGTCAGTCGCGACGTTCCAATAGGACAGCTATCGAAGACATTCTACTGTTGGCCGAATACAGCCGCGAGGGCGAGTGGGAAGGTCAAGTGCGATATCTGCCATAGCGGTAAAGGTCGAACGTTTACGCAAGACCGAAAAACGGAGAAGAAGAGAGGGGAGTCTTTAGACGCGAAACCGGAAACTGCCCTTACGCCGGAGGCCTTAAAGGAGAATCAATGAGCAACGACCCGATCGTCCGGTTTAACGAAGTATTGTCACGAGCGGAGGAATCCGGAATCGAACTCCCCAATGCAGCGGCTTTCGCCACAACTGGCAAGGATTCCCAGCCAACGGTGCGGATGCTCTTGCTGAAGCACGTGGATGAGAGAGGCTTTGTCTTCTACACGAACATGCGGAGCCGCAAGGCCCGGCAGCTGGAGGAAAACACACGCGCATCCGCCTGTTTCTGGTGGTCGCGGTTGGAGCAGCAAGTACGGGTCGAGGGTCCGGTGGAGGCGGTCACCGACGAGGAAGCGAATGCATATTTTGCCGCCCGTCCCCGCGGAAGCCAGATCGCGGCCTGGGCCTCGAACCAGAGCAGTGAGCTGTTGTCTCGCGACGATCTCATGGCCGCCGTCGAATCGGTATCGGTCAAGTACATGGACCGGCCAATTCCCCGCCCGCCCCACTGGTCCGGCTACCGGCTGGTGCCTGAGCGCATAGAGTTCTGGGTAGGGAAGCCGGACCGGCTACACGAGCGCTACCTGTACACGCGCGAGCGTGACGGCTGGAAAATATCTCTTCTCGCACCGTGACCGCTCCCGGCAGTGCAATGCAGGGGCTATGGGGGATCTGAATTGACACGCTGGATTGTCTATCAAGTGGAAACGCCGGTATGGTCCTAGAGGGTGGAAACGCCGGTATGGTCCTAGAGGACAATGGTAAGGATAATAGAAGCGTCAACCGGATTATGTAAGAAAAATGACAATCCCGTTGCAAAGAAAAGAATTAGAATTAGCGAACTCTTGAATTGAGCAAGCAAGAGCGTGAACACATCCGACCGCTTTTGGGGCTTCAAGAGATTAGAGCCATAGCGGGCGAGCCGCTGTCCGGCTTCATCGCCGCTCAATCCTTCCTTTGCCGTGTGAAGGTTCTGAAGCATCTCGGTCGCAGAGATGCTCCAAAACGTTGGAGTGAGTTGGCTCATGCCAGATTTCTGTATTGGCAAACTCTATTTTGGAAAGCGCTGTCGGACTTTTGCCGCAATCCGGCGATCCGTCATCTTGTCGACGGTTTCAACACTGACGATGCGCCCTCCAAGTTTGTTTCTCTCGAGACGTTTCTTCAGCTCGCCCTTGGCCTCACCAGGACCAAATATCAGAATAGATTCTGCATCACGAATACACGCAATTACCGCATCGTAGTAAATATTGAGATGTCCCGTAAAGTCTTTCTCGCGGCTGTCGTCCAGCGGAACTTGCAGTGCTTCATATGGACCCTTGAGAGGTGAATCACCAGAACGGCGGAGCTGTTTTTCAACCTGTGATATTATCAGTTTTGTTTCCTCCCCTGTGTCTGTAACAACCACGATCACAGCTTTCCTATGGTCAATCCATAAACCCGCTGCTCTTTTCATAGATTCCTCCTTTGTCTGCGAAAGGGCCGAATCATCCCCCTGTCAGTCTCTAACCGTTGCCCTCATTCGTCCTCGGTTTCGTGCTCGTTTTCAAACACGAGCCACTTTTCGACATTGCTGGGGTGGTGAGCGGCTCGACTGAGCTCGCCGAAGTCTTGTCCAACCACGGCCACGAGGAACGATAACTCGGTGCATCGCCACTATGTTAACTTGGACCTTCGGCTGAGTTCGGTCGTGAGCCTCTCTTCGAGCCTGAGCCTCAGAGCCGAAGGCAGTCGAACGGGCTCACGTCGAAGCCTTTTTGACCGGCCTGCGCACGGGGTTTTTCAACACCCTGGCAAGACTTGCCCTTGTCCTACCGCTTGCCTGACCACAGCTGGTCGAAAAAGCCGCTCGTTTCCATCTCGTCGATAAAACGGGTATCGACGAGCTCCTGGGGCTTGACGTTTTTGGCCCGCGGATCAGCCGGGGAGATTCCGTCGAGGGTCGGATTGAGCAAACACAGCCCCGAGAAGAACGGAGATAGCCAGGATGCAGATATGATTCTTCACTAACCGTGTCCGCATGACCACCCTCCTTGAGTCTACATCAGCGATATTCGCCGCCAACCGAGAGGCCACCACCATCGTTCTGGCCGCGAAACTATCCGACAACGACACGCCGTGTCAAACTGAACTCGGTCTGCCGGCCCAGAGCCACCGGGAAAGACAGAAACCTATGTGGTTCGCCAAGGAAGCGGGTTTCTTCAGGAAACAGGGGAGGTTGAGATTAAACTCGTCTCTATCGGCTCCGGTCCCACCGGCACCGCTGCCAGTTCGGGAATATTGGCCAGGGAATCCCGGCCCTCGCGGTTTATGCGCGGACGGCTCGCCCCGGTGTTCCCTGCTTCAACATAGCAAAGCCGCCGCCAAGGATAATACCGTAAATGAAGTGGCCTATCAGACTTCCCATCGCGACCAGTCGCATTGGCTCCATCTGAATAGGGGCAAAGGGCGGCATCCCGAGAAACAACGGCATCAATATCAAGGCACCCAGGATCCACCATACGAAACCGTATAGCGCACCCCATCCTATGCCAGCAACAAACTTCTGCGAGCGACCGCCAAACAGCCAGCCAAAGACGGCGCCAATGACTGCGCTGTTAAACAAATGGTAAAGCCAACCGACGGCCATACTGTCGGAGCCCACTACCTTGGCGACCATTCCCATCATGGGCATCTGCCCTCCGTCGGGCGCCGGAGCATTCATCATCTGCATCATGAGGCCAAAAACGACACCGCCCACAAGGCCCAACAAAATACCATTGGTAACATCAGAACGCATGATCGTCTCTCCTTCTCAACTTTTCTGCGGGCCACCGGACGGGATATTGGCGTCCAGACCTGGCCCGCCAAAAAACTGCCGACAATCGTACCCCTGACCAGACTAAGAAAATCACGACGCGAAAGCGTCATGAAGTCTCCTCTGGTTATAACCGAGTATGATCCCGGAAAGTTCCCCGTTTTGATATTTCCGGGGACAGCATGCTTCATTCTTGCTTTTTACCCTTTGCTTGACACGCCCGGCCCTGCTCCATAGTGTATTACCAGCTTGGAACTCTAGCCTGGGGTCCGGATCGTACCGTACCGTGCAAAAGAAAGAGAGAGAAAGGAACTTTCTGTCATGCTGACGCGAGAGTGGAAAACATCCGAGCGCAGGTACCGGGTGGCGGAGGAGCGGGATCTCGCTATCCCAGTCTCCGACAGCACAAAGCTGAATAGCTATGTCTACCGCCCCGACGCCGAGGGAAAGTTTCCCGTCATCCTGGGCGTTTGCGCCTATTCCCTGGACGATCAGGTCGCCCCGGTGATGCCCATCGGCACGGGCGGCATTCGCGGCCACATGGAGGCCGGTGACCCCAACTTCTTCGTCTCCCGCGGCTATGTCCACGTGATCATGAATGTCCGCGGGACCGGCAAATCCGAGGGGCTATACGACCTCTTCGGCCCGCAGGAGACCAGAGATATCTACGACGCCATCGAGTGGCTCGCGAGACAGTCCTGGTGTACCGGCAAGGTGGGGATGTTCGGGCCTTCGTACTTTTCCATCTCGCAGAAGCGCGTGGCCGCGCTGAATCCCCCTTCCCTGAAGTGCATCTTTGCCATGTACGGGTTGACCGACATGTACCGGGACCTGGACTATCACGGCGGGATCCTGCACCACAACTTCCGAACCCGGTGGATCCCAAAGCTGGCGAACCTCCACTTCAAGAACCGGATGAAGGAGAAACTCGGTGAAGCGGAATACCGGCGAAGAATCCAGGCGGCGCTGGAAGATCCCGAGGTGGCCGCCATCCCGGCCCTTGCGGAGGCCCTGAGGGACCCGGATAAGGGACGCAACTCGTTGATCATCGAACCCCTCCTCTTCCCGCTCGACGGCGAATTCTGGGAGGAGTGGCGGGCCGTAGGACGGGGCACTCTCGAAATTCCTGCCTATCTCGGGAGCTGCTGGGGAGTCTACGGCCTCCACCTGCGCGGCGACGCCCAGTCGTGGGACGAATGGCAGGGCCCGAAGAAATTCACCGTCGGCCCGCCCATCTATCTCGACCGCCCCGTCTATCAGTACCAGTACGAGTCGCTCAGGTGGTTCGACCACTGGCTCAAGGGAATCGACACCGGAATTATGGACGAGCCGCGTGTCCACGTCTTTCTCGACGGCAGCGACGGCGAGTGGGTGGAGGCGAACGATTGGCCGCTACCGCAGACGCGCTGGACGCCGTTCTACCTCCACGAGCACGGGCTGCTCTCCGAGCACGAGTTCTGGCCCAACGAATCTCCCACGGTCTATGTGGACTCACCCTATGAGCGCGGCAGCGTCACCTTCCGGACGCCCGCCATGGTGGAGGCCACGGACGTCTGTGGCCCGATGGTGCTCACCCTGTATGCTGCGACCAAAGATACAGAGGTCCTGTGGTTCGTCCAGTTGCTGGAAGTTGATCCGAAAGGAGCAGAGCGCCTCTTGACCCGCGGGTGGCTCAGGGGCTCGCAACGGAGGGTCGATGCGGACCGGTCCCGGCCGTGGCTCCCCTATCATTCCCATGACCGGCGCGAGCCGCTCAGGCCCAACGAGATTTACGAGTTTGCTATTGATATTCGGCCCTACGGGATCCGGTTGCGGCCCGGCCATCGCCTCGCGATCCGCATTTCAGGGCACGACGGCGACCCTCCGACCCACCATCTTCACGGCATCGGATCGGGCCATGTGGCGCGGCAATCGAGCTCGCGGGTGACCATCTACCATGACGCCGACCATCCATCGCACCTGCTGCTGCCCGTGACTCGGGGGAACCGGATCGGCACTTTCATCTCGGGCGGGGTCATCACCAGCTAAACTTTGAAGCCCTGCTACTTGCTAGGTTTTTCAGCCACGACGTACTCTTCGGTTACGACGCGAATAGGATCTGCGGCCATATCGACAAAGTTTACTTCGTCTTTGCGCATCACGCCCGTTTTATGAATTTCGCTTTCGGTAAAAGCCTTCATGTCCTCGACAGAATCAAAATAGATTTCAGCCAACCCATCAAAGGGAAGTTCTTTCCCCCCTTTCAGCTCACCCGTGGCAAAGCTGGCCGTGATCTTTCGCACCGGGGTTTTTTGCACCACCATCTTTTCAAGCTCGGAGTGTTTGGTCAGCCAATATTTCTTAAACTCTTCCGTCGTCATGTCCCGACGCTTTCTTACGAAGCGAACTATCTTGATCATGTTCGAAACCCCTCCTTTCACATGGCGAGTCACTTCAAACCCAGTTGTTCGGGACTGAACTGGGCATATTTTTTCACCTCTCCGGTCAAAAACTCTCTCATCTTCACCGGATCGCCCTCGATATGGTTGTTCAGACCGGCCTTCTTGAGGGAAGCGAGAAATTCGGGATTTTTCAAGATCGCCTTCACCGCGCTGTCCCAGGCCTTGGTGACGGCGGGCGGCAAACCCTTCGGTCCCAGCAGCGCGATGGTGGTAATAAGATTGACCTCCGGATATCCGGCCTCCGCAAAGGTGGGGACATCCGGCAAGATCGGAGATTTCATATCTACGACCAAGGGCCGCATTCTTCCCGCATCGATGTAGGGTCTGGCTGATGTATCGGCGCCGCCACCGATCTGGATGTGACCTCCTAAAAGCTGGGGGTAAACTTCCGCGCTTCCCTGGTACGACAACGTGGTGATGTCCACTCTGGCGACTCGTTTCAAGAGCTCCCATTCGAGAAAATTCTCCGATCCTCGCGGCCCCGTTCCGCAAATCAGGTCTCCCGGTTTTTCCCTGGCATAATTGATCACGTCCTTCAGCGTCTTGAATTTGGAGTCGCTCTTGACCACATAAATGACCGAAGCGTAGCCCGGATTGATCAGAATAGGATCGAAATCCCGCGTCAGGTTAACGGGCCCATCCGGCTTGACCGCGGTCATCGTGGAGAGGATGCCAACAATGATGCCCAAGACCGCGTGGCCATCCTTTCTCGATTGGGCCACCGCGTTGGCGGCAGTCATCCCTCCGGCGCTGAACCGATTTTCGACGTTGACCGGCACCTTCCACGTCTTCTTCAACTCTTCGGCGAGCAGCCGGAAGAAAAGATCCACCCCCCCGCCGGCCCTGTGGGCAACGATAAGCTCGACCGGCCCGCTCGGGTACTTTTCTTGCGAGTAACTGACGGACCCAAAGCCGCTGGTTAAAATTGCGACGCAAGAGAAAATGGTGAACAGTATTTTCATAGTAGACCTCCCTCAGCATTACCCATATCTCGCAGCTCCGTGAATCGATCGTTTCAATCCTCCTCGCTCTGTCTCACGATCTCTTCGGCCAGCCTCTTCTTGGTAAAGACTGGGGAGACCAGCATCACGAGGACCATTCCCATAAGAACCATAGAGATCGGACGCTGGAAGAAGATGGCGAAGCTTCCCTTGGACATGATCAGAGAGCGCCGAAGGGCATTCTCCATCAGCGGCCCGAGTACCAGACCTAGAACGAGCGGGGCGCCTTCGTAATGGAACTTTTTCATGAGATATCCGACCACGCCGAAAATAATCGTGATCAGCATATCGGTCAAGCTCTTATCGATGGAATACGACCCGATGAGACAGAAAAACAGAATCAGCGGAAAGAGAATGGCATAGGGGATCTTTAGCATCTTTACCCAGATGCCGATCAAAGGAAGGTTCAGGGCCAGCAACAGGACATTGCCGATGTACATGCTTCCGATCAGGCCCCAGAAGACTTGCGGATAGTCTTTGATGAAGAGCGGCCCAGGGATGATTCCATGGACCATCAGCGC
The DNA here is from genome assembly GCA_016193385.1 of Deltaproteobacteria bacterium. The sequence goes on from JACPSF010000067.1 coordinate 20,233, forward strand.
GCCGAATACAAGAGCCGTGGAGGCGCCGGTCGGAATACCCAGGCTGAGCAAGGGTATGGATCCTCCGGAAGCCGCAGCGTTATTGCAGGATTCGGGCGCTGCCACGCCCTCGATGACCCCGGTGCCGAATTTTTCAGGATGTTTGGATAATCTCTTTTCCAAGGTATAGGAGACAAAGGTAGGTATGACCACGCTCATTCCGGGGATAATGGACATAAAGAAACCGATGGTGGTTCCGCGAAAAATAGGAAAGATAGAATCCCGCCAATCCTTTCCATTCGGGAGCAGTCCTTTGATTTCGGTTTCGAAGATGGTCCGCTTGACCCCTCTTTCCAAGGTCAGAAATACTTCCGAAACCCCGTAGAGCCCCATGACGATCTGGGCGAGCCCAAGCCCATCCCTCAAGGCCAGGATATCATAAGTGAACCGGAGAGTGCCCGTCACCGGATCGAACCCGACGCTGGCCAAGATCAGCCCGAAGAACGTCATCATCAGGGCCTTGGCCATCGATTCCCGAGCGAGATAGATCACGACGGTCAGTCCAAAGGCCATCATGGCAAAGTATTCCGGCGGGCCAAACCGCAGTGCAAACTCGGCCAAAGCCGGGGCCAGAAAGACGATCCCGAAAAGCGTTAGCGTCCCGGCAATGAAGGAGCCAAAGGCAGCAATGCCCAGGGCCGGACCTGCCCGGCCCTTCCGGGCCATCTGATAGCCGTCCAAGCAGGTAATAATAGAAGAAGCCTCTCCGGGAATGTTGACCAGTATCGAGGTCGTGGAGCCGCCATACTGGGCCCCGTACATAATCCCGAATAACATGATCACGCTGGCCAGGGCCGGCGCCTTGAAGGTAATCGGGAGAAGGAGCGCGATGGTGCCCGAAGGGCCGATACCGGGCAAGACGCCGACGAGCGTGCCAAGAAAAACTCCTATGAAGCAATAGAGAAGGTTTATCGGCTGCAGCGCGGCATGAAGACCGGTCAAAAGAAATTCGAAACTCTCCATGTCGGTCTTGCGAAGGACCTAGAAGCGTATCTCCAGGATGCCTTTAGGAAGCTGGGCGTCCAATGCGACTTCAAAAAGCAGGTACGATGCCAGGGTGACGGATAGAGCAGTTATGAGCGATACATGCCAGCGCGCCCCGCCTACCACCCAAACCAGAAAGACCATGACCAGGAAGGTACTAAGCACGAAGCCCAACCAGCTAAAAATGGCCACATACACAAGCATGGCCACCAGGGTAAGGACGATATTCTGCCAGTTCAATGGCTCCGCGCGCGTAACCCTGTCCTCCATTATCGGCTTCGAGGCTTCTTTCAGAAGCGTCCTGATCAGCACGGAAAGGCTGATGATCCCTAATGCGGCACTGGCAATAAAGGGGAAGTAGCCAGCGCCGGGCTTTCTCAATGTCCCCGGACCCAGGCGGTAAGATTCGATAGAAATATAAACCGAGAACAAAAGGAATAAGAGCGAGCTGTAAAGGTTTTTTCTTGCGCCTGTCATGTTATCTTTTCCTTGAAATTAAACCTCCCATTACCCCAAGCGGGAGAGAATGTCCAGCGGCGCCTCGCAAGCCTATCTGCGCTTTGGTTGACAACAGTGACCGGTTGGCGGGAGAATGTGCCCGCGCAATTTGAGGCATCATGAACTTCGCTAGTCTTCTCCCCACCTCTTGCCATCCTTTCCAACGGAGGAAAAAAATGAAACGGACGACGCGCCTCCTCGCGACGCTCTCACTCGGCCTGGCGATTTCTTGTCTGGTCCGCGCCGGAGCCACCCGCGCAGCGGATGTCAGTCCTCTGGCCCGGATCATCGAAGGGGCTAAGAAGGAGGCCACAGTAACGGTGCAGATTTCTCCGAGCGGTCACACCGCGACGTCGATGAAGCGCTTAAGCAGGGAGATCAAGGGAAAGTACGGGGTGGAGCTGGACATACAGTTTGCCCCCAGCGAGCGGATGGCGGTGGAATTATCCAAGGCGCTGATGGAGTATAAACTTGGGTCCGTTCCCACTTACGATCTCATGTCTCTCACTATTCCTAATATCCTGCGGGGTGCTGAGGCCGGCGTTTTTGAAAAGGTGGACTGGAAATCCATCATCGACAAAGCGACCCCGCCCGAGGTCGTTATCGGAAAACCGGGAACGGCCTATTATGGAGTCGGCCTGACCAGCTACACGTCTCACCGGGGTCTGATGTACAATCCCCAAAAAGTCCCCGCCGAAAAGGTTCCCAAGACCTTAGCAGAACTCGCCGACCCCAAGTGGAGGGGGAAGGTGGGCATTCATAACTATCCCCGCGTTTGGGCGGAAGTGGCCTTTATCAAGGGCAAGGAAAAGACGCTGTCGGAACTTCGCGCGATCCTGAAAAACAGGCCGATGCAGGGGAGTTATGCGGACCTGCAAAAACGTTATCTCCTGGAAGAAATTTGGCTGGCCCACTCGGGCAGCGCGTATTTACAGGAGGCGAGGATGGCCGGCATGCCGGTAGAATGGCAAAGCCTGGAGCTCTCCGACATTCTCCACAATGTCGTGTCCGTGCGAACAGGGGCCAGGCATCCCAATGCCGCCAAGCTAGTGGCTGTTTATCTTGCCAGCACCGAGGGCTCAAGGCTCTCCGTGGAGGAAGCCGGAGCCGGTAACCTCTATTATCCCGCAAACTACGAGCGCACTATAACCGCGCAAGATAAAAAGCAGGGCATTCCTGAGTTCGCCTGGGATTATCCCGGACGCGTGGAATTTATTCTATCCAAGCAGGTCGCGGAATGGGAGAAGGAGATCGAGCAGATTTTTAAGGCGGTAAGATAGCTACGTCATCTCTCGGCAAACTCACCCATGCCCGCAGCGTTTGCCGCAGTGCGCAGGATCTGGTTTGAAACCTTGACAGTCGGACCGAGCGGATATATTGGACGGGAAACCCGGGGTGGACTCGGGCGATTAAAGAAAAATTGATAGGAGGCGCAAAGGTGGCAGTGGCCTACGACCCTTCGAAGCAGCACGAGATAAAGGTCTGGGACGTCGAGTACCGACGCGATCCGGTACGGACTCTGATGGCGCGCATCTACCAACCCCGGGGCGAGGGCCCGTTCCCGGCGCTCCTGGACGTGCACGGCGGCGCCTGGAACGACCAGGACCGCACGGCCAATGCGCCGGTGGACGAGCGGCTGGCGGCAAGTGGCATCCTGGTGGTGGCGATCGACGTGCGCCTGGCCAAGGAGGCCCCCTACCCCGCCTCCGTGGCGGACGCGAACTACGGGATCCGTTGGCTAAAGCTCAAGGCCCGCGAGTGGAAAGGCGACCCGACGACGGTCGGCGCCCTGGGGAGCTCGAGCGGGGGCCACGTGATCGAACTGTGCGCTATGCGCCCGCACGACTCACGCTACACCGTGCATCCGCTGCCGGAGGCGCCACACCTCGACGCGACTCTGACCTACGCCGTGACCCGCTCCCCGATCAGCGACCCCTTCGCCCGCTACGAGCAAGCGAAGAAAATGCAGCGCGAGAACCTGATCAAGAACAGCGAGATCTATTTCAACCCGTGGGACACCATTTACGACGGCAACCCGCAGCGCATCCTCGAGCGTAGCGAGCCGGTGACCTTGCCCCCGATGTTCGTCCTCCAGGGTGAATTGGACGACAACGTGCTCCCCGCAGTGCAAGAGCGCTTCGTCGCTACGTACCGGGCGGCCCGCGGCGAGATCGACTTCGAGATCTACCCGGGCTGTGACCACCGCTGGATTATTCACCCGGGGCCGCAGACCGACCGTGCCATCGAGATGATCAAGGCTTTCATCGCCCGCCAGTTGCGCGCGCGGTAGCCGGTAGGTGGCTGCAGTGGGCGCCTCTTACAGCATCGGACCCAGCGGCCGCATTGTAGCGGACGGCACCTTAAGCCACAGCCGGTTCTTTAAAAAAAGCAAGGCGCAGCAAGAATAGCCTTCGGGGAGCCCGTGGTCTACGCCGAAATAAACCTGAGCGCAACGCCGTTGTTACACCAGCGCTCGCCGGTCGGCGGAGGGCCATCGTCGAACACGTGCCCGTGATGTCCGCCGCAGCGGATGCAATGGTACTCCGTGCGCGGCACGATCAGCTGGAAGTCCTTTTTCGTACCCAGATGGCCGGGAATCTGGGTGAAGAAGCTTGGCCAGCCGGTGCCGCTGTCAAACTTCATCCGGGAGGTGAAAAGCGGCAGCGCGCAGCCGGCGCAGACATAGACGCCCGGCCGCTTCTCGTCGTTGAGCGGGCTTGAGAACGGGCGCTCCGTGCCTTCCTCGCGCAGCACGTAAAACTGGGCGTCGCTCAGGATCCGCTTCCACTCCGCCTTCGATTTCCGGAGAGGCTCCGTGGTGAGACTCACCTTCGCGTCCCGCGCAAGCAGCGACTTCCAGTTCTTGCGAATTCCGTCCAGCGACCTGTCGGCTGTAGCATCCGCCGACCACGCGGAGCGGCAGCGCCCCGTTACGGTCATGACGAGAGGCGCGGCCGCAATGAGCCGTATGAACTGGCGCCGTTTCATGATCCTGCCTCCGTTCCTGTGTTATATGACAAACTTTACTACACGGCGCAGGATTCAACAAGATTGACAGTTATAAGGCTACCGTGGGTAACGACAACGCCGCGCGCCTAGCTGGAGTAATCCTGGAAATCCTGCCGGGTCCTCGCCGCATGGGCAAGCGGAGACCAGCAGCGAGTTAAATTATGAGTAAAAAGCAAATGTCACCCCTTTGCTGCCCATTCAACCCTGGGAGGAGGTTGTAGGAAACTGCTCGCCCCTGGAAAAGAAGATGGCATCCATCAGGTTCGTCCTCCAGGGTGAATTGGACGACAACGTGCTCCCCGCAGTGCAAGAGCGCTTCGTCGCTACGTACCGTGCAGCCTGCGGCGAGATAGACTTCGAGTTCTACCCGGGCTGTGACCACCGCTGGATTATTCACCCGGGGCCGCAGACCGACCGTGCCATCGAGATGATCAAGGCCTTCATCGCCCGCCAGTTGCGCGCGCGGCAGCCGCTGGGGTGACCGAGGCCGATCCGCATCAGCGCACCTGTGCTCGCTGCAACGTCGAGCACACGCCCGCCTCTCTCACTTATGCGCCTTCAGGAAGCATGGCAACCCCAACTCTTTGTGCCGCTTCCGGTGTTTTTACCACTATATGTTGAATCTTTTTCTTGACACGCCGGGCTGTTCGCGTTAACAAAGGGGCTGCCACTACTTAGGCTAATAAGAGGCCAAGGGATTTCCCGGACCGGAAAACGGAGATGCTAGTCTACAAGGAGATTATTTCGACCGAAGGGAGGGTGTCGGAAAGCCATACTTCCTACGCGGTCAACAAAGCCGGCCTAAATCCCCAACTAAGATTCAATTTCACGGATAAACTGAGAAACGGAAATGGATTTCGAGACCCGGCATTCTCGGAAAACAAGACCCAGCCCCTTCACCGTTGGGTACCGTGGATCGCGGGGTTTTCCTCGCAATTCGTTCAGGACTGCTTCGAGACCTTCCTCAACACTCGAAGGAAAAAGTCGGGATACTGTGTCCTCGATCCATTTGCCGGAGTGGGGACCACGCTTGTGCAGGCAATGTTGAACGGATTCAATGCGGTTGGCTTCGAAATTAACCCGTATGCCGCGCTCGCCTGCAAGGCCAAGTTGAATTCCCCGACGCTCAACCCGGAAACCCTTGAAGCGCACCTCTACGATTACCAGAGAGTGGCGACCGCGGCCCACCGCCCTGTTACTATGGTGAGGCCCGCCGAGTTCGAAACACGGATTCCGTTCTTTAGCTTTTCCGTTGAGGAGCAGGTTCTCGCTTTCCTTGATTTTGCGAAGAGTATTCCGCAGGCGGAGATCGCGGATCTATTCCGTGTGGCTTTTGGCTCAGTTATGGTGAGCTTTTCCAACTATACTTACGAGCCGAGCTTGGGCTCCCGGCCTGGTGCCGGGAAACCTCTCATCGAAAAAGCCGATGTTCACTCGACGATTCTCGGCAAGCTCTCCGACATGGTCTCGGACATCCGCTGGATCAAAGAACGGTTTAGGAATACTTCCTGCGAAGGAAAGAGGCAAGTTTATAACCTGGATTTTTTGGAATCGGCGGAGGTGTTGCCGCCATCTTCCATCGACTTGATGGTCACTTCTCCACCCTACATGAACAACTATCACTACGTGCGCAATACCAGGCCGCAACTTTTCTGGCTTTCTCTGGTCTCCTCACCAAAGGAACTGCGAAAGCTTGAGGAGGCAAACTTTGGAAAGTACTGGCAAACGGTTCGCAACGGCAAACCCCTCGCGCTGAACTTTGATCATCCGGAACTATCCCGCGCCCTGGCGAGGCTTCGCCAGACTCGTGAGGAAAAAGGAGCTTATGGGGGACCGGGATGGGCCAACTATGTCACCGCATACTTCAACGATTGCTACCGATTTTGTAGAGTCTTGAAACGGGTTTTAGCGCGAGGCGGCATCGGAGTTGTAGTGATAGGGAACTCGATCATTCAGGGCCACGAGATCAAGACGGACCTAATTCTTGCGGACCTTACCCGCCAAAGCGGGCTCGCGCTCGTAGGAGTGCAAAAAATTCGCACAAAACGTGTGGGTGCCAGCATCACGACTTCCACTGTGAGGCGAGGAGATGCAAGCAAGGCTACTCTCTACGAAAGTGCGGTTATTTTTACCAAGAAGTAGAGCCAAGAAGAACATTCTAGGACCTGCCCGTTACCAATCGAGATGTGCGACCGCCATGGTTTCCAATTTGATGTAGACAAGGCTTATGAGGACCAGTTGGTCTCCGTGTTGGAAGCAAGTCCAGAACACCCACTGTCTGCCCCCGAAGCCCCGCGTCAGCCGGGTATCTATGTTCTTTTTCGCCGCGGTTCGGCCGTGTATGTTGGACAAGCTCGAGAACTTCGCAACCGTTTGAGTGACCATTTAAAAAAGATCGACAATCGGAAGGGGATCGGTGCTGCGGAAGTCAGCTGCAGATTCCTTACGATCGAGAGGATGTGGGAAGTTGCCCGCGCTGAAGACGCACTTATCCGCCGCTATAACCCGGAGTGGAACGGAATTCCTGGATTCAGTATGCATGTTCCAGGCCGGGGACGACCCGGTATGCCACGGTATGTGAACGAATGGGATAAACGATTCCCACCGCGGAGCAAATAACTCCGAGAACGAAGGGGGACAGGCCTTGCAATCACACATTGTTGCAACGCAAGACCCGGCCCCGTGATGGGCTGACGTGAAGGCGTGGAAACTTTCGTCGAAGCGCTGATTCCAGTTGGCATGTTGGGTGGCGTCTTTGTCTATCCGATTCTGCAGTTTTTTGCGGTTCGCCGGATGCGCGGGTTTTGGCGCTTCTTGGCCCTCGTGCCCCTAGTCCCGATGGGCTACGTACTGACTGTGACATTTTATGCATTTTACAAAGAATCGAATGTGTGGCCCATCCTGTTGATTTTTGTGGGGCCAATTGCGCTGTTGTATCTTGCGCTGCTGCTTCTTATTCACGGTCTGGTATACAGATCGACGGTGCCAGGCAATGGCTAACCAGTAAGGAAAAGGGGATAGACTCCTTTCCCAGTAGGCAGGTAGCAGGGGGCTCACGAGCCGCTGCAACCGGCGGATCATGAGCGTCCTGCCTCGTCCCACGGCGCATGGAAGCAGGAGGTCATCGCATGCTAGACTTCAGCACCCGGTTCGGCTGGCACGTGAATCGTCGCCTCCGCCAGGAGAAGATCATCTGGCTCACCACCGTCGATTCTAACAACACGCCGCAACCGAGGCCGGTCTGGTTTCATTGGGATGGTCAAACCGTTTTGATCTTTAGCGAAAAAAACAAGAGATTCAGGGTCTACCGGGAGATTGGGAAGCGCTAAAAGAAATGTTTTCGCTGCAGTGAGGAAGGGACAAACGATGAATATTGATTTAGCCGGAGGTTTGAGATATTCGCTGGTCACTATCCAGGGCGTAGCTTTGTCCAGGAGGTCGAATCATGCTTGAGGGAAAAGTGGTTATTGTTACGGGTGGCGCCAAGGGAATCGGCAAGCACGCGGCCAAGACGTTCGCACAGGAGAAAGCGAAGGTGGTCATCGCTGACTTTGACAAGGAGCGGCTGCAAAAGACAGCGAGCGAGCTCGGGCGGTTTACCGATACCCTAGCGATCAACGTGGATGTTCGCGGCGAAGACGATGTCAAGAAGATGGTCGACCAGGTGGTGAACCGGTTTGGCCACATCGATGTTTTGGTCAATGACGCTGCGATCGTGCCGCATTTCGCCTGGGGAATCCCGCGCTGGCCCCGTATCCGCGATATGGAGAAGGACTTCTGGGACCGCGTCACACAAACAAATCTCGGGGGAACCTTCCTCTGCACGAAACATGTTCTTCCCCACATGGAGGCGAGGAAATCCGGCCACATCATCAATCTTTACGGCGGAGGAGGCGTCAAACCTTTCGGTGCCTGCGCCTACGTCGTGACGAAGGACGCCATACGGACGTTCACGCGCTACGTCGCCGAGGAGGTCCGAGAATTCAATGTGTGCGTCATTATTTTTTCGCCACGGGTTCCCATCGCCACGGAAGGCGCGCCGGAGGAGGCGCTCCAGCGCCTGCCGGGTCCCGAGATCTTGGGTAAGGGATTTGTGCTGGCAGCCGGGCTCCCCATGGATGTCACCGGGCAGACGTTCGCGTATGAAGATGGCAAACTTGTGAGCGAGGCTTAGACGGTCACACCCGAAGCGGGGCAATGGCAAAGCACCCGGGAGTTTACTTCAAAAGGAACTTTTCATCTTAACAAAATAAGAGCGGCAGCATATACTACAACCGCCATGGGACCAACTGAGGAGGGATGAATTTATGGAAACCGCCGGGAAGACCCTCGTCATCGACGCGGACGCCCATGTGGTCGAGTCCGCCCGCACTTGGGACTACATGGATCCATCCGAGGAGCAATATCGCCCTATACCCCTCGAGGGCCCCGAAGATGCCGGGGTGAAGCTTCAGTTCTGGCTCATCGACGGGAAGGTGAGAGGATTCCGCTTTCCCGCCTTTTCAGCCGCTGAGCTGGAGAGGCGCTCCCGCCAGGCGGGCCGTAAGTTCGCCGACAAGCAGGAGGCCCGCGAGATGGGCAACGTGGAGCTGCGCCTGGAGCACATGGACCAGACCGGCATCGACATCCAGGTGCTGCACAATACCATGTTCATCGAACAAGCCACGGACCGCCCGGCGGTGGAAGTGGCTCTGTGCAAAAGCTGGAACCGCTGGCTGGCCGATATCTGGCGGCAGGGAAAGGGGCGGCTTCGGTGGTCTTGCATGGCGCCGACACTGAACATGACGGATGCGCTGGACCAGATCCGCTTCGGCAAAGAAAACGGCGCTTGTGCCGTGCTGATGCGTTCCGTCGAAGGCAACCGTTTGCTCGTGGACCCGTACTTCTACCCGATCTATGAGGAGGCGAGCCGGCTCGATATGGCGATCGCCATCCACATCGCCAATGGCAACCCTTGGCTCAACGACCTCTGTCGCCATCCTGTGTTCACGGCAGCCGCGTTTCACCGCTTCAGAGTACCCACGGTGGCTGCCTTCCACGACCTGCTTCTCAGCGAAATACCCCAGGTATTTCCCAAGCTCAGGTGGGGTTTCATCGAGGCCAGCTCGCAGTGGCTGCCCTGGGTACTGCACGAGGCCAAGAACCGCTTCAAAGCATTGGGGCGCGAATGGCCCGGCAACATCGCTCGCGCGTACCGGATGTTCGTTACCTGCGAAAACTCCGACGACTTGCCCTACATCGTGCAGCAAGCCGGGGAAGACTGCCTGGTGATCGGGACGGACTACGGGCACACCGACACATCGAGTGACGTGGATGCCATCAAGATTTTCAAGGCGAGGACGGACTTGGTGCCCGAAGTGAAGCGGAAGATCCTGAGCGACAATGCCCGAGCGCTGTACGGGTTATAAAGCCTTGTCCAGTCAAGTCCGCGATCTTCGCAATCCGTGTGACGCTTTCTAAGCGTTAAGATGACGTAGGCTATCGGACGGCCATGGTGAAAAGCGAAAAGCCAGTGGCGCTCGTCACCGGAGCGGGAACCGGGATCGGGCGCAGCGTGGCGCTGCTGCTGGCCAAGAAGGGCTACAACGTCGTCATCAACTTCAGCCGCAGTGAGGGAGCAGCCAAGGCCACCGCGCGCGAGGCCGAAGCCGCCGGCGCACGGGCGCTCGTCTACCAGTGCGACGTGAGCGACGACGGGTGTGTGCGCGCCATGCTCGAAGCGACCCAAAGGGAGTTCGGGCGTCTCGACGCGCTCATCAACAACGCGGGCACAACCCTTGATGTGGAGCCGAAGGACTTCGACAAGGTGAAGGTCGAAGACTGGAACCGCGTATTTGCGGTCAACGTCCTCGGGCTCTTCCTCGTCACCCGTGCTGCCGTGCCACTGCTCAGGCAATCACCCAATGGCTGTATCGTCAACACTTGCAGCATCGCTGGTCTGCGTCCCTCCGCGCAGCCGCTTCCCTACGCCGCGAGCAAGGCCGCCGTCGCCAACTTGACCAAGACCCTAGCCAACGCCCTGGGGCCCGAGATCCGGGTCAATGCGGTGGCGCCGGGCTGGGTAGGGGGCGAGTGGATGCAGAGGACCCTGGCGGAGAACTATGAGGGGCTTTTTGCGCGCCGCGCGCGCTACACGCCTCTCAAGCGCTGCTGCACGGCCGAAGACGTCGCCGAGACCATGCTGAGCCTGATCGAGAGCAACCGCTTCGTTACCGGCGAAGTCATTATCATCGACGGTGGATTCTCCAGCACTACGTGAGCGTGGCTGGTAAGTAATATCCCTTTTCGTCTAAGCATGCTCCGAGCTACGTTAAAGGCAAAGTTGTAACCGCATTTCACCCTCCCGCAGTCTTTGGAGAACTTACCGCATGAGCAAAAGAGAAGAGAGCGGCACCGTGGCGATGCGCGGGTCAGGCACAGTTACATCGTCATGGAGGGTCACAAGGATTCCGAAGGGGGCGTTGTATACGGTTTTTTCTATGAAGGCTCGGAGCCCAAGGGTATCTCGTTGAGGGTCAATAGTCTGTCGATATTTGATCTCCAGGGGAATACGCCGCTCTCCGATGGTGAGGACAAAGTCCACTTCCGGTTCTGCGCCCCGTTCAGGAAAGTGAGCCAGGTCCAGACCGGGGATGTTTCCCAGGAAGTACCCGGCCACGCTCTCCGCTAAATGGCCAGCGAGGTCGGCCAGATGGAGAGACTGACGCAGGCCTTCCGGGTCAAGGGGGATGATCTCCTGGAGCCAGCTTGCCCGCAGGCTTGGGTCGCAAAGGCAGATCTTGGCGTTGGCTCTTTTCTTTCGCTTGAGGCGTAGTTCAAGCGGTTCCACCAAACGCAACAAGAGGCTCCCATCGAGAAACCTCAGGTAGGTCAGGATGCGTTGCCAACCGATGTTAGCTTGTAACGCTGTCCGGATTTCGTTCACAAAGACTGCCTGGCCCGGCGCCTGCCCCGCATAACGGCACGCCAGGCGAAAGACCTCTTCTAGAAGGTTCGGGTCTCGCCTCCGCCCTCGCTCGCCGAGCCGAAGGTCATGCTCGATGACCCGCCGGATCACCATTTGATTGAGCTGGTCGGCGATTTCCTCCCATGGCCGGTCTGCGCGTTCCTGGGCGATCGGATATCCCCCGCGAGCGGAGAAATCGCGCAAGGCGTTGTCACGGATTTGAGTATGCTTCTTGCCATGTTCCCTCAATCCCTTCCAGAAGTCTAAATCGAGAAGAGAGGATAGGCCGTTCTCAATGAGATAGCCATTGATGGATCCGTAACCCCGCATCTCAGCGATTTCTCGCAAGAGCAAGGGGCCAAGGTCAAGCTGGGTGATTCGTCCCGCGAGGCTGTCCCGACCTGCCTCGATCCGAAGCGCCGAGCTTCCGGTCACGAGGACGTGGACCGTGTGATGATCAACCAGGGACTTCAACTGGGGCGCCCAATCGTCCAAGTTCTGGACCTCGTCCAAGAAGAGATAGGCAGGACGCCCTGCGTGCGCCGCTTCGTTGAATGTCATTCCGAGAATGCGGTTTTCAAACCAGCGGCACAGGGAGAGAATGGGGGTCTTGAGCTCCTTGAGCGGAGGCAGCTCATCAAACTGCACGCGAAGGAGACGCTGAGGTTCGACATCATCCTTCAGATACTGCTGGATCAGTTGTTCCTGAATCGTGGTCTTGCCCACCTGGCGTGGACCCCGGAGGACGACGATGGGCGCGAGTCCGGATTCCAGCCTGCGTCTGGTAGAACTAAAAGCCCAGCGGCGAAAGGGAGGCAGCACTCGCCCAGGTTTCCTCTCCCACCAGGGATTAGTGGAACGTAGGAACTCATCGAGTGCGGGGCTTAGCCGCTCTTTGTCGAACAGGTCTCGCGTCACCGCTCTAGCCTCCTCCGGTCACAAAAACAATCTGGCAAGGAGAGATTACTTTGATTCTTTTTCGCCCGGTGAATTTAAACTCAAATTATCCTAAGGCTCACGCAATGTCCATCTCTACCTAGTCCTTCGGGGAGGGATGTTAAAAAGCAGTTGCCGGTAGGCAGCCCATCTCCTGAGCGGAGACAAAAAGCATTTTCCCCGCTACTTCAATAAGCCTTCGAGAACTGCTGAGATAATCGTTCAAACGGTGGGGGAGTTTTTTGTGGAGAACTTCGGTTTGTAAGGCAGCCTCTCTGCCCCTTTTTCCCTTTACAGCTAAACGGGATACTGGGTAACGTCGAGCTAACCGGTGCGCTCCGTTGTTGCGCGCGTCCGGTTGAGTGAGCGGGTTAGACCTATTTTTGTTTCGGAGATTTTTGTTTTGCAGAACCATGACCAACGTGCTGACTCAGCGGCTCAGAGCACTTGTGCACTACTTCTCCCGTTTCTGGATTTGTAACGCGTTCCACGTACTCATCATTACGTTTGTCGAAGATCCTCAGACGGTGCATCCAGGCTTGAAACTTGTGAGAGAAACTTGGCTCAGATCGAACGTCTTTAAACCACTTACGCTTTGAGCGCCCAAATCCTAGTGCGCGCATTGCTATCTGAGTTTTCGATTCTGCGGCTACCGTTTGCCCGAACTGTCTTGATATAGAGCCACATTTAGGACACGGCGTGCGGCCGGAACTACGGTCGTCTAAAGGCTCAAATTCTGCCCCACAATCAGTATTTCCGCATTTTGCCATCGCTGATCGGTTCGCGTCCAATAGGTCTAACTATAGAGTCTACTGCCGCAGTCCCGGCAGTGTATTAGGCTAAAGCTTGTCAATCCGACAAAAGGAAAACCGAAAGCAATATTCGCATTTACGAAGAACTTGTCAAGGGTGATTCATTTCTGCAAACGCTGCCAATCCGGCAGTGTATGAGGATATCAGCCCGCGGTGTATTGGGATAATGGACCGTTGCTCAAAGCCGATCCACGGGACTATGAACTCCCTTACCTCCGCGATTCAAGACACGGGTACAGATCATCGTGGTGCTGACATCTCTGTGCCCCGAAAGCTCTTGGACGGTGCGGATATCGTAGCCCTCCTCCAAATGTTATCCTGATCCTTGACTCGAAAACTTCGCAAGACTAGGTTGAAGACGATATTGTGAATTCGTGCCTGGCTTGACAATTGGGACAGGTAAAAAAAGAATGAGAAAGTCGATAGATTTTGAAGGAATGTTGGTTCTTGATAAGATAAAGGACCTATATGAATATTAATAGCGAAGACCTGATCCGCTTAATCATATGGTACGCAAGCAGCCGTGGAGAAAAACTAACCACCCTTCGGCTCGTAAAGTTTCTTTATCTTGCAGACCTTTATCATGCCCGTGTCTCAAAGGGGACGACATTGACCGGGTGGCCATGGGCGTTTGTTCATTTCGGTCCATACTGCCAAGAGGCTATGAGCGCTATCGATAGAGCAGGCAAAAGCGACTCCTTTCAAGTCAATGAGCAACCGAGCAAGTACGATGATGAAAAGGATTACCGGCTTTTTTGGATGGCGGACGTTGATGAGGAACCTGAAGTGATCAATAGGCTCGACATCTCCGTCTGGAGCAAGCTTCAATGGGCCATTCAGAGGTGGGCAGACGATACATCCGGCCTTCTTGATTACGTCTATTTTGAGACCGAGCCCATGATTGATGCCAAACCTGGAGAAATCCTGGATTTTGGAAAGGCTCGAATGCCCGACCCTCCGAAAAAGATTCAGATGAAGAAACTATCAAAGAAAAAAGTTGAAGAGGCAAAGAAGGCCATTAATGAATTGAAAGAACGATACAAGAAAGCAACAACCCTCAGACCTGCCCGGGGACCTATTGACCCCCTCTATTTAAAGGCTGTTCGCCAGCTCGAAGGCGAGGACTTAGAGGTCGGGCTTCAAGGCACGGCCGAACTAGGAGATTTGCGATCAGAGCAAAAACCATGAGCCCATCATGGGAATTACGCAAATCATCGATCCTTTTTACCAACGTGTAAACCTAAGAGACCCCAAAAATCGTCCCCTAGTCGGCCAGTTCTGCTGGATTGCTGCCCACCATATCGATAAGACTCCGCGAATTTTGGAAGTCGAAAGAAACAAGCCGACAGATCACTTTGCGACCAACTTCGTGATAAGAAATATGACCGACCAGGATTTCAAAAAGAAGACAAAGCTTCCCGTTAAATATCTCTCACTACGCGAAACCGAAGAGTTGGTCATTCATAGGGCAAAGAGACGCCTCGCAATAACCATTTCGGCTGAGAACACTATTTTTGATGATATCAAAAACGCCGTTGGAGGAAAGGAACACGTACAGGAGGAAAATATTCTGGTCTTGCCGCTCTACGGCATTGAATCTGCCGCCCACGAGGGCGGTTTTCCTTCCGTGATGGTCGCGCGTATTAAGGCTTTAATGTATCGCCAATTTTTCTTTTGCCCAAATTTTTCAGAGGTCTATGAGGGGATTATTCGTCTTGACCGAATCCAGCCGGTTATCCTGCAATACCCGGGCTGGCAACCTGTCGGGACCTCCCGATCAGAGGAGGCGTTGGGTGTTTTGATGGCTATGCTTCGTGACTACTTCGGGGCACCCCAAGACGAGAACATGAAAGCCCTCAGGGAAATAGTACAGGAGGCTTTACCAGAAGACGCTAAAATCACCAAATCTTAGAATGATTTTATGGAAAGCTAACCTGATCACGCACTGACACCATGGTAGAAGTAATAGAGAGGGCTCAAAATGCTTGAAGGCGTGGTTCGGTTTCCTGCTGAGTTCGCGGCGCGCTACCGGGCGAAGGGATACTGGCAGGACCGATCTCTGGCAGACACCTTCGGAGAAGTATTCGCCAAATACGCCGATCGCGTGGCGATCATTGACCGCGACGAGGTCGTCACTTACAGCCAGCTCAACGAGCGGGCGGAGCGGCTGGCGCTCAACCTTCTCGACGAAGGGCTGCGGCCACTCGATTGCGTGGTCTTGCAGCTCCCCAACGTCGTCGAATTCGCCTACCTGTACTTTGCGCTGCAAAAAATCGGCTGCATCCCGATTATGGCGCTCCCCGCGCACCGTTTCCGTGAGGTAAGCTATTTCGTGGAGCTATCGGACAGCGTGGCGTGCGCGGCGCTCGACCGAAGCCGCGACTTCGACTACACCGAGCTGATCCGGAGAATCCGCGCCGCGTCAAAGACGCTCCGACTGGGCATTATTTTGGGCGATACGCCGGAAGGATTCCTCTCCCTGAAGGAGCTCATCGAGCGAAAACCCAAGCGCTCCCCAAAAGAGCTGAAAGAGATATCGATCGATCCGGATGACCCCGCCGTGTTCCAGCTTTCAGGCGGCACCACGGGCGTGCCCAAGCTGATCCCCCGCACCCACAACGATTACGTCTACAACTCCAAGGCGGCGTCGGCGGTTACGGGAGTTGGCCCCGACAAGATTCTCTTGGACGTCCTGCCGCTGGCGCATAACCTTCCGCTGGCGTGTCCCGGCTTACAGGGTTTTCTACTCCACGGGGGCAAAGTGGTTCTGGCAAACACGACACGAGCGGCCGACGTCTTCCCCCTGATCGAGCGCCACCGCGTGACGCACGTTCCCGTCGTTCCGGCGCTTTTGATCCGCTGGATCAACGACCCAGCGATCAAGCAATTCGATCTGTCATCTTTGAAGGTCATTCAGAGCGGCGGACAGCGGCTTCAGCCCGAGGTGCGGCGCCGCACCAAAGAGCTCGTCCCAACCGTCACCGTCCAGGAAAACTTCGGCATGGCCGAAGGGATGCTCATGTTTGTGCGATTTGAAGACCCCGAAGACGTGAGAATGGAGACGGTCGGGCGCCCGATCAGCCCCGGCGATGAGGTGCGGCTCGTCGATGACGAAGACAACGAAGTGGCCCCCGGCGAGGTCGGCGAGTTTTTGGCTCGCGGTCCCTATACGCTCAGGGGTTATTACAGAGCGCCCGAGCACAACGCCAGGGCTTTTACCTCCGACGGCTTTTACCGCTCCGGCGACCTGATGCGCCGGCACCCGTCCGGCAATTATCTGGTGGAGGGCCGCAAAAAGGACCTCATCAACCGGGGCGGAGAGAAAATCAGCGCGGAGGAAATAGAAAATCTGGTCCTGACGCACCCTGCCGTGCAAAACGTGGCCTGCGTCCCCATGCCGGACCCGATTCTGGGCGAGCGCATGTGCGCCGCTATCATCCTGCGCAGCGGTAGGACGTTGACGATGGAGGAACTTGTCGCCTTCCTCGCCGATCAGGAAATCGCCAGGCACAAGTTGCCCGAACGATTGGAGATCATGGAAGAGTTTCCGATGTCGCCTTTCGGCAAAGTGTCGAAGAAGGACCTAACCGAAAAAATTGCGCTAAAGCTCAAAGAAGAAGGTAAAATCTGATTCGCCTCTTCGATCGGCGCCGTCCCCTCCCGTGGTCGTTTACTTCATCCGTATCGCATCGGGATTTGCCACGTTGATAGGGCTGCCGGCGGCGTAGGCGAGAATTTGGTCGACCACCACTCCATAGTATGCCTCGTAGGTATCCCTCTCGACGTAACCCAGGTGGGGCGTGCAGACCACGTTATCCATCTTGAGCAGCGGGTGAGCCGCCCCGATCACGGGCTCGTCTTCAAAGACATCCACCGCTGCCAAGCCCGGGCGCCCCGCCTTGCAGGCTTCGACCAGCGCGCCCTCGGCGATGAGCGCGGCGCGGCTCGTGTTGACGATGAGCGCGTCCGGTTTCATACGCGCGAGGTCCTCACGCGTGACGATGCCGCGGGTGTCCTTGTTGAGCGGGAGGTGCAGACTCAGGATGTCGCATTCGGCAAAGAAGGCAGCGCGACTTTTCGCCACCTCATAACCGGCCTCTCTTGCACGCGCGGCCGATCCCTCTCGACCCCAGCACAGCACGCGCGCGCCGAACGCCCGTCCCACATTGGCCACCAGGCTGCCGATGCGACCGAGGGCGTAAATCCCCAGCGTCTTGTCCTGCACGCCGATCCCGAGCGTCGACTGCCAGTGCCCCTCTCTTAACCGCTGCACCTCGTAAGGGACGTGCCTCAGCGCGGCGAGGATCAGTCCCCAGGTAAGCTCCGCGGTCGGGTGCGGGTTGCCGGAGCCGCCGGCCGAGATGTGTCCTGTGTTGCGCCCTGTCTGGCTGATGAGCCTGAGCTTGGGCAGACGCTCGATCACCGCGCGCGGAAAACGCGACCGTTGCTGAGTCAGGATCACCGCTTCGACGTCTTTCAAGCGCCCGGCGAGCCTGGCCGCGTCCTTCTCGGTGTCGTTGTACACGAGCAACTCGTGGCCTTTGAGCTTCGCGCAGCACCGAAGCGTGCGGAACGCGTCTTGATAGTCGTCAATCACCGCGATCTTCATCGTCGTTCTTCCTTTCTGTCGAGAAACTTCACGGCCCGCTCACCCATGGAGCCGGAGAACTGGCTTGGAGGAGAAATTACTGACAATCGTGTGGCTATGTCAACCCGACGCCTCTTTTCCCCCTTGACGCCCATCATAAACTTGACTTATTTTTAGGTCCGTTTTTGACTCGTGGACTGGGTCGTCCCGATCCGGCACGACTGAAGGAGGTAACCTGATATGCAACCCCGGCGCTACGGCCCCTTCCCTTATACCCCGATCAACCGCCGCCCGAAGCTGAAATGGCCGAGCGGCGCGCGTGTCGCCGTCTGGGTGTGCCCGAACATCGAGGTGTTCGCGCTGAACGAGCCCGTGCCGCTCGGCAGCGGCAAGGTTCCTGACGTGCCGGCCTGGTCGCTCCGCGATTACGGCGCGCGCGTCGGCATATTCCGGATCATGGAGGTGCTATCCAAGCGCGGCATCCGCGCCACGGCGTCGCTCAATGCCGAGGTCTGCGACGACTATCCCCAGATCGTCGAAGACGCGGTGGCGCTGGGCTGGGAATTCCTCGCTCACGGCCAGTCCAACACGCGCCGGCTGAGCGACATTCCACCCGAGACCGAGCGGCAGGTGATCCACGATTCGCTGGCCCGCGTCGCCAAGGCCACCGGCAGGCGGCCCAGGGGCTGGCTCGGGTCGGGGATGATGGAGACCTGGAACACGCTGGAACACTTCGCCGACGAGGGGATCGAGTACGTCTGCGACTGGAACAACGACGACCAGCCCTACCTGATGGACATCGGCGGACGGCGTATGGTCGCCCTGCCCTATTCGGTGGAGATCAACGACCTGCCCGCGTTGCTCCGCCAGAACCGCAGCAGTGACGAATTCGAGAAGATGATGTGCCGCCAGTTCGACACGCTGTACCGCGAAGGGGCCGAGTCGGGCCGCGTCATGGCGATCGCGGTGCACCCCTACGTCATCGGCTTTCCGCACCGCATCTGGGCGCTGGAGTCCGCGTTGGACTACATCCGCGGCCACGATGCCGTCTGGTTTGCAACCGCCGACAAGATCGTCGACCACTACCTGAAATCAGGCGCAACGTTCTGAGCCCGGCAAAACCGTGGGAGACTGTGCTTGTGCCGCCCCCTCTTCTCTCACGGGGAATTGGGTTCAGGCTGATAAATGATATTCATCCGGAATCCAAATGTCGGGCCTGGACCCCCACTTGCCGTGTCTTGACAGCGCTTTTAGCGTGGTGATATGAGCGGCTCAGTGTTGTGTAGGCGCTGAAAGCCTCCCCCGACCTTGGCGAGCATCTTGTGATGTGAGGCCTAGCAGGCTGCGGAAAAAGTGATTTTCATGCTTCGAGAGTCTCAGCATGAACGGCAATTCGTCAATGTTTTCAACACTTGCTCCGTTCGCCCTGAGCGTGTCGAAGGGTGAACGGAGG
>JACPSF010000380.1 GCA_016193385.1 Deltaproteobacteria bacterium
CCGCAAAGCGCGGGTGCCGATCCGGGCCCGGCCTGTTACGGCAGAGGCGGCACGCAACCCGCCGTCACAGACGCCGATCTCGTGTTGGGATATGTGCCGGCGGATTATTTTCTCGGCGGCGAGATCGCGCTCAATCGAGACCTCGCCGAAAAAGCGATTCGCACGGTGGCGGAGCCGCTGGGCATCGATTTGCCCACGGCGGCGATGACCATCTTTACCACGGTTAATTCGCTGATGGCGGACAAAATGACCGAGATTTCCACCAAGCGCGGCTACGACGTGCGGGATTTCGCTTTGGTCGTCGGCGGAGGCGCGGGACCTGTTCATGGCGCCCACCTGGCTGAGCTGTTGGAAATCCCGACGGTCGTGATCTCCCCCTATGCGGCCGCGTACAGCGCTTTCGGCATGCTCAACATGGAGCTGGGGCGGGATTTTGCCCGCTCGATTATTTCGCGGATGAAGTTGCTCGACCTGCAGCGGGTGAACGAGCTTTTTGCTGAAATGGAAGTTGAGGCCCGGCAAGTCCTGAGCGAGCTGGGGATCCCTGCTCAGGCCATGTCGCTGAACCGGTCGGTGGATCTGCGCTACGTGGGGCAATTTCACGAAGTCGAAGTGACCGAGGTGCCTCTGGGGCGGCTCGGTGCGGAAGAGCTCAAGCAGATCACCGAGGCGTTTCACCGTCGCCACAAAGAGCTTTTTACCTTCAACATGCTTGAGCGGGAGGTCGAGTTCCTGAA
This sequence comes from Deltaproteobacteria bacterium, assembly GCA_016193385.1. The sequence continues at coordinate 738 of JACPSF010000380.1, forward strand.
CCTGCGGCTCAAGGCGACGGCCCGGGAGAAGCCTTTACAATTGGCCGAGATTCCGCCGGCCGCGCAGGATTTTCGCTCGGCCCTCAAGCGCAGCCGCCCGATTCTGTGGAGTTTGGACAAGGGTTTTGAAGAAACCCCGGTCTTCGATGGGACGAAGCTCGCGGCGGGGCACAAGATCACCGGGCCGGCGATCATCGAGGAGCCGGCGACCACGGTGGTTATTCCGGCGAGCTACGTATGCAACGTGGACAGCGTTAAAAACTATATTCTTACCCGGAGGTAAACGAAAAATGGCTTCTGGCCGAGTGAATCCTATGACCTTGTCTACCGTGTGGCATTCTTTGCAGAGCATCTGCCGCGAGATGCGCCATGTGGTCGATCGCACCTCGCAGAATTATCTGATCGCCCAGCTCCACGACGTTTCGATCGGGATATGGGACGGCACCGGCAGGACCGTAGCTATACCGATCGGTCTGTCGACTCAATATCTGGGCGGGAAACTCTCCGTAGAGTACGTTTTAAACAAGTTCAAAGGAAACTTGAATCCCGGCGATGTCATCTTGGTCAACGACCCCTACAAAGGTTACTGCTGCCACCTGCCCGACTGGGGATTTTACCGGCCTATCTTTTATAAGGGAGAGCTGGTGTTTTTTACCATGTGCCGGGCGCATCAGATGGACACGGGGGGGGCTTTTCCAGGCGGCTATTTCCCTAATGCCTACGACATTCACGCCGAGGGCATGTGCATTCCTGGCATCAAAGTGATGGAGGGAGATAAAGAGCGGGAAGACGTGATGGAATTGATCCTGAACAATGTGCGCTGGCCGCAGGGGGTGCGGATTGATAATTACGCCCAGATCGCCTCGCTGCGGGTATGCGAGCAGCGGGTCACGGCCCTTCTCGATAAATACGGCAAGGAAACCGTTCAGGCCTGCCTGGAGGAGATGTTTGACCGGACGGAGCGGACTGTGCGCAACACCATCGAGAGGATTCCCGATGGGACGTACTACGGCGAGGCGGCCACGGACGATGACGGCACGGAGCTGGATGTCCCGGTCTGGGTGCGGAGTAAGGTTACCGTTAAGGGAGATACGATCGAGGTGGATTTTTCTCAAAGCGACAAGCAGCGCAAAGGCTATGTCAACTGCGTTTTCAATACCACCTACAGCGTCACGCTCTCCGCCCTGTTCATGTTCATGGATCCCGGCTTGGGGGAGTATCACAACGAGGGGAGTTTGCGGCCCATCACCGTCTCCGCGCCTCCGGGGTCTGTGGTCCATGCGCTGTATCCCGCCACCGTGGGAGCTTCTCCCGTGAACATGGGCCATCAGATCATCGAGTCGGTGGTCATGGCTATGTCCCAGGCGATGCCGGAGCGGGCGATCGCCTGCTGGGGAAAGCGCTATGGTCACTACATTTTCGGCACTGATCCGCGTATAGGCGAGAAATACGTCGTGACGACTTTCGACATGGACGGCGGGGCCGGAGCCGCGAGAGGATTTGACGGCTACGAAGGGGCTACTTCGATCGGCACCCTGGGCGAAGTGAACAAGGGAAATGTCGAGGAAGTGGAGATGAGGTTCCCCTGGAGGTGTGTGCGCTGGGAGTTCGCCCAGGATACCTGCGGGGCGGGAACATGGCGCGGGGCCTCGGGAATCCACTGGCAGTATGAGAATATCGGGACGGAGGCGGGCATGGCCACCGGCAGTTCCGACGGAGAGCGGGTGAGGGCACCGGGTGCTCTCGGAGGTGAGCCCACGCCCAACTCAAATGCCTTCCTCATCCGCCAAGGTGAGACCAGCCGGATTCACAGCCACCGGATGTATCAGCTCAAACCAGGAGATGTCATCCACAAGATCAGCGGCGGGGGCGCCGGAGTGGGAGAGCCGGCGGAGCGTGATCCTGAAAAAGTCCGCTGGGACGTGATCAACGAGTTTATCAGCCTAGACAAAGCGCGCGACATGTACAAAGTAGTCATCAATCCGGAAACGTTGCAGATCGATTCGGAGCAAACCCGCAAACTGCGACACGACGGGGAGGGCGCGAAGGAGTCTGCCGCGAAGGCCCCATAGGCGTTGGATCTGCGGTCGTTGATTTTCGTCTCTCTGCTTGGCAAAATGGCCGTATGGATCGACAATACACAGTCATACTGCATCGCGTGGAGGATGGATGGTGGGTAGCCAACGTTCCAACCCTTCATGCCACCGCCCAAGGCCGCACGCGCTCCACTGCGTTAAAGCGAGCTAAATCGCTCATTCGCTTTGCCCTGGATTCTATTCAAGGCGAGGGGGAAAAGCCCCCAGTCGAAGATCGCTCCAGCCTGGAAGTCGTTCGGGTGCGGGCCGCCGTTTGAACCTCCCTGCCATCACCAAAGCCCGCTTTGTCCGGGCCCTACGCAAGCTCGGATTTGTTCTAGTACACCAAAAAGGCAGCCACCAAAAATGGCGCCATTCTGACGGGAGGTTTGTTTATGTCTACATGCATTCCCGTGAAGACCTTCGCCCATCTGCCCTCAGATCTATACTCCGCGACGCCCGCGTTTCAGAAGAAGAATTTCTGAAGGCCCTCTAGAGATGGGCGGGCTTAGCTGGCGTTATGGCTCCGGCAAGCTGCGATTGAGGCGTCGATCAATTGCATCCTGTAACCAATCTAGCCCCAAAGCACTTATAATCACGCCTTAGACGGTCCCAAAAGTCACGGAAGATCTGGGACCGCCTGTGAGGCTCTTGACAAACCCGACTGGGTGCTTATATCATCAGTATAGTCTGATTTATCAGAATAGTATGACTTACCCAGCGAGGTGATGGAGATGGCTAGCAAGGCTAAGACTGCAGGTCGGCACTTATCAGCGGAGGCGGGGGGTAATTGCTGCTGTAAAGTGGAGTCCCTGATCACTGTAGATGACAGGGGCCAGATGGTACTCCCCAAGGAAATAAGAGACAAGGCTGGTATCCGCGCGGGGGAGAAACTGGCGGTTGTAAGCTGGGAGAAGGACGGAGAGGTTTGCTGCATTTCTCTGGTCAAGGCCGAGGAGCTTACGGGTATGGTCAAGGGACTGTCGGGTCCTATGATGGAAGGGATCATAGCGAGTTGATGCCTGGCCAATGTTGAGACGGGGGTGATCGAGATGAGACAGGAGGAAATAAGGGAGAAGGTAAGGGAGGGCTATGCAAAGACGGCCAAAGGAAACCGTTCCTGTTGTGGCGGTGTGGATTCGCC
>JACPSF010000068.1 GCA_016193385.1 Deltaproteobacteria bacterium
AATCAAAGGTAGCCTTGACCGGGGTCTCCCACTCTCTCGACCACTCACCAGGCCAGGTGCAGTCGAACAAGACCGTCGCCCCTTTCTGCGCCATCCTTTCACCCTGACTGTAACACGGTGTGAGCGTATTGGCCCGGCCCTCGTAGTGGATGACATGAACCCCATGCGCGGGATGGCATTTGGTGGACAAGGCATGCAGCACCTTACCCATGTCGAAGATATCGATGTCGGTCTCTACCATGAAGATCTTGGAGATAAGCGCCCGGCGCGAGGTCAAGGTCTCCAGGATACTCCTGGCTACCTCTTTGCCGCCGTATTGCACGGCGACGACAGCCAGGTGGACGGCGCCCTCGGGAGGCATATAGACATCCACCACGGGGACGCCATGCCGCTCCAGCCGCTTCCGGATGGCGAGCGCCCCGGATAAGGCAGTGATGGTGGAGCTGTCATCTTTGTAGCCCGTCGCATCCACGGTAAAGATGGGATGTTTCCGGTGCATGATGGCCGTGGCACGAAACAAGATGCCATTACCCATCTCGCCCGTCCGGTAGCCCGGATATTCTCCATACGGACCTTCGAGTCCCACCCGGTCGGGCAAGACCTCCCCTTCGATGACGATCTCGGCGCGCGCGGGAACCAGAAGGTCGCTGGTCCGGCAGCGAACGAGATCCACCGGCTCTCCCCGCAGACCTCCGGCAAGGCCCGCCTCGTCGCCTCCCAAATGAAAAGTCGCCGACGCGGCAAAGTGTGATAGCGGGTCGGCCCCGATCACGATCGCGATCGGCATGGGTTCGCCCCGAGGGACGTAATAGTCCTGGAACATTTTACCGAGATGGCTGGTCGGGCGAGGAAACCCCGTCAGGTGACTGGAATCGTAGAGCATGAACCGATAGGTCCCCCAGTTGACCCATTGGCTCGACGGATCGCGCGAGACCACGAGATCCCAGGTCCCGAGATAGCGCCCTCCATCTCCTTCATGCAGCATCGGGGCAGGCAGGTCGAACAGATCCACCTCGCTTCCCCGGTGCACGACCTCGTGGCACGCTCCCCGCTCCACGGTCACGGGAGGGATGAGTTTCCCTTCCCGCTTCTCATACTCCCGGTAGATATCCTTGATGGAGGCGTCGGGTGCAAGACCGAAGGCCATGGCGACACGACGCCATGTCGCCATCGGGTTGACGAAGACCGTGATGTCGTCCGGATAATCGGCGATGCGCTTGAACCAGATAGCCGGGCCGTCCTTCTCGCAGGCGAGCCGGCTGATCGCCCCGAGCTCCAGGTCCCAGCTCACCTCCTTCTCAACCTCAACCAGATCCCCGCTGGCCCGGAGCGCCGCGATAAACTCCCGACTATCATCGAACATCTTATCTTGCCTCTTAGCTCTTAGCTTTCAGCCATCAGCTCTCAAGATCCCTTGAACCCTTTATCCCTCGTTTCGCCGATCCCAGACTCTCTTCGCCTTGATCCGGCCCTCGATTTTCAGGTCGCGCGCGAGCTCGCCCGCGGCGAGGAGCTGGGTTTCCATAGAGAGCCCGGTCGCCACCTTCAATTCTCTCTCCACCCTCTCCTTGAGAGAGGCGTCGTTCGCGGCGTCCGGCCGACATTCTACTTGGACAAGCACCCTATCCTGCTGCCCGACGCGGTTCAAGATAAGGAGGTATTCCCGGGTCAATTCGGGGAATCTTTCGAGCACCTCCTCGATCGACGCCGGGTAAAGAGGGACGCCGCGGACTTTCAGCATCTCGTTGGTCCGCCCCTTGATCTTTCCGAGTCTCCTGAAAGTACGCCCGCACGGACACGGGCCCTCGATCACGGCGCTGATATCTTCCATGTTATAGCGAATGACGGGGGCCGCCTCTTTGAAGAGGCTGGTGGCGACCACGATCCCTTCGCGTTCCGGAGGGAGGGGTTCGAAGGTCTCGGGGTCGAGCACCTCAAAGATATAGCCATCTTCGTTGATATGGTAGCCGTTCTTCTCCACGCACTCGAACGCCGGCGCGCCCGTCTCCACGCTGCCGAAATTATCGTACGCCACTACCCCCCAGCGCTCTTCAATAGCGCGGCGCGCCGGCTCCGAAAGCGCCTCGGCGGTATGGCAGGTGAGCCGAAGCCTGAAGCCTTGCCGCGGGTCGAGGCCCATCTTTTCCGCCACGTCCGCCAGATGTAGAACATAGGAGGGGGTTCCCGCAAGCACGGTCGCGCCCCACTCGCGCGCGATCCTCACCTGCCTCTCGCTCGGCGTCACTGCCCCGCTCCCTGTCGGGATGACCAGCGCTCCGAGCTTCATCGCCCCCTCGGTCGCGGTGAATCCGGCGATGAAAAGGGAATAGGTGAACACGAGCTGGAAGACGTCACCCTCCTTGACTCCCTGCGCGTGCAAACGGCGGGCCCAGAAGTTGCTGATGACGCTCCAATCGCTGTGAGTGTGGAAAATGGGTTTCGGATTGCCCGAAGTCCCGGAGCTCGCCTGAACCCGGACTGCGGGAAAGTCGCCCTGGTAGCTACCGAAGGGAGGGTGAGCGAGAAGATCATCTTCCAGCTCCTTCTTGCTGACGACGGGAAGTTTCGTTAGATCTTCGACCCGTGCTATATCCTCGGGTCGAAGGCCAGCCTCTTCCCAGCGCTCCCGATAAAAAGGCACGCGCTCCCATGCCCGCCGGATAAGCGCCTTTAGTCGAACGTTCTGGAGTTCCTGTAGCTCTCCGCGGGGTGCCCGCTCGATCCTTAAGCTATCGGGCGGTGGCGGATAGAACTTATCTGCGTCCGTTCCCATCGCTACGCCACCCGTGGTTTTATTCATCCACTTATGACCAGCGGCCCAGCGCAGGTTCCCGATGGCGCTTATTTTTGCCGTTGAAAGATCGTGGCGCCGGCGGCGTCCCTGAGCGTTAGCTGGTCTCGTGTGATGGAGACCTTGACTACCTTGGTGTCGCTTTTGTTGTCCTTTGACCTGAATTTGGACTCAATTTTGAGGGTATCCTCCTCGACGAATTCGTAATAAGCCGTCGTGGCTCTTCCCCGGCCGGCGATAATGACGCTCCCCTCTCTGAAAAACTCCATCGTAGTGGGTCCGCTAACTTCTCTCCACGTCCCGATAATGGTCTTCTCCAGGTTCGGGGCCGGGCTTCTCTGACCGAGAGAGCACGAGGCAAGCGACAAAGCCACGGCGATGGCGATCAGAAACACAGCCGGTCTCATCGACATCCCTTTCCCATTGCGATCCGCAGTCGGGAAGAGTTGGAGCTTGGTCATACGATTTTCAGCAGCCGGGCCGCCGTTGCGCCCAGAATCCCCTCTTTGGTCGGCCCATCCAATTCCAGGCTCCTCACCTGGGCGATATAGGCACGTATCGCCTCATTCCCCTTTCCTGTATCCGTGTTGACGCCGGTGAAGTCCTGTGGGTAGTCGGTGGCAAAGACCAGTCGCTCGGGACGGATGCCAAGCAGGGCGCAGCGCAGCGCGGTCACCCCTCCCTCGAAGCCTGCGAGATCGAAGTAGAGCATATCAAAAAATTCTTCGAAAGGTCGCTTCAGAGTCCCGAACCGGTACCCTTTGGCGATGAGACGGTCCTTGATGGCGGAGATGCCTCCGCCGAAGTGGCCGATCACGAATTTGAGGTTGGGAAAGCGCTCGAACACGCCGCCGGCAATAATCCGGGTGGCGGCAGTGGCCAGGTCCACCTCCCGTCCGAGAATCCGCCCAAGATCGTATTCCTTGAACAACTCGTAGCCTTTCGGGAGCAGCGCAGGGTGAACGAAGATTGGGACGTCCAACTCGCTTACCTTCTCGTAAAAACCGTAGAGCTTCGGAGAGTCTAAAGGAAGCCCTTTGACCTGGGAGGTGATCGTGACTCCGCGCAGGCCTAAATCGCGGATGGCGCGGTCCAGCTCTTTGGCCGCCTCGCCGCCATCGGTCACCGGCGCCTGAGCAAGACCGACGAAGCGGCCGGGATACTTTTGTTGCAGCCCGGCGAGATGGTCGTTGATGAATTGGCAATCCTCCAGCGGGGCGTCCCACCCGAGCAGGCAGGAAAGCACCGAGACATCGACCCCCGCCTCCTCCATATCTCTGAGCTGCACCTCGGGGTCGTAGAGCTTGGCATGCATCGTCATGCGCGGGAGATCGCCCTCCCTTGCGTAGGAGACCTTATCCGAATAGAGCCCCTTTTTCCGCGCTAACTCCGCGGGAACATAGTGGTGCTGGAAATCGACGATCATACCTCTCCCCCCTCTGGTCTGACGAGCCATCTGAATTAACGGTATTATAGTGAAGGAAAAAAGAAAATTACCATAATCATCCTATCCTCCCTCAAATCCCCCTTTCTCCCCCTTTGGTAAAGGGGGATAGAGGGGGATTTAGGAGAGCGAGAGGGGATTTGATGTCAACTTATTTAATTCCGTCACTATAGGTCATCTTGCAAGCGATCCTTCACGGAGTTTATCCTGAGATCCTTCACTTCGTTCAGGATGACAGTCGAAGGATTCTGG
>JACPSF010000381.1:0-10635 GCA_016193385.1 Deltaproteobacteria bacterium
TTTTACCTTCATGAGCTCTTCCTCCTTACCCTGGCGACGGCGGCCTTAAAGTCAGCGATCAGGGTATCAATGCCTTTGTAAGCATACGGACCTTCCTCCGCCAGAACGTGGCGGTGGTGACCTTTGGGCCAGTGATTATCGTATCCCACAACCCTTTCCCCATATGGAGAAATCAGTGATAAGGAGTAGTCGACGCCTTCCGGACTGGTTTGGCTAGGCCGCACCCTCCAGATCTTGATCACCATCCGCCATCCTTCCTCGTCGTAGATCTCGTCGTGCTGAAGAAGGATCGCCCGTCGCCTCCTCGCCATTATGGCAATTAATGCCATAATAAGAGCGACGCGTCAATCTCCCGACTTCTCAGTTTCAGAACGGACCTGGACATTTTCTTCCGGCTTGTGCGGGCTGCCTATGTGCGACGGCGCGAGCAGGCGCAGACCGGCACCCGGAATAATGAGGGTTTAGATTAATTGGGAAAAGGAATCTAAAAAGGGGCGGCCGGTTCTGCCACCAGTGCAAACATGCAAAAAACTATTGATTTTCGGGAAAACTTGGGTTAGTTAAGTAGGTACGTTGGGAGTTATCGTAAAACTTCTTCGTTCTCTCAGGCTTCACGTCAAAATCTGAGCGCTGACAGCCGGGCGAAAAGCGGCTGTGGATCAGCGACCATCTCGCTGCTCGCTGAAAAGCGAACCCACCTTCAACCCCAGCTGGCGTTAAAAAAGCCGGGGCATGATTCTGAATCGCGATGTTGATCGCCTAGAGAAATTTTATGTCCGACGCTGTAATGTTAAGCCTTCATTACTCAAAGCTTCACTTTTATTTTACCGGACCATCTTGGGCTTACGCTCTGACCCTGGCTTTTTTGGTCTTTATCGTCTTTTGCCTATTTTTCAAACGATAATGGTAGCAGGAATTCGCTTTTGCGGTGTAGCCATCGGGAACTCACAAACCGCCTCCATGCCCGCGCGCCAGGCCCGGTCCAAGATCCCGATGCAGTGGCGAAAGATGATGGCCTAGCCTCGGACCGTGATTTTGAGGCGGAGAGTATCCGATAAAATTTCTGTCGTTCTCGCCGCCACTCACTTTATAATTCCTCAGTCCCAAACCGTCTCGACCCATCCGCCTTCCTGTATTTGTTCATCTGTTGTAATGAGAGGAAAGCCCAGGTGGCGGGCGGTGGCGACAATAGCTCTATCCGCTGGATCACGGATGGAAGATAAACCCGCCGCCCCTAAAAGAATCTCCAAAGTATAAGGCTGAATTTGGAAGTTTGGGGCTCTATCGATCTCTTGAGCCCACCGGTGGAAAGGGAGCTTGAACTTTATGATCTGTCTTTCGCTGAGCCGCATCGCCTCCTCCAAAACCGGTACCGGGATGACAATCACATTTTTCCCTTCATGGGCAGCCTGAAAGATCCTCCTGGCCTTTCGACCCAAACGATTCAGCCTGCCCGTGACCACAAAGATCAGAGGGTGCGTATCCGTGACGTAGATCATTTGAACTGTTCGATCAACCGTTGAAACGATGCTTCCCTTTCTTGTTTTAGCTGCTCTAGAGCCCGGTCCAAATCACCGCTAAGCTTCGCTGTCCCTTCCAGCTTCAAGGGTTTACTTCTCATGACCTGCCGGTAAAAACCCAGTTCCTCGCCCACCCTCTCATGCCAGTTAGCATCTACCAGCACGGCCTTGACCTTCGATCTCTGGGTAATGGCAACGGGGCCTTTCCCCTTGTGCACTTCGTCCACTAAAGCACTCAACTTAGCTCTAGCCTCGCTTAGAGAAAGCTGTTTCACGGGTTTCATCCTCTCTTATCTCTTCTGTACAAACAATTGTACAAGAAATAGCAAGGGAGTCAATCCCTTTTGCCCCCAATAGCCAATGATGGGAATTTGCTTTTGCGGTGTAGCCTTCAGGAACTTACAAAGCGCCTCCGGGTAATTGCAGGCGCTACTTTGGCAAAAGCCTCAGGCCGCCGTGCCGAACGAAATGGCGGAAATCGACGTCGCGGCTAACCAAAGGAACTCCGTGATCGATGCAGACCTGAGCGATGAGGGAATCGACCAGCGGCGCCTTTTGACCGCGGCGGATGAGTTTCGAGCGGAGGTATCCGGCCCTTTCCCAAAAACCACCGAGAAGGGAAAGAAGAGGCAATTCTTTCAGGACGCCGGCGACATACGCGGAAAGCGTGGGATCGCTCAGGAGTTCGGACAAGACGACAGGTGGGAGAACCGCCTGTTTGTGTTCCAGAGCTGTCTCTACCGCGTCTACGTCCGCGCCCTCTCCGCCGGACAAATATTCAATCAAAGAGCTGGTATCGAGCGCGATCACGTACGGTCTTTCCGAAGGGCCTTCAAGTCAAGCGAGAATCTAACTTTACCCTTGAGCTGGCGAAGTTTACCGTAAGCTCTTCCGGCGGCCACTAACTGGAGACCCTGCCTTATAGTCGGGGTAATTCCCAAACCGGTAGCCTTCTGAGCTCTTTTGAGAAGGTTTTCGGGGATATGAACCGTGATCTTCTTCGCTGTTTCCATAGCGAAAATTTACCAGTTGCAATACCATAAGGCAATATGGCATTTACCGGTATTGGCTGGGAAGGATGGACTTGAGTTCCGTGACGCTCAGCAGGTGCGGGTCCGTGGTGATGATGAGGTCGGCATGTTCGGCCAGGCCGGAAGCCAGGTAGAGACCATCATTGTAAGAAAAAACATTTTTCTTTGAGTAGTAGCGTCTCCTGAGCTCGGCCGCATGAATGGCAAGCGGCACGGTGATGGGCAATATCCGCAGGTTCGCTTCTGCCTCGATAGCGGCCCGAGCAATTTCGAAGCCCAATTTGTTCTCCCGCAGATAGACATATCGGACTTCTCCGAGGAGAATAGCTGTGGAGATCCCTCGCAATCGTCCTTCCTCAAGCGCCTTGAGAACCCGTCCAGCGCCGGCAATTTCTTCTTTGGGAGCCTTTGTCGCCTCGGGGATGAGCACGGCGAGGAATACGTTGGCGTCAAGGCAAGCGACAGAAGCAGAGTCACCTCTGCTCATCTTCCCACCCTTCCTCGAACTCCCGGTGCGCCTTGCGGAAGTCCCCGGGCGACAACTGGCTGCCTGCCAATCGGAGGGCCTCGGTCAGGCGCGGCGGGAGCGCCCGAATCCGGAAGGTGCCGTCCGGCTGTTGAACAAACACCAGGAGGTCCCCGACCTTGGCCTTCAAGGCTCGACGGACGTCGCGCGGTAATGTAACTTGATACTTGGCAGTGATCTTGGTGACAGCAGGCATGGCAATCTCCTTACGGTTTCTAGGCATCAGACAGAACTAAAAGTATCAGAGAAGTTATAGACATTCAAGCATTGAGCGGGGATTCTGACAACCGCATCATCGTTCGTATGAGCTTCCCCTGGCGAAGGGGAGTCATCTCTTCTGGCCGCTAGCCATCAGGTTGAGCTTTTAGGCTTAAAACTCTTTCGCTGATGGCTGACCGCTGATTGCTGAAAGCTGGGTTTCAATCACCTCGGCCATCATGCGAATGAAGGTGGAGTGGTCGTTCAAGGAACCGGCGCGCAAAAAACGCATGCCGAGCTCTTCGGCGATCCTTCTCGCTTCGATATCGAGATCGTAAAGCACCTCGACGTGGTCGCACACAAAACCGACTGGCGCCACGACGACATCAGTCGTCCCCTCCTTCGCCAAGGCCCGCAACGCTTCGCCGATGTCGGGCTCCAGCCAAGGATCGCTGGGTTTACCGCTCCGGCTCTGGTAGGCGACCGACCAGCGCCGATGGCCCACACGATCCGCCACCAGGCGCGCGGTTTCCCGGATCTGGTCGACATAGGGAGATCGGGCCGCCATCGCTGTCGGCACGCTGTGGGCGGTAAAAACAAGCGGTGTCGTTGGTCGTTTTCGAACCGGGATCTTTTCCAGCGCTGGCTCGATCTGTTCGGCAAGCGCCTGAATGAAAAGAGGGTGCGCGTGCCAACCGGGGCAGTAGTCGATGTCCGGTGCTTCGGCGCCGAGTTGGGCGCGGGCCTCGGCGACGTTTTTCCGATAGCGCTCCCAGCTTGCCTCTGTCTGGTGCGGAGAGAGGATGAGGCCGAGCGCTTTTTTTACGCCGTCGGCCCTCATCCGATCCAGCGTTTCTTTAAAAAAAGGGCTCGCGTGGCGCATTCCGACGTAAACCGGCAGGCCGATGCCACGCTCCTCAAGCGCTTTCTCGAGCGCATGTGCCTGGCGAAAGGTGATCTCATTCAACGGTGACCACCCGCCGATAGCCTCGTAGTGGCGAGCGACTTCTTCGATACGCTCGGCGGGCACGGGGTAACCCCGCAGCACGCGGCTGATGAAAGGTCGGATCTCGTCGGGCGAAGTGGGGCCGCCGAAGGCGATCAGGAGTGAAGCGTCACACGAGAGCGTCATGTCCTGCCTTAGCGCGCGCTCAACTCATGAACGGCCTGTACCATCGCAATCACATGTTCTACCGGAGTATCAGGAAGGACTCCGTGGCCCAAATTAAAGATATGGCCTGGCCTGCCGCCGGCACGCCTGAGAATCTCCGCTACCTTGCGATGGATCTCATCGACGGGAGCCAACAGAGCCACCGGATCCAGGTTCCCCTGGATCCCGACGTCGTAGCCCACGGACTCCCAGGCCTCATCCAGATTGACCCGCCAGTCCAGGCCGAGGATATCCCCTCCGGCGGCGCGTATATGTCTGAGCAATCCGGCGGTTCCGGTGCTGAAATGGATGACCGGGACCCCACGCGTGAGCGCCTCGATAGTGGCGCACGAATAGGGAAGGACGTATTGCTGATAGTCTTGCGGTGAAAGACATCCGACCCAGCTGTCGAAAATCTGTACCGCCTCTGCCCCAGCCGCAATCTGCGCATTGAGGTATCTGGCAATGGCCCGCACAAGGCGCTCCATCAGGGCGCGCCAGGCTTCCGCTTCATAGTACATGAGTCGCTTCGTATAAATGTAGTTCCGGGAACTTCCTCCTTCGATCAAATAGGAAGCGAGAGTAAACGGCGCTCCGGAAAAGCCGATGAGCGGGACTCTCCCGCCCAACGCGGCGCAGCTTCTCTGGATCGCTTCGAAAACGAACCCGAGCGACTTTTCCGGTTCCACCTCCGCAAGGCCGCCGACCTCGGACCCGCTGCGCACAGGGCGGCGGATTACGGGTCCGTCCCCTCTGCCATATTCCAGCCCGACTCCCATCGGCTCCAGCAGCAACAGGATGTCGGAAAAAATGATCGCGGCATCGACTCCGAGACGGTCGACCGGTAGCAAGGTAATTTCGGCGGCCAGTTCCGGCCGCCGACACAGGTCGATAAAGCTGAACTCAGACCTGAGGCGGCGATATTCCTCCATATAGCGGCCCGCCTGCCGCATTAACCAGACAGGAGTGTAGGGCGTCTTTTCTCTGCGGCAGGCAGCCAGGAAGGGGTGATTCGGGTCTGTCATGGCCCTGCCTTTCCGATCTAGCGCTCGCGACGGTGAAGCCGGGCGATGCCAATCGCGTCTTCACCATATTTATCTCGCAGGCGGTCGATGCCCTGGTAGAGCTTTTCCCAGGAGAGACGCTTCTGAACATCGAACATGGATTCCTGCCAGCCCGAGCTTAGGAGATTGCCGGTACTTACTCCCAGGAGGCGGACCGACCCGCCGGGAGCGAGGTTTTTTCTTAGCAATTCCTGGGCTACCCCAAAGATCTCACGGTCGAAACACGTAGGAGTGGTAAGACTCCGCGAGCGGGTAATAGTGCTAAAATTGGAATAGCGGATCTTCACCGTGATGCATCGGGCATAGAGCCCCTCTCCACGCAATCTACCCCCCACTTCTTCAACCAGCTCCCACAAGACCTCGTCCATCTTCTCTCTATCTTTTAGCGGCTTGTCCAATGTGGTCTCGTTGCCAATAGAATGATCGTGCCCATGCTCTCCGTGCCCCAGTTCATCAAGATCAAGATAACGGCGCCTGAGATCAGAGCGCTTCAGAAGGTCAGCGATTGTCTTTATGCCTTGCTGCAGTAGTTTTTCGTGCGTCTTTGGCCCCACTCCCGGTATCGACTCCACTGGGAGAGGGGAGAGAAAAGCCTGCTCGGTCCCAGGGGGCACGAAGATAAAGCCGTGCGGTTTGGCCAAGGTGGCGGCGATCTTCGCTACCAGCCGACTGGTTGAAAGCCCGCCTGAGGCCGAAAGGCCGAGATCTTTTTCTATCCGCGCGAGGATGTCGCGAGCTGTCTTGACAGGTGGACCGAAGAGCCGCTCCGTGCCCGTGAGATCCACCACTCCCTCGTCTATTGAGAGTGCATGAACCTCCGGCGAATATTTCTCTAGAATAGCGAAGACCCGGTCCGAGAATTCGCCGTAGACTTGACGCCGGTTGGGCAAAAAGATGCCGTGCGGGCAGAGCTTCTTCGCTTGAAAGCCCGGCATGGCCGAGTGGACCCCGAATTTCCGCGCCTCGTACGACGCCGAGGTCACCACTCCCCTTCCCCCCCGGCCACCCACGATGACCGGCCTCCCTTTCAAGGCCGGATTGAGCACCTGTTCCACCGAGGCGAAAAAGGCATCCATGTCGATGTGCAGATGCCAGCCCATAAGCAGTGAAAGCTTAGGGGATGGCCGGGCGAAGGTCAAGGCAAAGCCACAGGTACGACTGGAGCGCCATCCTAGCTTCTCTTCGCGCCTCGCATGGCAGAGAATAAAACGGACAGGATAGTTATGAGGTTGATCACATGCACCGTGTGGGCGAAGCTGGTCATGAAGATCTCGGGCGAAGAGACCCAACCCTGTGGAGATTCGATCTGAAGCTGGCTCAAGCCTGCAGCCGCCAATCCATAAGTGATGAACATGGCTGACAAGGCAACCCCGGCAGATCCTCCAATGCGCGCGGTCGTGGTCGCTACCCCCGAGGCCGCGCCCAGTTTGTCCCTGGATACCGAACCCAAGATCGCGCTCTGATTTGGAACGCTAAAAATGGCCCAGCCCAGGCCCGAGACCGCTAAGGGCAGGATGATTCTGATCACCGTCGAGTCCGAGGTGAGGGAGGCGACAAAATACTGCGCGATCACGATCACGCCCGCTCCTAGCGTACAGAGGAGTCGCGAGCCGAGCCGATCCGAAAGCCGGCCCGCTATCGGCGCGAGGATGACGATCACGGCGGAGTTCGCGATGATGATCCAACCCATCTTCGAGGGGCTGAAACCCATGATGTCCTCCAGATAAAAGGGCAAGAGGAAGTTAATCGCCGACTGGGTTGACGTGATGAAGAAGAGGCTTAGGTTTGCGGTGCTGAAAAGGCGGTTGCGAAAAAGCGCAAGGCTCAAGATCGGCGTTTCGGCCTTAAGTTCCGTCTTGATGAACAGGAGCAAGGTAAGAAGGGAGAGGAAAATCAAGGTGAAGACCAGGGGGTGGAACAGGCCGAAATGGGGGATCTCGTTAAGGGCGTAAAGAAAAACCGTGTTGGTCAACAGGAGCAGGGTAGCCCCCAAGAAGTCTATGCTAGCCCCTTGCGGTCCGGAGTCGGACTCTTCGAGCATTTTCCATCCCAGATAAGCTCCCGCCAAACCCACCGGGGCGTTCAGGAAAAAAATCGAGCGCCAACCTACGGTATCGATCAGGAACCCGCCTAGCGTGGGCCCGGTAAGGAATCCCACGTGAAACGCCGTCTGAGTTAGACCCAGAGCCTTCCCCTGCTGCTCAGGAGGAAACATGACCGAGACGATAGCCCTGCCATTGGCCATGAGCATGGCGCCGCCGACACCTTGCAGGATGCGGAAAACGATGAGCTGGGCGGGAGAGCGTGAAAGGCCGCAAAGGATCGAGCCGCAGATAAATACGACAAAGCCTCCGACGTAAATCCGTTTCCGACCGAAAAGATCACCCAGTCGACCCAAGGTCAGGACCAGACCGATAAGGGTAAGATCATAGACCAGGACGGCCCACTGAATCGTGTTGATGCCGGTCTGAAAGACCCTGGTCAACGTAGGGAGAGAGACCAGGAGCGCCCTCTGGTTCAGGGCAACCATAAAAAGACCGAGGCTGACGTTCAGGAGAACCAGGCGAGGATTCTGTTGCCATCTTACGGGAGGCCCGGCTTTCGCCCGCAGGAAGGGGGTGAATCTCCCGCTCAAGCTAGTGTGAGATCCTTTCGCCAAGCTGGTTGAGATAGAGGCTGGTCGGTTTCGTTCGTTGCAGGGCTTGGAGGCTAATGGAGGACCCCCTCGGCCCAAGCTTCCTCACGGTAGGCGGCGTCGCCCCGACTGAAGATCAAATCGTTTCCGCCAGAGTCGATCTTGACCGTATCCCCCTCGCGGAACTCCCCCTGGAGGATTTTTAAAGCCAAGGGGTCTTGGACGAGTTTCTGTATGGTTCGCTTGAGCGGGCGCGCGCCATAGACCGGGTCATAGCCTTGCTCTGCCAAAAACTCCTTAGCCCGTTTCGTGATTTCGAGCACCATTTTCTTGCCTGCCAGACTCTGGCGCAGTCGCACGAGCTGGATCTCTACGATCTGCTTGATCTCCTCCCGGCCCAGGCTGTTGAAGATGATGACTTCATCGATCCGATTCAGGAACTCCGGTTTGAAGGCTTCCTGAAGGGCCAAAGTGACGCGGCGCTCCAGCTCTCTTCGGTCTTTCTCTCCCAGCTCTTGGATATGCTGGCTCCCCAGATTCGAGGTCATGATAATCACGGTGTTCTTAAAATCGACCGTCCTGCCCTGCCCGTCGGTCATGCGCCCGTCTTCAAGAATCTGTAGCAGGGCGTTGAACACTTCCGGATGAGCTTTCTCGATTTCGTCAAACAAGACCACCGCATAGGGCTTGCGTCGCACCGCCTCGGTCAGATATCCACCCTCCTCATAGCCCACGTAACCCGGAGGGGCTCCGATCAGGCGCGCTACCGAGTGTTTCTCCATGAACTCCGACATATCCAACCGCACTATGGCCTGCTCATCGTCGAAGAGAAACCCCGCTAAGGCGCGGCACAGCTCGGTCTTTCCCACCCCCGTGGGACCCAGAAAGATGAAGGACCCGATCGGGCGATTCGGATCCTGCAGGCCGGCCCGCGCGCGGCGCACGGCGTTGGAGATCACGCCGATCGCCCGGTCTTGCCCGACCACTCTCGCCTTGAGCCGCTCCTCCATTTTGAGGAGCTTCTGCACTTCCCCTTCCATCATCCTGGAGACGGGGATTCCGGTCCACTTCGCCACCACCTCCGCCACATCCTCGGCATCCACCTCTTCCTTGAGCATCTTCTGATTTCTTTGCAGCTCGACGAGTTTCTGGTTTTCGGTTTCGAGCTCTCTCTGGAGCTGGGTGAGCACGCCGTAGCGCAGCTCGGCGGCGCGATTCAGATCGCCCTGGCGCTGCACCTGCTGCTGCTCCAGCTTGGCGGCCTCGATCTTCTCTTTGAGGGAGCGGAGCCGCTGGATCACCGCCTTCTCGTTGTTCCAGTGCGCCTTAAGCTTCTCGGAACTGGCGCGCAGGCCCTCGATCTCTCGCTCCAGCCGCCCGAGCCTTTCCTTAGAGGCCGGGTCATTCTCCCGCTTTAAAGCCTGCCGTTCGATTTCCAGTTGCACGATCTTGCGTTCCACCTCGTCGATCTCGGTGGGCATGCTGTCGATCTCGATTCTCAGCCGGGACGCGGCTTCATCGATCAGGTCAATCGCTTTGTCCGGCAGGAAGCGATCGCTGATGTAGCGGTGCGAAAGCGTCGCGGCTGCGACGATGGCCCCGTCGGTGATGCGCACTCCGTGGTGCACTTCGTACCTCTCTTTGAGTCCGCGCAGGATCGCGATCGTATCCTCCACCGAAGGCTCGCCGATAAGGATCGGCTGGAACCTGCGCTCCAGAGCGGGATCCTTTTCCACCCGTTTGCGGTACTCATCGATGGTCGTTGCGCCCACGCAGCGCAACTCCCCGCGCGCCAAAGGGGGCTTTAGCATATTAGAGGCGTCGATGGCACCTTCAGCGGCGCCCGCGCCAACTAGGGTGTGGAGCTCGTCGATGAAGAGGATGATCTCTCCGTTGGCCTCAGTCACTTCCTTGAGGACTGCCTTCAGCCGTTCCTCGAATTCGCCTCGGAACTTGGCTCCGGCCACGAGGGCGCCTATATCGAGGGCCACCAACCTTTTGTCCTTTAGGGTCTCGGGCACATCTCCGTTGACGATTCTCAACGCCAGTCCCTCGACGATGGCGGTCTTTCCGACTCCGGGCTCCCCGATCAGCACCGGGTTGTTCTTGGTGCGGCGGGAGAGAACCTGAATGACCCGGCGGATCTCGTCATCCCTCCCGATCACCGGATCCAGCTTCCCCCTGCGGGCCAGTTCGGTCAGGTCCCGGCTGTACTTCTCCAGGGCGCGATACTTTTCTTCGGGATTCGGATCCGTGATGCGCTGCGTCCCGCGGATATCGACGAGCGCTTGGAGGATGCGCTCCTTGGAGAGACCGAATTCTTTGAGAAGTTTGCCCGCCTCCCCTTCGTCCTCCACCATGGCAAGCAACAGGTGTTCGGTGGAAACGTATTCGTCCTTGAGCTCATCGGCTGAGGCAGCGGCTCCTTCCAGTACTTTCTTCAAGCGGGGTGTGACGTAAGTCTGCGTGGTGCCTGCTCCCGTCACTTGCGGGAGCCGGTCCAAAGCCTTT
>JACPSF010000381.1:10654-17960 GCA_016193385.1 Deltaproteobacteria bacterium
CGAAGGCACCACACCTTCCTTCTGCCCCAAAAGCGCCATCAGCAGGTGCTCCACATCAACGGCCTGATGGTTTCGCTTTTCGGCCAGTCCCTGAGCGTTTTGCAGCGCTTCTTGGGATTTGAGGGTCAGCTTATCGAAACGCATAACGATTTTGGCTCCATAGCGAGCGAAATTTAACCATCGCCCGATGGGCTGTCAAGAAAATGGACCGGCAGGACAGAGCGATCTAGCGCGGCAGAAAGATCGTCAGCGTGGTGCCTTCCAGCGACTCGCTTTTCACGTCGATTCTGCCGCCGTGCTGCGATACGATCTGATGCGCGAGGTAGAGGCCCGCGGTGTTGATGCCCCCTCCGGGGCGGCGCAGTTTTTTTCTTCTGTCAAAGAGTGAGGGCAGTTCCTCCGGGGACAGGCCGGAACCGCTATCCGTGATGGCCAGCGCGACTTCATTACCGTTAAGGTTTGCGCTTACGGTCACACTCCCCCCTAGCGGAGAGAGGTTGATCGCGTTACTCAGGAGGATCCCGATGGCCCGTTCGATCTGGACCCCATCGATGGCTACGGGGGGCAAATCCTTGGCGATATCTACGACGATCTCGATGTCCTTGATGTTCGCCTCACTCTGCCTTGCCTGGACCGCAGGCTCTAGGATCTGATCGATCTGGAGCGGGCTCTTGTGAATTTCCAACCGCTTCGTGTCGACCTCGACGGCGCCGATGTGACTCGAGATGAGATCAAGCAGACGCCTGGCCATCAACTCGGTACGTTTGATGGACAGGATTTGGTTGGGCTCGGCCTGATCCGGATTGATCGTGGAGGCAATCTCCAAATACCCCAGCATCGCCGCCAAGGGAGTTTGCAGATCATCTATGATCTCATTGACCATCTGATCCGCGGGCCCTTCCACGGGTTGTGGCTTCAGCGCTGCCTTGGCCTCCGGTTCCGCTGACTTCAGGCAGATCCCCACCACCGCCTTGGTTCCTCCTTTTCCGTCCAAGGCCTGGATGATCCTGGTTGTAAGCGGCAGCGACGAGCCGTCTTTTTTCTTGAAATCGACTTTGCCCTGCCACCGGCGTTGTGGAAAAGGAACCAGGAGTTTAGTCCAAGAGGAATCATCTATTGCCAGGGTCGGAACCAGGGCATCGATGCCTTTACCGATCAACTCCTCCTCGTTATAGGCCACAAGGTCACGCAGGGCGGGGTTGGCAAAAACAAGCTTGCTCTGCCCATCGGCGGCGAATATTCCGTCGCCGCAGGCCTGCAACGCCATCCCTAGCCAACCGGTTTCTTCGTCCTGACGCTTCCTTTCCGCCTGTGAGCTCTGTGCCTGTTCCCGATAACGCTCCATCTCGACCTCAAGCTTCTCGGCCTCTTCCCGGTAGCGCTGGGATTCCGATCCGGATCTTTCCGCATTTTCCTGAATAGTGCGGACCTCGGTCTGCAGTCTCTCCGCCTCTTCGCGGTAACGTTGGGACTCCGATTTCGACCTTTCCGCATTTTCTCGAAATTCGCGGACCTCAGCTTGCAATTTCTCCGCCTCTTCGCGGTGACGGTTCGCCCCCGCGAGGAGAATTTTCTTTTCTTCGCATCTGGCTATCGCTCGAGGAACCTCATAAAGGTGGGAGAGATCGAGCTGTTTGATCACGGAGTCCCACGCCCCATGTTTAAACGCTTCATCCAATACCGGCAGTCGCTCCAGCGAGGCCAAGACGATCACGGGAATATCCGGGGCGGTCTTGTGGATCTCCTGAACGGCCTCGATCCCTTTTTTGGTGAGGTCCAAGTCGATGATGACCGTGTCGGCCGGGTCCGCCGCGAGGCTCGCCAGGCAAGCAGCGATCTCCTGTACCAGCGTCACCGTAATCCCTTTAACCCCGAGTTCCTGCTGAATTTTCGGAGAAAACCTCTTTCCGCCTTCTAGCCAGAGAGCTTTCATTGACCTACAATCCACGCATTACGACCGTGACACATCGACCCATTCCCGGTTGGGATTGGCCCATTTCATGGTCTGCACGCGGCCGAGAAATTTCTCGCCTTCGATTTTAAGCTCCAACACTCCGTCCATGATGTACTTCGTATTATTCAGGGCTTGGTAATCACAGGACCCTTCCTCGATAATGAAAATGGTGGTCACGTCAGCGAAGTGACCGGAGCGAGCCAGGTAAGCAACAAATCGCTGGACATAGGAGAGCTCGAAGTTGAGAAAGAGACTGGAGATAGAGTCGAGCACCCTCTTGCCGCCTTGCTTCTGCTGGTCGGCCTGTCCCAAGTCGGCCGCCGCTTCGTTGATCAGGGCCGAGAGATCAGCGAGTTCCAGGGTCCCCGTGATCGCATATTTTTCCTGTACAGAGGTTTTTCCCCCACTCCAAGAATAGGCATCCACAAAACGCATCTGGTTTTGGCCTTCGTAGCCGGAAATATCCAATCGATGCTTCTCGGTGAGTTCCCTGCGAACCACCGAGGGATCATCATCAAGGCAAACGAGCATGCATTTTTCACCGTTTTCCAAAGCCCGGCCGATCACAGCACGTGATAGATGTGACTTTCCGCTCCCCAGAGGACCCACGATGAGAATGTTGGATCCGGGCGGAACCTTCCCCCCGAGAAGACCCTCAAAAAGGTCGTCTCCGGGAGCGAGCGCCCTGGTGGGGGTGACGGCCCTGGCCGTAGCTATCACCTCATCTTCTCTTAGAATAATGGGCTGGACCACTTGCACGGCGGGCTGACCGAACGGGGCGGCGGGTTGCTCCGCCGCAGGGGAAGGTTGGGCTGCGGGAGCGGCCGGCTGCCCGGGAGGAGCCGCCGGTTGACCGACAGGAATGGTCAATGGCCTGACGGGAGCGATCAGCGGTGGCTCGGGAGCACCTGCCGGAGCCACAGGTGCGACAGGTTGGGGAACTCCCACTTTTTTGGCTGCGCTTCGCTCCAGGATGCCGCGCACGCGCGCCCTCAGAACCTTCAGGGAGAAGGGTTTGGTGATATAGTCATCCGCACCGACATTGTATCCCTTGATCTTATCCTCGTCCGCAGTTCGGGCGGTGAGCATGATAATCGGCGTGAGCGCGAATTCAGGCAAGTCCCGCAGATTGCGGCAAACCTCGTAACCGTCCATCTCCGGCATCATGACATCCAGGATAATCAAGTCGGGTCTCTCTGCGGGAATTCTCTCGACCGCTTCTCTTCCCGTATTGGCGAAGAGAACCTTGTAGCCCTCACTTTCTAGGGCCATCCGGTAAAGCTCGCAGAACTGCGGGTTATCCTCAGCGATAAAGATCTTTCTCTCTCCAGCCACAGCTTTTCCCCTAGAGAACCGGCTTTAGGACGATACCTTTTTCCTTGGCGATGCTGAACTGGTGCTCGATCAACTCAATCGCTGTACCTCGCATCTTGCGGACCATAAGGGTCCGGATAAGACGATTCTGGGACCGAACTAGGTTAAGAATGACGACTCCAGCGACCAGGAACTCTTCGAACCCGGCTTCAACTCTACCTCCGCTCCCCGGGCTTGGGTAAGAGGTGAGCAGATTGGTCGTTCCCAGGTGGTCTTGCAGAGAGTGAACCAGCAAACGCACGTGTTCCTGAGAGCGAAAACCGGAATCGCGGGAGAAAATCAGCGGCCCGACGGGATCGATGACGACCCGCGTGGCGCCCATTCTCTTGACGTAGCTGGCCAGGTCCACCACGGTTTTCTGAACGTCCACCTCTCGATCCTTCCCCGCTCCCATACGGGCGCTGAAATACGGGGAGGCATCCAAGATCAGCAGGCTTTTCTGCTCGACGTATTTGAGCAGGTCCCAGCCAAGGGAAGCTGCCTCTTCCAGGATCTCGGCCGGCTTCTCATCGACCGCGACATAAACCGCCTTCTCACCATCGATCAGCCCTTTGAGGACGAACTGCATGCAAAAAATGCTTTTCCCTGTGCCGGCCTCCCCGGTGACGAGATAAGACTTCCCCTCCAAGAATCCGCCTTCGATCAAGGGGTCCAGGCCGGGGATTCCTGTGGAGACCCGCTTTTTGCTCATGCATTAGCATTTGTAACAGATTTTCCCCTCCTTTGAAAGCAAAAGCATCGGATTTGAAATGGCGAGAAGCACCGGTTAGAATCCGGTAACATGTCTCCGTATCTGAGAAAAAACATCGCGGCTCTAAAAGGTTACGCCCCCGGCGAGCAGCCACAAAACGATGATATCATTAAGCTCAATACGAACGAGAACCCATATCCGCCGTCTCCGCGCGTTCTCAAAGCCCTCCGCAAGGCGACGGACCGGACGCTCCGCCTTTATCCCAAACCTCTGGGCGATAGCCTTAGGTCCCTAGCGGCAACGGCCTACGGGGTGCGGCCGGACAATGTCCTGGCCGGGAATGGCTCCGATGAGCTTTTGTCCATTCTGGTACGCTGTTTTGTCGGCCGAGGAGACCGCGCCGGTTATCCGGTGCCGACCTACACGCTTTATGACACCCTGATCGACATTCAGGAAGGGGAAAGGGCCGTGATTAGCTATCTGCCCGATTTTTCGCTCCCCGAGGCCCTTTTTTCCCAGGAGGCCGCCCTAACCTTTGTGTGCAATCCCAATTCCCCATCGGGGACGCTTGTCCCCTTGCGGGAGATTGAAAGGCTAGCACGGTCGGTTACCGGAATCCTCGTTGTTGATGAGGCCTATATCGATTTCGCCGAAGAGGACGGGGTCTCCGCCCTGCCCCTCATCCGCGACTTTTCCAACCTGGTGGTGCTCCGCAGTTTTTCCAAGTCTTTCTCCCTGGCGGGCTTACGCATCGGCCTCGCCTTCGCTGCCGAGGGAATCATCACCGACATGATCAAGGTGAAGGACTCCTACAACCTGAACCGATTGAGCCTCGCTGCCGCTTGCGCCGCGCTTCAGGACATGCAGTGGATGCTGCGCAATGTCCGACGCATCCAGAAAAGCCGTCAGCGACTAGCCCTCCAACTGCGTAAAATGGGCTTTCACGTCTACCCTTCCCAGGCCAACTTCGTGATGGCGCGAAGAGAGGGGCAGAATCTCGGAGGGCTTTACGCGGCGTTGAAGCGGCGCGGAATCCTGGTACGCTATTTTGACGTACCTGGACTGCAGGACAGCCTGCGGATTAGCGTCGGCACGCCTCGAGAGGTGAGAGCCCTTTTGCAAGCGATCGAGACGACCGTGACCGATCTTTCTCCAGGTCTCCCCTAGGATTGGAGAGGACGCCTCGGTGGATCGTCGCGCGTTGAGGACACGAAGAAGGGAGCGGCGTATGGCCGAAAGAAGAGACGAGCGATCCTCCCTTCAGGGCAAAGTTAGCCGGATCACTTACCAGGACCCACAGGGCCGCTTCACGGTGGCGCGCATTGAGATCCGCGGATCTCCTGGAGTTACCGTGGTGGGCGATCTTTTTCCCTTGAGCGAGGGGGAGGAGATCAAGGTCAGTGGCCTGTGGCGAGTCCATCCCCGTTACGGGCTCCAATTTCAGGCTGAGCATTGGGAGAAGGTGGAGCCCGCCACGCTTGAGGGGATCGAGAGATACCTCGGTTCGGGATTGATCAGGGGGATCGGGCCCATCTACGCCCGTCGCCTCGTCGCCGCCTTTGGTCTGAGCACGCTGAAAGTGCTTTCCGAAAAACCCGAGCGCGTGCTTGAGGTGCCAGGGATAGGAGCGATTCGCGCCCGGAGAATTCTCGATGCCTGGGAGCAGCACAAGGACATGTGCGACTCGATGGTCTTCCTCCAGGGCCACGGCGTGACCAGCTCCCTGGCCCTCAAAATCTATCGCGCCTTCGGATCCCAGACCGTGGTCAAGGTCAAGGAGAATCCGTACTGCCTAGCGCGCGAAATCCACGGCGTCGGGTTTCTCCTTGCAGATCGGATCGCCGGTAGCATCGGGGTCAGCGGCAATTCCTCCCTTCGAGTCCAGGCCGGCTTGCTCCATGTTCTAGGCCAATTCTCCGATGAGGGCCATTGCTTCGTCCCTGCCGACCTGCTGAAAAAGCACGCCCGCTCTCTTTTGGGAGTCGATGATGAGGCCGCGCAGACAGCCCTCGATAGGCTGGCGACCGAGAGAGAGGTTGCCTTGGACGACGTTGGCGAAAGCGTGCCCCGAGTCTATCCTCGAGAACTCCATGCGGCCGAGACCCGTGTGGCCTCGGCCCTGCATACGCTCCTCTCATCAACCTCTACCCTGTCACTGCCCACTGGGGCCGGAGCGCTCGAAGCGGCCCAGGGACAATCGGATCTATGGCTCGAGGCCGAGCAGCGCGAGGCCCTGCGCCAAGCCGTGGAGCAGAAAGTGTTGGTGATCACGGGAGGGCCCGGAACCGGGAAGACCACGCTCCTTACGGCAATCTTAGCTCTCCTGCGGCGAGCAAAAGTCTCTTTTACCTTGGCGGCACCCACCGGTCGGGCGGCCAAGCGGATGGAAGAAACCACCGGCGAGGAAAGCAGAACGCTCCATCGCCTTTTAGAATACAACCCCCGGGAGCGAAGATTCCAACGCGGCGAGCATTATCGCCTCACTGCCCGGGTCGTGATCGTCGATGAAGTCTCGATGGTCGACCTTCCGCTCATGGACCACTTGCTCAGGGCCGTCGAACCCCACAGCCATCTCGTCTTGATCGGCGATGTCGACCAGCTCCCTTCGGTCGGACCGGGAAGCGTGCTGCGAGACCTGATCGGATCGGGCGCGCTGCCCGTTGTGGTCATGCGGCGGATCTTTCGCCAGGGAGCGGAAAGCTCGATCGTTGCCAACGCCCACAGGATCATTCAAGGGCAACCGTTGACGTTGGAGCTCGAGGGAGGAAAACGTGACTTTATGTTTATTCCACGGGAAAACGAAGCGGAGGTACTTGAGACCATCAAAGCTTTGCTCGGGGGAGCAAGAGATAAAGGGACGACGGGGTTTGCCCCCAAATCCTTGAACCCCTTAACCCTAAAACCAGATGAGGTCCAGGTTTTAAGTCCAATGCACCGCGGGCTTCTGGGCACCAGCCATCTCAATCGAGAGCTACAGAATCTCCTGAACCCCGACGGCACATCCCTCGAGCGAGAAGCATTGCCGTTTCGACTCGGCGACAAGGTCATCCAGCTACGAAACAATTATGACAAAGGCGTTTTCAACGGCGATCTGGGAAAGATCGCTGGCATCGATCAGGCCAGGGAAGAGGTTGTGATCGAGTTCTACCACCGAGCGGTCTCCTATGCCTTCGATGATCTCGATGAGATCGCCCTCGCCTACGCGATTTCCATCCACAAGAGCCAAGGGAGCGAGTATCCGGCCGTCATCATCCCCCTGCATACCTCTCACTACCCCATGCTCCATC
>JACPSF010000382.1:0-4456 GCA_016193385.1 Deltaproteobacteria bacterium
CTTCCGCGCCTACATCAACGGTTTCTCCAAAAATGTTGACGACATCATCGAGCACTTCAATTACCGCGCCACTATCGGCACGATGGTGAAGAATAACCGGCTCGCCCCGATCCTGAATCAATACAAGGAACTGGAGCTTGGCCCGGACCAGCTCTCCGGCCTGGAGATGGGCTACATCTACGAGGAACTGCTCCGGCGCTTCTCGGAACAAAGCGGCGAGGAGGCCGGAGACCACTTCACCCCGCGCGAGGTCATTCGCCTCATGGTCGAGTTGTTGGAGATACCGATCCCGGACCGGCATTTCTCCATCTACGACCCCGCGGGCGGCACGGGCGGCATGTTGTCCGTCTCCAAGGAGCACCTGCTTGACCGCGCCGCTACGCCGGAGGAACGGGAGCGTGTGGAGAAATTTCTGACTGTCCACGGCCAGGAGATTTCTCCAACCAACTATGCCGTCTGCCAGGCCGACCTCCTCATCAAGAACGACCAGCAGGTCAAAATTTTCCTCGGCAACTCGCTCATCCCGCACGATCCCCACAGCAAAGAACCGGGCGACCAATGGCCCGAACCCAAACACCGCTTCAACCGCATGTTGAGCAACCCGCCCTTCGGCGTAAAATGGGGCGGAGAGGGCGGCTACGGGGACGAGGCGCACAAACGGGAGAAGATTCCGCCCGCCGAGGGCGGCAGCCGCATCGCCATCATCTTCAACGGCTCGCCCCTCTCCAATGGCGACTGCGGTTCGGGCGAGAGCGAAATCCGCCGCTGGATTCTGGAAAACGATTGGCTCGACGCCATCGTCATGCTGCCCGACCAACTGTTCTACAACACCGGCATCTTCACCTACATCTGGCTGCTGCGAAACGACAAGCCCGCCAGCCATCGCGGGCGCGTGATGCTCATTGACGCGCGGAAGCAATTCGAGAAAGAGCCAAAAGCCTTCGCCAACAAACGCAACCGCATGACGGATGCTCATCGCCAATGGATCGAGGAGCGTTACCGCGACGGTTGGGCCACGGGCTACACCGATGAACAGGTGAAGATTTTCCAGCGCGAAGATTTCGCTTACCACAAAGTCAGCGTCGTCTTCTGGCAGACGGACGAACAAGATAAGCCCGCCGTCGTCACCGAGCCTTACGAAAGAACATTCACTGCCGCAAATCTTAAGAAGGAGCTGGAGTTCTACGAGAGCGACCTCACTTTCCGCGTGCAGGCAAAGGCGGAGGACAAAAAGATGACGGTTGAGTTTGCACTAAAACCTGGGGATGACGCCGTAAAGAAGTTCAAAGCTACTTTCAGCAACGGCGCAGAAATTCTCTCCGCGGCGTGGACCCACCGGCACTACGTGCAGGACGACGAATACATCCAGTACGGTGAGGATATCGAAGCATTCTTGAAGCGTGAAATCGCCAAGCCGATCATCCGCTGGAAGGACAGCCCGCAGCTCGGCTACGAAATCCTGCCCAACAAATACTTCTACAGCTACCAACCGCCAACGCCCGCGAAGGAGTTGCTCACGGAGTTCTGGAAGCTGGAAAAGGAGGCGGAGAATTTGTTGGAAAGGCTGGCAAGCTCTTGATCGCTCTCCAAGAGACAAAGCCGCAAGCGACTTGGGTAGACAGTTTGCCGCATGAATGGAGGCTTTGCAGGCTGAAATCTGTGGCCAGCATACGCTACGGTCTTGGCCAGCCGCCGCCAGAACTCTCATCCGGTGTGGCGATGATTCGAGCGACAGATGTGGATGCAGGAGCAATCCGAACAGACAACTTTCTGAGGGTTGACCCTGCTGAACTGCCACCGGACAGAAACCCATACCTCAAGGCTGGGGATATTATTGTCGTGCGTAGCGGCGCATACACGGGCGATTCAGCAATCGTTCCATCTGCTTTGGAAGGCGCGGTCGCGGGATACGATATGGTGGCCACGGTGACGCGGGCTTCTTCGCAGTTCGTTGCCTACAGCCTCTTGAGCAAACACGTGCTTGAGGACCAAATCCATCTGCTAACTCTTCGCGCAGCTCAACCTCACTTGAACGCTGAGGAATTGGGGAGCGTTGTCTTGGCGATGCCTCCCACTCGCTCCGAGCAACGCCGCATCGCGGCGTATCTGGATGCGAGTTGCGCGGCGATTGACGCTGCGGTGGCTGCCAAACGCCGCCAACTCGAAACCCTCGATGTGTTATCCAATTCGTTGATCCATAGAGCTGTCACGCACGGCCTAAATGAACGCGTCACCCTCAAACCATCCGGGCTAGACTGGTTGCCCCATGTTCCGCGGCATTGGGAAGTGAGGCAGATCAAACGACGGTGCGATCTGCTTCGGGGGAAGTTTACCCACCGTCCTCGAAACGACCCGGCTCTATACGACGGCGAGTATCCTTTTGTCCAAACGGGTGACATCACGGCGGCGGACAAATATATCCGCAGCTACTCACAGACGCTGAACGAACTCGGCTTCAGCGTCAGCAAGGGTTTCCCCAAGGGCACGCTCGTGATGTCCATCGCGGCTAACGTTGGCGACGTGGCAATCCTGGATTTCGAAGCCTGCTTCCCCGACAGCATGATTGGCTTAGTTCCCGACCACTGCACGAACCTAGACTTCCTCTATTACCTCATGCGCGCGATGAAGGGCATCATGCTGCGCTGCGCGGTTCTGACCACTCAACTGAATCTAAATTATGTCCGTATCGGCACAAACTTCGCGCCCTTTCCGCCAAAGACGGAGCAAGAGGAAATCGCTCGCTTCCTCGACGCAAAGCTCGCCGACGTGAAGCGCATCGTCGCCGGGATCGAAACCCAAATCGCCACGCTTGCCGCCTACCGCAAGTCGCTGATTCACGAGTGCGTCACCGGCCAGCGGCGGATTACGGAGACGGATTTGGCAGTTTCACCACAGCCTGACGTACTGTGGGCAGTGCGGTAATTTGGGTTGTTTCTTGTAATGAAAACTGGTCATATTTCGTTACAAAAAATGAATAGTGGAAGACATGCAAGCTATTGAAAATACGATTATTAGTCGTATTTATGGCAACGGAAGGGGTTGGTGCTTCACGCCAAACGACTTTCTGGGCTTGGGCACTGCTGAGGCCGTACGGATAGCGCTCTTTCGCCTTACGCTTAAAAAGACAATCCGCCGGCTTGCCAATGGTCTGTATGACTATCCCCGTACGCACCCCCAGTTGGGCCTGCTGTCACCGGATCCGAATATTGTGGCCCAAGCCCTGGCCCGGAGCCGGGGCATCCGCATTCAACCCTCCGGCGCCTATGCGGCCAACCTACTGGGGCTATCAGAACAAGTGCCGGCGCGCATAGTGTTTCTGACCGACGGCGCACCGCGCCGGATTCGCGTCGGCAACCAGGAGATCGTGCTGCGGCGAACGACCCCCCGCAACATGGCGACGGCCGGTCGGATCAGCGGCACAGTTATTCAGGCGCTGCGGTATATCGGCAAGGACCGGATCACATCCGCGCATCGACAGTCGCTCCTGCGACGGCTGAGCGCCGGCGAGAAACAACAACTGATCAAAGATCGACTTTATGCTCCGGGATGGATGCGGCCACTTCTGGAAGAAATCAGCGAAGAGGCCCGGCCTCATGCTTGAGTTCGCCCGTAAACCGGCAGATGACTTGCAGCGCATATTCCGCGAAGCCGGAGCGCAACGCGCCATCGCTCCGCATTTCGTCGAGAAAGATTTCTGGGTCTGCTGGCTGTTACGGTTGATCTTTGCCGACAAGGAACTCGGTGGACATCTGGTGTTCAAGGGCGGTACGTCACTCTCGAAAGTGTTCGGCGTCATCCAGCGGTTTTCCGAGGACATTGATCTTTCGATGGACCCGGACTGGCTGGGCTTCGGCGATGCAGCGCGACCGGACGCCGCCCCGAGCCGCTCGCAGTTCGAGAGGCGGGCCAAGGTGTTGGAGGACACCTGCATCGCGAAGGTGCGCGAATGGTTCCTGCCGGGAATGAACCGCCACATTGCCGCGAATCTGCCCAGTCAAGCGGCGCGGGCGCTGACTTTCGAGGTGGATGAATCAACGAATTCTCCTGTGTTGTTGTTTACCTATCCGCGGGCGGGTCAGACGGGTTCGCTGCGTCCGCAGGTGAAGCTTGAGTTGGGGTCGCTCTACGACCAGCGGCCCACCGGCACGCACGCGATCACGCCGCTGACTGCCGAAGCGTTCCCGGCCTTGTTCCGGGAGCCGTCCTGTCCGGTGGTGGCGCTCGAAGCGGAGAGGACGTTCTGGGAGAAGGCCACGCTGTTGCACGTCGAGTATCACCGGCCGGCGGACAAAGCCTTCCCGATGGGCATGTCGCGACATTACTCCGATCTCGCCGCGCTGAGACGACACGCGGCGGGACAACGGGCAGTAGCGGATTTGGATTTGTTGACGCAGGTGCGGACACATAAACAGACCTACTTCCGTTCTGGTTGGGCACACTATGAGACCGCCGTACC
>JACPSF010000382.1:4502-6715 GCA_016193385.1 Deltaproteobacteria bacterium
CCCGGCAGCCTCCATCTTGTGCCGTCCCCGGAGCGGCGCGCGCAGATCGAGCGGGATTACCGGGCCATGGAGGATATGTTCATGGTCACGCCGCCGTCATTCGAGATGATCATGACCGAGTTGGAGGACTTGGAGAGACAAATCAATGCCGCGTAAACGAGCGCCCGAAATCACGTTTCAGCAGCACATCGCGGATTACCTCATCCGCGAGCACAAGTATGGCGTGCTGGAGCAGTCCGAAATCACGGACACCGAGCATTTCATCGCCGAAGACAACCTCTGGGCCTTCCTCAAAGCCACCCAGGCCGACACGCTCAAGAAGCTGGAAGACGATTACGGCACGGACGCGCGGGACGAGGTGTTCAAGTCGCTGCGTAAGGCATTGGAGCATACGCCGCTTTGGATGTTGCTGCGCCACGGCCTCAAGGTGCGCGGGCTAGAGTTCCGGCTTTTCTATCCCAAGCCGCGCTCCGCCGAAAGTGCCGGAGTTAAGGGGTATCCCGAAAACCGCATCACCTTTCGCCCGCATTTCTACTTCGGCGAAACGAATCAGGAAATTGACTTCGTTCTTTTCCTCAACGGCCTGCCCATCGTGGACCTGGAGTTGAAGCACGAGGCCAATCAGAACGTGCATGATGCCGTCGCGCAGTTCGCCGCTCGCGAACATGCGCGTAAGATTTTCCAGCATCCGTTCCTTTACCTCGCCGCCGACACCAGCGACGTGATGGCCGCCACCGACCCGCGCCGCGAGGAGAATTTCCGCTGGCACAACACAGGCCTGACCAACACGCCGCAGAATCCGGACGAATACCCGGTCGAGTTCCTTTACCGCGAAGTTTTGTCCAAAGAGCACTTGTTGGAGGCGCTCTCGTTCTTCCTGGTCCGCGTGCCCGAGCGCGAGGCGGAGGACGACAAGACGGAACGCTCCGCGTTCACGCTGTTCCCGCGCTACCATCAAAGCCGCTTGGTGCGCAAAATCTCCGCCGACATCTCGGCGCACTTTGCCGCCGAGGGCGACATCGGCAAAAAATACCTTGCCGACCACTCCGCCGGTAGCGGCAAGACGCTCTCGATTTGCTGGCTGGCGGATCGGCTGCACAGCCTGTACAAGCCCGGCACGAACGAGAAGTTGGTGGACATCACGTTCATCCTCACCGACCGCAAATCGCTCGACACTAATATCCGGGAGGACATCGCGAATTTCACCCACCTGAAAGACGTGGTGGGCATTGCGAGAAAATCCGACGACCTGCCGCGCTTCCTGAAGGAGCGAAAGCCCATCATTGTCACGACAATCCAAAAGATTCAGGAAGTCTTGGAGAAGTTGCAGGAAGACCCCGCGTTGAAAAAACTGCGCGTTGCCTTTCTGATTGATGAGGCCCATCGCTCGCAAGAAGGCCAGATGGGCGCAGCCATCCGCCTGCCGTTCCGCAAGTCGGATGAACCGGACGCGGACGCGCCGGAGCTAGACCCGGAGGAACAGATCGCCAAGATCATTCGCGAGCACGACCTGAATCAGTTGTTTATCGCGTTTACCGCCACGCCGTCGCCCGCAACTGTGTCTCTGTTCGGCAAGCCATTCGACACCTACACGGAGGCGGAAGCCATCGCCGAGGGTTACATCGTGGACGTGGCGGCGAGCATCATTTCCTACAAGACGCTTTACAACCTGCATTGCCCAGTCGTGCCCAAGTTGGACGAGGAAAAGCTGTATCCCAAAGGGGTCGTGTCCAAGGCGCTCATGAACGTGGCGTTTCGGGATGACGGCCTCATTCAATACAAGTCCGAGGTGATGCTCCGCATCTTCGCGGAGAAAGTGATGCTGCTCATCCAAGGCCGGGCCAAGGCGATGATCGTCACGAGCTCCCGCGTGGCCGGGTTGCGCTATTTCAACATCATCAAGGAGAAGCTTAAAGAGCGCGGCACGAACTACAAAGTCCTCTACGCCTTCTCGGATTTCACGCATCCCGAAACCAACGCGGAAATCCGCGAGCATGCGGTCAACGAGTTGAAGGAAGGCGAGAAGATCGAAGATCGCTTCGAGGGGGAGGACTACCGCCTGATGGTCGTCGCCAACAAGTTTCAAGTCGGATTCAATGAGCCTTTGCTTGCCGGAATGTTCCTCGACAAGCCCGTCGTGGACCGCAATGCCGTGCAGACGGTGTCACGACTGAATCGCAAAATCGAAGGAAAGCAGGACGTTGTGGTCGTGG
>JACPSF010000383.1 GCA_016193385.1 Deltaproteobacteria bacterium
CGCGCCTATGTGCGCAACGGCATCGTCACGCGGCTGGGCAACACTTATGATTATCAGACCTACGCCGATCTCTACGGCAACAAGGCCACCGCGAACTGGAACCCGCGCCAATGCGCCAAGGGCTATACGTTCCACCGCGTCATCTACGGGCCTTATCGGCTAAGACACCCGATCGTCAGAAAAGGCTGGAAGGCATGGGCCGACGCTGGCTTTCCCGAGCTAACGCCGGAGAACAAGTCCAAGTATAAGTTTGACAGCCGCGGACAGGACGAGTTCATGCAGATCTCCTGGGAGGATGCCTTCCATGACATCGCCAAGGCGCTCGTCGCCATCTCGACCCGCTACAGCGGCGCCGAGGGCGCCCAAAAACTGCTGGCACAGGGCTACCAGCCCGAGATGGTGCAGGCGATGGGCGGGGCTGGCACGCGGACGATCAAGATGCGGGGTGGCATGGGACTCCTCGGCGTCATCGGCAAGTACGGCATGTACCGCCTCAACAACTCCCTAGCGCTGCTTGATGCCAAGATTCGCGGCGTCGACCACGAACATGCGCGCGCCGGGCGCAACTTTTCGAATTACACCTGGCATGGGGATCAGGCGCCGGGCCACCCGTGGGTGCACGGGCTCCAGGCCTCCGACTGTGATTTCAACGATCTCCGCTTCTCCAAACTTATCATCATGGATGGCAAAAACCTGGTCGAGAACAAGCTCACAGACTCGCACTGGTTTATCGAGTGCATGGAGCGCGGGGCCAAAATCGTTGTGATCGCGCCCGAGTATGGACCCCCCTCGACCAAAGCCGATTATTGGATTCCCATCCGGCCGACGACGGACGCCGCACTCTGGCTCGGCATCACCAAGCTGATGATCGACAACAAGTGGTACGACGAGGCGTTCGTGAAGCGCTTCACCGACTTCCCATTGCTGGTGCGCAAAGACAATCTGAAGCGCCTGCGCGCCCATGAGATCTTCCCCAACTACAAGTCCGGCCTCTCTGCGGAGGGGCCATCCATGAAGATCCAGGGCCTAACCCAGGAGCAGCATGCCACGTTGGGCGACTATGTAATCTGGGATCAGAAAAAAAACGTCCCTACCGCTATCACGCGCGACGACGTGGGCGAGACCATGGCTAAGAAGGGTCTGGCGCCGGCCCTGGAGGGAAGCTTCAAGGTCAAGCTCATAGACGGTAAGGAGATCGAAGTCGCGACGCTCTGGACGCTCTATCAGACTCACCTGAAAGACTATGATCTCGATACGGTCGCTGAGATCACGCAGGCACCGAAAAACCTAATCGAGCAGCTCGCCCGAGATATCTCTACGATGAAACCGGTGGCGATCCACCAAGGCGAGGGAATCAACCACTGGTTCCATGCCACCGAGATGAACCGGGCCTCTTACCTCCCTCTGATGCTCACCGGTAACATCGGCAAGCCGGGGGCCGGTTCTCACACCTGGGCTGGAAATTACAAGGCGGCGCTCTTCCAGGGTTCTCCCTGGACCGGACCTGGCTTTAAGGGCTGGGTTGCCGAGGATCCCTTTGACATCAACCTCGACCCCAAAGCCCCCGGCAAGGCCATCAAGGCCCACGCCTATACCAAAGACGAGGAGCCGGCTTACTGGAACCATGGGGACTTGGCGCTGATCGTCGACACGCCCAAGTTCGGGCGCAAGAACTTCACCGGCGAAACCCACATGCCGACACCGACCAAGACCATGATCTTCTCGAACGTTAACCTGATCAACAACGCCAAATGGGCCTACGGCATGATCAAAAACGTGAACCCCAATGTCGAGATGATCGTCTCGATCGATATCCAGATGACTGCCTCGATCGAGTACGCGGACCTCGCCCTACCCGCCAATAGCTGGCTGGAGTTCGAAGG
The DNA here is from genome assembly GCA_016193385.1 of Deltaproteobacteria bacterium. The sequence continues at coordinate 1,884 of JACPSF010000383.1, forward strand.
GCTCGAGATCACCGCGAGCTGCTCCAACCCGTTCCTGCAGATCTGGAAAGGCGGTATCCCACCGGTGTTTGACAGCAGGGATGATCTCGTGATCTTAGCGGGCATCGCCAACGCCCTAGCCGATGTGACCGGAGAGAAACGCTTCCGTGACTACTTTGCATTCGCCGCGCCGGATAAGCGCCGGGTCTACATCCAGCGACTGCTCGACACCTGCACCACCACCGCGGGCTACAAGCTCGACGACATCATGGCGGGAAAGTACGGCCCTCCGGGCGGCTGCCTGATGAATTTCCGCACTTATCCGCGCATCCCGTTCTACGAGCAGGTTCATGACAGCGAACCCTTCCATACCGACACCGGCCGACTCCACGCCTATGCGGATGTCCCAGAGGCCATCGAGTACGGCGAGAATTTCATCGTCCATCGTGAGGGTCCGGAGGCGACACCCTATCTGCCCAACGTCATCGTCAGCTCCAACCCCTATATCCGCCCGGAGGACTACGGGATCTCTCCCAATGCCGAGCACTGGGACGAGCGCACCATCCGCAACGTCAAGATGCCGTGGAATAAGGTGAAAGAAACCAAAAATTTTCTCTGGGAGAAAGGCCTTCAGTTTTACTGCCTCACTCCCAAGACGCGCCACCGTGTCCATTCGAGCTGGTCCAATGTCGATTGGCACATGCTCTACGACTCCAACTTTGGCGATCCTTACCGGCTGGACAAGCGCGCCCCCTCGGTCGGAGAGCACCAGCTCCACATGAACCCGCAAGCGGCCCGCGACCTCGGAATCAACGACGGCGACTACGTTTATGTGGATGCGAACCCGGCCGACCGACCCTACCTGGGGGCTAAGCCGGGCGATCCTTTCTATAAGGTTTCGCGCTGCATGCTCAGAGTGAAGTACAACCACGCCTATCCGTACAACGTGGTGATGATGAAGCACGCGCCCTTCATCGCCACCGAGAAGAGCGTCAAGGCGCACGAGACGCGACCCGACGGCCGTGCCCTCTCGGAGAATACCGGCTACCAGGCCAACCTGCGCTACGGCTCGCAGCAATCGGTCACGCGCAACTGGCACATGCCCATGCATCAGACCGACAGCCTGTTTCACAAGGCGAAGGTTTCCATGAGTTTCATCTTCGGCGGTGAGGCCGACAACCATGCGGTCAACACGGTCCCAAAGGAAACTCTGGTCCGCGTGACCAAGGCCGAGGACGGGGGGATGGGCGGCAAGGGGATCTGGAAGCCGGCGACCACTGGATATACGCCGGACAACGAGAACGACTTCATGAAGCGCTACCTGGCCGGTGACCTGACAAAGGTAGCAAAAGAATAGCGAAGGGCGAATTGTGAATGGCGAAACTTAAGAATCCTAGTGGACCATTCGCAATCCGCAATCCGAAATTCGCAATGTAAAATGGAGGTTTTGATGCCTTACAACGATCCCGATCCGACTGATCCCAATGTTTTGGTGGGCGTCGTCCTGCCCGCAGACGCCGAGGCTGAGCGTGAAATGGCCTACGTCTTTGCCGAAGAGTTCGTGCGCATGGGGTACAACCGGAAACGGCTCCTCGGCCTTTTTAAGACCCCATTTTATGCGGCAGCCTACGGGGCGTACCATGCCCTGGGCGAAGAAGTAATCCAGTCCATCATTGATGAGTGCCTTAACGCCTGGGGAAGGAATAGGATTACAGTTCAAGAGGTTCAAGCCGTTCAAGACGTTCAAGACGATTCGAACGACTTGAACAATTTAAACGGTTTAAACCTGAGACGAGAGGAGAGAGACGATGGCTAAGGTTCACAATTGGCAGATCGGCCGGGAGATGGCCTACCCCTACCAAGCCGCACTCCCTCGCCGGCAGTTTGCCTTCGTCTTCAATATCAACCGCTGCATCGCCTGCCAAAGCTGCACGATGGCGTGTAAATCCACCTGGACCTTCAACAAAGGGCAGGAGCAGATGTGGTGGGCCAATGTGGAGACCAAACCTTACGGCGGCTATCCCCAGTTCTGGGATGTCAAGATCCTCGAGCTCCTGGAGAAGGCCAATCCCGGGAGACAGCAATGGTCGGGGAAGCCCTCGGCTGATCCGAAGCAACCTTACGGCCAGTTTGATGGCCAGACGATATTCGAAGCGCAGAAAATGCTCACTCCTGACAGCGCTCGAGTGCTCGGCTACCTGCCAACGGATGAGGAGTGGAACTCTCCCAATATCTACGAGGACAATCCGGTCGGAAAAAACGGGACCCGCTATCAATTCGACAAGAATGGTGTTGAGCTGCCCGAGCACAAGACCTGGTTTTTCTATCTGGCGCGTATCTGCAACCACTGCAGTTATCCGGCCTGCCTGGCCGCCTGCCCGCGCAAGGCGATATACAAGCGCCCGGAGGACGGCATCGTCCTGATTGACCAAAACCAGTGCCGCGGCTACCGCAAGTGCGTCGAGGCCTGTCCCTACAAGAAAAGCATGTACCGCGGCAACACTCGGGTCTCTGAGAAGTGCATCGCCTGCTACCCGCGCGTTGAGGGGAAGGATCCAGAGAGCAAAGGCCAACCGATGGAAACGCGCTGCATGACGGCATGCATCGGCCAGATCCGTATGCAGGGGCTCGTCAAGATGAATCGGGACGGCACCTGGGCCGAGGACCGCTACCACCCGCTCTACTACCTGGTTCACGTGGCCAAGGTAGCGCTTCCCCTCTATCCGCAGTTTGGCACGGAGCCCAACGGGTACTATATCCCGCCCCGCTGGGTGCCGCGGGACTACCTCAGGCAGATGTTCGGCCCGGGCGTGGACCAGGCGATCGACCGCTACGCCTACCCGGACCGCGAACTGCTGGCAGTGCTCCAGCTCTTCCGCCGGTCCAACCGGATCATCTTCCGCTATGAAATCAAGGAGGGGCCGAAGATTTACGAGGCGACACTGCGCGGCAAGAAGATAACCGTGTACAACGACACCGTCATAGCTTATGGGCAAAACGGTAAGGAAATCTTCCGCACCACGGTTGATGAGCCGATCCATGTGCGACCGGCTAAGCACGCGAACTCGATATGAGAAGGCAACAGGCAGTTCAATACGTTCCAATCGTTCAACATAGTTCAAATCGTTGAACGGCTTGAACTGTTTGAACCGTTTGAACCTTACAGGAGTCTATGGAAATGAAGGCTTCAAGCTCGGACCAGAAAATCGGCGATGTTGATCTCGCTTTGTGCCGGGCTACGCTTTACAACGCGCTTGCCCTGGGCTTTCGACCGCCTACGGAGGAGACGGAGGATCGCCTCATCCGCGATCCAAGCGTAAGGGCCCTGTCTGATGCCGCGGCGCTCATCGACCAGACCCGAGAGTCAACAGTTGTCTCGGCGGTATGGAATCTCTCGACCACCGAGGAGACATCCACAACCCAGCTATCGGCCTCTTATCGGCGGCTTTTCGGCCACACGGCTTGCGGCGCCGTCCCTCCCTATGAAACCGAATACGGTACGGAAGCGCTATTTCAACAGCCCCAGGAGCTGGGAGACCTGATGGGATTTTACCAGGCTTTCGGTCTCACCTTGAATATGGCAGAACACGAGCGACCAGATCACGTGAGTTGCGAGTGCGAGTTTCTCTGCTTTCTCGCGCTCAAAGAGGCCTATGCCCTTGAGCGGGGAGACGCCTCGATGCTGGAGGAGACGCGCAAAACCACACGCCTTTTCCTGCGCGACCATCTGGGGCGGTTTTTGCCTGCCTTCAGCAAGAAGCTTGTTCGCGAGGATCCGAGCGGTTTTTACGGCCGGCTCGGCGGCCTGTGCTATGGATTCGTCATGCAAGAGTGCGCCCGATTCGGCATACCGCTAGGTCCTGACAACTTGAGCCTTCGGCCGGCGGGCGACGAGGGAGTGCCGATGGCCTGCGGCGATGGCGCGGGGTGCCTGGCCATGCCTGGCGCTAGCAGACCGGAAGTGATGGAAGAAGAATGAGTGGTGAGACGCTACGCTACGACCCGCGGCTTATCGAAGAGGCGGTCTTTCTGTGCCTGCGCGAGCACCCGAAGGCCGGGGAATTTGACCGCGAGCGCTGCCGCCCCTATGAGATTTTTGATCCGGAGGAGCGCGAGCGAGGTTTCCGAGATCTTCACCGGGCATGGTTTATCCGGCTAGGGTTAGACCATCCGATCGAGGACGCGCTCCACGAGCAATCTGTCCTCCTATCCAGAGTAAAAACCTGCGTCGTCGGCCGAACCGCAGCAAAGAACCTCGAAGGGGCGGAACTCTTCGTCGGCTCTGAAGAGGGATCGAGCGACCGGGAGCAGCGTAACGTACGCATTCTCCTGAGACCCGAATCTCTGCTTGATCCCGCCTCTTTACTGAGCTTCCTCCGTCACGAGCTGCTCCACATCACCGACATGCTCGACCCGGATTACGGCTACGAGCCGATTCTGCCGTCGGCAGTGGGCGGACCCACGCACGACCGGCTGCTGGCGGAGCGTTACCGCGCCCTCTGGGATGCGACCATCGACGGCCGCATGGCGCGCCGCGGCTGGGCCCCTGAATCCATACGCGCCGAGCGGCTAAAGGATTTCCGCCAGGCCTTCCCGATGTTGGGAGAAGACAGCGCCCGGATGTTTAGCCACTTCTTCGATCGCGAACGAAGCACGCATCCGGAGCTTGTTGCCTTCGCATGTAACCCTTCGGCGGGCGCCGGACAACTGCCAACAACGGCTAGCCCGGGGAACCGCTGCCCCCTGTGCGGCTTTCCTACCCACTCCTTCACGCCGGAGCCCGAACGTCTGCCTCCGGAGGTGATTGCCGAAGTCGTCAAGGACTTCCCCCGCTGGCAACCTTCCCAGGGTCTATGCCGGCAGTGCGCCGACCTCTACCAGGCACACCAAGTTTCCATGCGCGCCGCCAAACAGCTTCCTGGAGCCCACCCAGGCAGCCGTTGTTGATTCTCCGCTACGCTATCGAATTCCAAAATATACGAAACGGCGCCCTATTTCATCGCAAAGTTGCACAGAGAGAATCGTCGAAAAGGCTGCGGAAGAGGGAGTGGAAAAGAGGTTGAGCCAAAGCCGGCTGCTGCGGGCGCGACTTGATGGTGGAGATCTAAGGGGGGTTAAGCGATTCCCAACTCCTCGATCTTGCGATAAAGGGAGGAGAGACTGATGTCCAGAAGCCGGGCGGCCTCTTTGCGGTCCTGGCCCACCTCTTCCAAAACCCGGCGGATGTGCTGCCGTTCGTACTGCCTGAGCGCCTCCTTCAGCTCATAGGTGAAAGGCGGCGGGGTGTCCTTGCCCTCCGTAATGGCGCGCGGCAGGTGCTCGAGAGCGATCCAATCGCCGTCTGCCAGGATCATGGTGTGCTCGATGACGTTGTCTAGTTCGCGGACGTTCCCCTTCCACGGCAGGGACATGAGCGTGCGGATAACGGCGCCGTCGGCCCCCCTGAAGTTCTTCTTTAGTTCCGGGTTGTGCTTTTGAACCAAGTGCTCGACCAGCAGGGGAATATCTTCGGGTCTTTCCCGCAGCGGAGGAATGTGAATCTCCATGATGTTCAAGCGATAATAAAGGTCATCACGGAAGCGACCCGCCTCGACCTCCTTCAGCAAATCCCGGTTAGTGGCGGCGAGGACGCGCACGTCGATCCGCCGCGGGGTGGTGCTGCCGATCGGCAGAATCTCCTTGGCCTCCAGGGCCCTCAGGAGCTTAACCTGGAGGTGCTGGGGTATTTCGCCGATCTCGTCCAAAAAAATAGTCCCTCCTCTGGCCTTTTCGAAAAGCCCCTCCTGATTGGCAAAGGCCCCGGTAAAAGAGCCTTTCAGATGCCCAAAGAGAAGGCTCTCCAGCAGCGTCTCCGGCAGAGCCCCGCAGTTAACCGGCAAAAAGAGCTTGTCTTTGCGGTCGCTGTGGGCATGGATCGCACGCGCGATCAACTCCTTACCCGTACCGCTTTCGCCGCTAATGAGGACCGTGGTTTGCGTCGGCGCGACTTTCGTCACGATCCCCAGCAGGTCTTTCAAAGACTTGCTCTTGCCGATCACGTCCAGAAACTCATAATCCCGATGGACGCGGCGCCTAAGAAATTGAACTTCTTCCGCCTGATGACGAAGCTCGATGAGCTGAATGATCCGGTTGGCCACCTCTTCGGGGGGAACGGGTTTCAGGAAATAGTCCTGCGCCCCGTGACGGATCGCCGCTATGGCCGTCTCAACGGAAGGCTGGGAGGCTATGAGCACCACCAAGGTTCGCGGCGAAAGCTCCTGAGCCTGCCTGAGGAGTTCAAGATAGGCCCCCTGACGCAGATCCACCTCCAGCAGGGCAAGATCGATATCTCTCCCCTGAAGCGCTTCCAGGATAGCGGGGGGATCCTGAGCCTTCTGCATCTCAAAACCCTCCTTGCTGAGGAGGGCGAGAAGGGCTTCGCTAAAGGATCCATCGTTATCAGCAATCAATATGCGGGGCACAATTCAACCTCTCCAGCCCGAAGAAACTGGGCAAATCTTCTTTACCTCAAATTTAGCCGGGGATACAAGAGGCAGAATTTAATGGAGTGGCGGGATCAAAGACGCTCGGCGGCACGCAAGAGATCGGGATCTTTGCAGAATTGATAGAGGGCTGATTTGAGCTTCTCTTTCTGGACGCCCGCGGGAGACCCCAGGCTCTCCATAACCTTAATCACCTCGGGGCCCCCTAGCTGGAGAAGTTTGCTGTAAATGGCATCAATTTCCGAGGTCTCAATTTTCAGGGCGATTCTGAAGGCCGCGTCGACACTGATCGAGGGGATTCCCGTGCCGAGATAGGCGCTGATCTGCGCCTCAAGCTCCTCGGCCTTTTCGCGGGTGATGGAAGGGTCTAATAAAGGTCCATCGGGGTAACGGCCCATCAACTCTTTACAGGCCAGAAGCATGGAAGAGTGGTGCTCTTCGTCCAAGGCCATCTGCCACCAGAAATCCCTGAGTTCGGGATGGTGGAGGAAAAGATGGGAGAAGCGGTAGTAGACCTTCCCGACCAGCCGCTCGAGCTCGGCGAATTTTTCCAGCGGATCAAATTGAGGTTCGGCCATGATAGTCTTCAAGGATCAGCCCCTGTTTTAGAGGAACTTTCTCCCCACCGCTTCATCCGGGACTTCCAATCCCATCTCTGCAATGAGCGGGTTGACCTCCTCGATATATTCCCTCCTCGCCTCCGCATTGGTCCGGCGTTTGAGACCCCACTCCAGGTACCGCAAGCAACGGCGCGAGGTTGACCGGCCGAACATATCGAGGGCCAGAGGATACCAGCGGTTAACTGCCTGCTGTGCCTCGACTCTGCCTTTGGCGTCGCCGCAGAGCTCTGTGATCTGCTTCTGGCCGTAGGCGATATGCTGCATCTCCTCGCTGATAATGACCGGCAGAAGCGCGGTCTCGTTTAAGGGGAGGTAGCTGCTGTCGACAAACTCTTCCAGTTGGTATTTCCCCACGCGATCGATCAGGAAGGAGAACACAGCGACGTCTCCCCAGGTAGGAAGATCGCTCATCTTTAAGGCGTCGAGATAACGCTCAGAGCTCTGCCTCCAGAGTAGCGATGTCCCGTCCGAGTTGATCTCCTTCAGCAGACGGTTGAATTTGCGAAAGTGATCGATCTCTTCGCCGATCATCCGCGATAGCTGGTACATGTCGTCCACAGTTGGCGCCTTGAGAAGCCATCTCGCGCCATAAACATGAGCGCTTCCGATCTCACAGTCCGCCTGGATGGTGAGGACGCGGCTCACCAACTCCTGATACTCCGGAGGCATCTCTCCAAATTCTTTGGCACTGATCTTCTCGTGAAACACTGCTCCGGGTCCTTTTCCCACAGAGACCTCCGACTCGGACGAGTGGCTTTGACCCAGTGGTTATGCCGAGCAAAGGTCGTGCCACAAAAAAACCAACGAAATAGAGGCCTGAAATCCGAGAATTAAGAATCTGTGTCCCCGGCTTTCCTACTTTTAAGAAGCAGACTCTTTCGGCTTTCGACTTCCTGCCGCGCCAGACCTAAATTTTGACTGGCATATATCTTGCTGAACACCGAATTAGAAAGCGAGCGGGATCCATGAAGGATGATAAAGTGAGTACGACCATCGATGCTCTCGTTTCCAAGTATCGAGAGATCGTGGAAGAGTCCTCCCTCAGCTATGCAGCGGAGTGGAAGGCCAGGCACGCGGGGCGAAAGCTAGTGGGATGCTACCCGGTCTACACTCCGTTAGAGATCATTCACGCTGGCGGCATGCTGCCGGTAGGCGTGATGGGAGGCGGAAACCGCCTTGAGATCGCCCACGCCGATTCCCGCTTTCAGTCCTTCGTCTGCTCAATCGTGAAAAGTACGCTCGAGTTGGGGCTTACCGGCAAGCTCGAGATACTGGACGGGATCGTCTTTCACTCGATCTGTGATCCGGCCAGGAATCTCGCCAGCGTGTTTAAGCGGAACTTCCCCAACCTAATGGTCGAATATATCCACTTCCCGCAAAATATGACTTCCAAGCACACCGCGGCCTATCTCGCAGCGGAATACCAAAGGCTTAAGGCGAGCTACGAGAGCCTCACGGGCAGGCCGATCACGGACACGGAGCTGCGCGAGAGCATTCGCCTCTACAACGAGCAGCGCCGTCTCATGCGCGACCTCTACCGCATCCGCAGCGAGAACCCGCAGAACCTCTCCACCGTCGAAAGCTATGTTCTCACCCGGATCGGAACACTCCTGCCCCCCGAGGAGCACGTCGGCATATTAAAGGAGGCGATCGCCGCTATCGCCCAAAGGGACGAAAAGCCCAAGGATCGCATCAAGGTCGTCCTCGAGGGCTCCTTCTGTGAACAGCCGCCGCTGGAATTGATAGAGGGGCTTGAGGCCGCGGGCTGCTACATCCTGGATGACGACTTCCTTTTGGGCTGGCGCTGGTTCTCGAAGGATATCCCGGTTGAAGGCGATCCGATCCAGAATCTCGCCCAGGCCTACCTCGATCGGAGCGTCTTCTCGGGGGTCAAACACGACACCCGAGAGCCCAAGGCCAAGCACCTCATAGATAAAGTGAAAGAGACCGGAGCGGATGCGGCGCTCATCCTCGCCGCCAAGTTCTGCGAGCCGGCGCTGTTTGACTACGCCCTCTACCGCAGGGCTTTGGAGGCGGAGGGAATACCCCACTTGTTTCTCGAGTTTGAGGAGAAGATGTGGATCTTCGAAAAGGCAAGGACCGAGGTGGAGACTTTTGTCGAATCGATGCTGTTTGATTAGGAGAGGCTAATGGCGAAAAAAGAAGCCGTAAAAACTAGCTACCAGGGGCAGATCCACCTGCTGCAGAAAGATCTCATGGGGAACTACTTTGCGTCTCTGACGCGCGCCGCCGAGCAGGGAGAGGGTAAAGCCGCCTATATGCTGATCAGCGGCAATCCGGTAGAACTCGTGCTGGCTTTCGACATGATCCCAGTCTACCCCGAAATTAACGCCCTCCAGCTAGCGGTAAAGAAAGTTGCCCTCCCTTATATTCAGAAAGCAGAGGAGATGGGTTACTCGATCGATAACTGCGCCTATGTCAAAGCGGACGTCGGCCTGTTCTTAGGGGACCGTAAAACCCCCTTCGCCACCATCCCGTCCCCTTCTTTGATTCTCTGTAACTATGTCGGGTGCAACGTTTACCTCCAGTGGTTTGAACACCTGGCGGAATACTCGCAGGCGGAAATCTTCAACCTGGACGTCCCGTTCAATCGCGAACCTTCCGGCAAACCCTCGAAGCAAGACCTCGAATACGTCGTCAAGCAGCTAGAGGAGCTGATTGAGGTATGCGAGCGGATCACCGGTAAGAAGTTCGACTATCAAAAGCTGCAAAAAATCGTCTCCTACTCGGGGCAGACGGGCGAACTCTGGTCTCGCATCAAGGGGCTCACCAAGCACATCCCGTCCCCCTTCGACGCCTACTTCGACTCCGTCACCATGATGGCTCCCCTTTACTGCCTGAGAGGCACCGAAGGAGGGCTCAGGTTTTTTGAGGCTGCCTACAAAGAGATGGAAGAGAAGGTTCGGCTCGGTATGGGGCCCCTGCCCCAAGAGCGCTTCCGGTTCGTCATCGAAGGCCCGCCTCCCTGGCCCTATCTCCGGACCTTCCGAGATCTCTTTGCCAAGTGGGGCGCCGTGGCCGTTGCCTCGACCTACTCCACAGTGGGCGGCCTCTGGGAGTTCGGCTTTAAACACGACCCCAACCGGCCGCTGGAATCGATCGCGGAGCACATGCTGGAGTGGAATCTCACCAACCGGAACTTCCTCCAACGCTACGACCAGATCCGCCGCTACGTGGAGGAATGGTCCGCGGACGCGCTCGTGATCCATTCCGTGAAAAGCTGCCGGCTTTTCTCCGCGGGACAAGGGGACATGCGCGAGTACTTCACCAAGGAGCTGGGCATCCCGACCTTGCTGATCGAATCCGATATCGAGGACCCGAGGTACTTCTCCGAGGCACAGATGAAAAACCGGGTCGACGCATTTTTTGAATCCCTAGAACACAAGAAAATTTTGCGCCAGGCCTCAGCCCCAGGAGGCGAGAGATGATTTACGCTGCGGGAATCGATGTTGGCTCCACCCAGACCAAAGGGATCATCATCAACGACCGCATGGAGATCGTCGCGCGAGCCCTGACAGACACGGGCGCCTACGTGATACGGGCCGCGGAGCGCTGCTTCCGCGAGGCCTTGCTCCAGGGCGGACTCAAAGAGGAGCAGGTGCTCTACGTCGTGGGCACGGGATACGGCCGCTACAAGGTTATGTTTGGCGACGCGCAAATCACCGAAATCAGCTGCCATGCCAAGGGAGCCTCTTACCTTTTTCCCCGCACCCGCACCGTGATCGACATGGGCGGCCAGGACGCCAAAGGCATCAAGGTCGGCGAGGACGGGGAAGTGAAAGACTTCGTGATGAACGACAAATGCGCGGCTGGAACGGGAAGGTTCCTCGCCAACTCAGCCGAGGCCTTAGGGCTTGGCCTGGACGAGATCGGGGGAATCTCTCTGAAGGCGAAAAACCCCGTGCGCCTGACCACGGTGTGCACGGTCTTCGTCGAATCGGACATCATGTCCTACCTCGCCCAGGGGAAAAAGATCGAAGACATCCTGGGAGGCGTCCACAGCGCCATCGCCGCCCGCACGATTTCGCTGGTGCGGCGCGTCGGCATCGAGGAGGAGGTTACCTTTACCGGGGGAGTTTCACGTAACCTCGGAATGGTCAAAGCCTTGGAGGAAAAACTGGGGACGAAGCTCAACGTGAGCCCGGATTCCCATTTTGTCGGCGCCCTGGGCGCAAGCCTGTTCGCGCTGGAACGCGCGAGCAAAGGAGCGGGGCGAACGCCTCAGGAAAAGGCGCAAGCGGGTGCCTGAGTCTTCTGCCGCCAAGAGCTGAATCGGAGGGAGATGCACGTCATGTCGTTTGTCGCGGGAATCGATGTCGGGGCAAAATCTACCAAGGTCGTCATCCTGGATGATACCCAACATATTCGCGGCCAAGCCATCGTCCGAACCCAGACCGACTTCCCCGCAGTGGCCAAGGCGGCGCTGGAACTGGCCCTGCAGCCGTCAAGGCTCAAGCCGAGCGACCTCGGATATATCGCCACGACCGGATTCGGCCGCTACAACGTTCCCTTCCGCGACATCCAGATCACGGAGATTACCTGCGTTGCCCGCGGGGCCGTCTTCCTCTTTCCCAAAACCCGTTCCGTCCTGGACATTGGCGCTCAAAGCACGCGTGCCATCAGGGTGACGGAGAACGGGAAAGTGCGGGACTTCCGCACCAACGATAAGTGCGCGGCCGGCGCCGGAGGCTTCGTCGAGCGCGCGGCAAAATACCTTGAGGTCAAGATCGACGATGTGGGGAATCTCTCGGTCCAGGCGGAAAAACCGCAGACGATCAGCAGCGTGTGCGCGGTCCTGGCGGAATCGGAGATTATCAATCATGTTTCCGCCGGAGAAACGGTGGAAAACATTCTGCGCGGCGTCCACAACTCGCTGGCCTCGCGCGCCATGGCCCTGTTGAAGCGGGCCGGCATGGAAGACGAGGTCACCTTCGTCGGCGGCGTGGCGCGCCAGCAAGGCATGGTCAAAGCCCTCGAGGAGACTTTGAAAAGAAAGGTCAACGTGGGAGCTGACCCGGAGATGGTGGGGGCGTTGGGCGCGGCGCTTCTAAGCCTGCGCCGGCTCGAAAAAATCCGCGCAGACGGCGGGCAAGCGGTAACAAAAGAGAACGCACGGGTAGCGTAAACGTTTGTTCAAAAGGTTTTGAACGATTTAAACGATTTGAACGTACAGATGAAGGAGACACGATGAAACTGGAAGGCAAGACAGCGTTGGTCGCCGGGGGCGGCCGGGGGATCGGCCGGGCGATCTCTCTGGCCCTGGCGCGCGAAGGAGCTGAGGTCGCGGTGGCGGATATCCTGAAAGAGAACGCCGAGGCGGTTCGCGGGGAGATCCAAGGAATAGGACAGAAGGCGCTTGCCCTCCAGGTCGACCTCACCAAAAAGGCGGAGGTTGACCAGGCCGTCGGAGAGGCCATCGCCCGCTTTGGCAAGCTCGACATTCTGGTTAACAGCGCCGGCTGGGACCGGCTCGAGCCCTTCATCGAGAGCAACGAGGAGACCTGGGAGAAGGTCATAGCCATTAACTTCAAATCGGTCTTGCATACCACCAAGGCCGTTCTGCCCCATATGATCTCCCGCGGCAGAGGGAAAATTGTCAACATCAGCTCCGATGCCGGCCGGGTGGGATCTACATGGGAGTCGGTTTACGCCGGCGCCAAAGGCGCTGTCAACGCTTTCTCCAAGACCGTCGCTCGCGAGGTGGCAAGGCACAAGATCAATGTCAACGTGGTCTGCCCCGGTCTCACAGATACTCCGCTGCTCGAAGCCATCCGGTCCCAATCCCCCGAGACCGGGCGGTTGATCGAGGCGGTCATCAAGGCGACACCGTTCCGGCGGGTGGCGCAGCCCGAAGAGATCGCCGAGGCAGTGCTCTTTTTCGCCTCGCCCAGCGCCGACTTCGTCACTGGACAAACGCTCAGCATCAGCGGTGGCCTCACCATGGTGTAAGCGATTTTTATACTCTAACCTCGGGCAGGAGACAGAACGATATGACAGATGAACAGCAAGCCCTCCCATCACCTAACCGGTACAAAGAATTCGTTGTCACCGGGTCCCTTGTGGCCATGCGCGACCGACAGGATAGTGCCGCCCCCAAGGAGAGAGAAGGAGGTCAGGACCAGAGGGGGAAATTCTTACGCCCGCCGGAGATCCTCACCATCGAGGAGACAGCCCGACAACCCATCGAGGGCATCGACACACCGAGGGTCTTAAGCGAAATGGCGGATATCGGTCCCGAGGCGCGGCTTTTCCTCTATCGCCCCGAGGGGAAGGTGATCCGCTATGAGGTCTTTGAAGATCCCCGCGTCTGCCCGGAGATCCATCGGGGTGCGGTGATTGAAAATTTACAGGAGAAACCCAAGGACGTCAGCGGCTGGTGCACGCATGAGTTTTTCATCGACATTAAAGGCTGCCTCGGCGATGAGTGCGGGAGATGTGCCATTATGTGCCCGGAGAATGCCATCCACCTGATGGGCAAAGGGAAAGGAAGCTTTCACGAGATCGATCCGCTGGCCTGTAAGGGCTGCTTCATCTGTTGGGTGGAATGTGTTCGAACCGCCGCTGACTGCATCCTGGTTGACGGTAAGACGTTCGACCCAACCATGCGGGCAAAACACTTTGGAGAGTAATAGCAAATGGCGAATGGCAAATAGCGAATGGTAGGGGGAGTGTGTGCTATTCACTATTTGCTATTCACTATTCGCGATTCGTAAGGAGGTTTAAAAGAGTGGCAACGGTTTTAGCCGGCAACGGCGCAGCGGCCTGGGGATTCAGGCTATCACGAGTCCAGTGTTACCCCTACTATCCCATCACCCCTTCGACGGCCTGCTCCCAGCAAATCTCCCGCTGGGTCAATGACGGGGCGATGGAGGCGGTGACGATCAACGCCGAATCCGAGCACAGCGCCGCAAGCCAGATCATCGCGGCGGGCAAAAGCGTCCGCGCCGGAACCGCCACCTCTTCCAAGGGTCTTCTCTATATGATCGAGGTGCTGGAGAACGCGGCCGGAGGCGGGGTCCCCTGCGGCCTCTTTATCGGCAACCGGGCAACCGGCGCCCCCATCAATATCTGGGCCGACAACTCTGACGCCTATGCCATGCGCGATAGCGGGGTGATCCAAATCTTTTCCGCCGATGGTCAGGAGGCTCTGGACAACATCATCCAGGGCTACCGCATCGCGGAGGACCTGAGAGTGAGGCTCCCGTTTGCTGTCAACCTGAGAGGATTTACCGGAACCCACGCTTACGAAGGGGTCGAGATTCCGAAGCAAGAGGAGGTCGACCGTTATCTCGCTCCGTTCGTTCCCATCTATCCGCTTTTTGCTCCAGAAAAACCGGTGACCTATGGAGCCATGCTATCCGCTTATCCCTACCGCAGGCACAAGAGAAACCAAATGGCGGCCCTCAGCCATGCGTCCGAAGTCGCGCTGAAGTCTGGAAGAGAGTTCGCGGAAAAGCTTGGCCGCTCCTACGGTCTCTTCGAATGGATCGGAGATGAAAAGGCAAAGCTGGTGGTCGCCCTCCTGGGGGAGTCGGCCTGCGCGGGCGAAGTGGTCACGCGGCACCTCCAGGGAAAAGAGGGAATCCCCGGGGTTGCCCTACTCAAGATTCGGCTTTTCTCCCCCTTCCCGGCAAAAGAAATCGCCCAGGCACTTCACCAGGCAGGGACTAAAGCCCTGGTCGTTTTGGACGAAGGCCTGCACCACGGAGGCGTCCTGCCTCCGCTGGCTCAAAGGATCGCGACCGCGATTCATCTCCACCTGGGCGGCCAGGGGCCCAAGGTTGCCAGCGTGATCGGAGGCCTGGGCGGAAGCGAGGTGAGACAGGACCACTTTCAACTGATGTTTAACCTGGCTGACAACATCGCCGAAGGCAAACCCTATCGACCCGAACCCTATTGGCTCGACATCGACGAGGACCCCATCTTTGTCGAGCGAGAGGATCAAGTGAATCCGAAGCTCTGGAAAAAATGGGGCGAGGTTTGGAAAAAACAGAAGCGCAAAGAAAAATTTTGCTCCCCGATTCCCCCCGACGCTCAGGAGATCCGCATTTACAGCCGGGCCGGACAGGGGGCGATAACCTCCGCGGTCGGTTTCACCGGCGCGGGCATCCAGAACGGATACCAGCTTTTAACCGTGCCCGCATTCGGCTCCGAGAGACGAGGGGCCATCATCACCACCGACACCCTGATCAACTTCCACAAAGAGCGAAAGATCCGCTCCTTCACCCGCGCATGGGATGTCGTGATTCTCTATGACGACACCATTCTCCAATCGCCCGAGCATCAGGTCCTGGAAGGTCTAAAAGAGGGAGGCGCGCTCCTGGTCCACAGCTCCCGCCTCAGCGTAAAAAAGATCCGTGAAATCCTGAATGCCAACGAACAGAGGGTGAGGGTTTTCACCGTGCCCGCAGGCGAGATCTCCCAGCGGCTGGGGCTCAGGCACCTTAACATGCCGATGCTCGGGGCCCTGCACAAGGTCTATGAAAAAATCCCGTTCAAAACAGCCCTTAGCTACTACGAAAAGCATGTCCCCAGGCCAAGGGAGGTAAGTTTAGAAGCCATCGGTCAGGGTTTTGCCGAGACCTCGGATCAGGAGGTCAAGAAGGTGAAAAAAGAGAGACGGCTCGCGGTAAGCCAGGATTTCCTCGATTGGCGTCCCGAGGACCATTTCCAGGAGAGCTGGCCTTCCGCCCTGGAGGAGGTCCAGCTTTGATGAGGTGCTGCCATGTATAGGGCTCTGTTCAGTCGTCATATCGGCCCCAACCCCCATAGTTTCCTTCTCCTTGAACCGGTGCTCGACATGGGAGATTATGGGGCGATTCCTACTGCCGGCCTGACCTCAGGTCACCAGGGCTGCGCCGGCTGCGGCATGGTAACCGGGACCAATCAGGTCCTGCGCGCCTTGAAGCTCACGGGAAAGCACGTGGTGGCAAGCATCGGGACCGGCTGCAACGAGGTGATCACGACACAAAACACCTCCTGCTGGGGAGACGTGTCGGTGGATCATAATAACTTTCCCAACACCGCGGCCACCATGAGCGGAAATATCGCCGCTCTCAAGGCGCTGGCCCGGGTGGGGGCGGTATCTCCGGATGCGACGGTCAATCTCGGCATTGCCGGTGACGGGGGTACCTACGATATCGGGCTGCAAGCCTTCCTCGCCTGGATTGCCCGCGGGGAAAACGGGATCTACGTCTGCCTTAACAACCAGGCCTATATGAATACCGGAATTCAAGGATCGGGAGCTACGCCCTACGGCACCCACACGACAACCACCCCGTTTGGTAAGGTGATCCAGGGAAACCAGAGAACACCTCAATATCTTCTGGATCTCGCCCTGGCCGCCGGCGCTTCTTATGTGGCCGCTGCCTGCCCTCTTTTGCACCGTGATCTGATGATCAAGGCACAGAAAGCCGCCGCCATCGAGGGACCGTGCGTCCTGGAGATCTATTCGGTCTGTCCCGAAGGCTGGAAGAGCGAGACCGACGTGTTTCACGAGATCACCGAGCTGGCGCTCGAAACACGCTCCTGGATCCTCTATGAAGCCGAGAGAGAGCGAAAAACCAACACGGTCCTTTTCACGCTGAATTACGCGCCCAGGAAGCATGTACCGATTTTGGAGTATCTCAAATTACAGGAGAGGTTTTCGGGCATGATGGAATTTCCCGAGATGGTAAAGCGCGCGCAAGAAATCATAGAAACCAGGTGGTCTTTCTGGAAACCCGTGATCGAGGCCAACGGGATGGAGTGGAAGGAGGGACCACGTGCAATCTGAGCTTATCCTGCGGATTGCCGGCGAGTCCGGCGAAGGCGTCATCACGATCGGCGAGACCCTTTGCAAAATCGCCGCGCGGGAAGGGCTCCACATAGTAACCTTTCGCACCTTTCCGGCCGAGATCAAAGGCGGGGCCTGCATGATCCAGGTACGGCTGAGCGAGAGAAACATCTCTTACCACGGAGAGAAGCTGGATTTCCTCGTTTGCCTCAATCAGGAGGCGCTGGATGAGAACCTCCCGGATCTCAAAGAGCACGGAGTCCTCCTCTGCGAGACGGAGTGTGATCTGGCCGAGGAGCGTCCCGGATGGGCGGTTTACAAGGTGCCCTTTGAGCGCATCGCTACACGCGAGATCGGCAGCCGGATCAGTAAAAACATCGTCGTCCTCGGGACTCTCTGTCATCTGCTGGGGCTGTCCAGGAAAACGATTGAAGGGTTCCTCTCGGAAAAATTCGCCAGGAAGGGAAAAACCGTTCTTGATCACAACCTGGCTGCCCTGCAAAAGGGACTCGATTTTGCGCAGCGGCACCTGGCCAAAAAGGACCCCTACAAGTTCCCAAATGGGAGTGGGCAGAAAAAGCTCCTGATGACCGGCAACGAGGCCATCGCCCTGGGCGCCACCGCCGCCGGAATGAGATATTTCTTCGGCTACCCGATCACTCCCGCTTCCGAGATCATGGAATGGCTCGCCGCCCACTTGCCTCAAATGGGAGGGAAAGTTTTGCAAACAGAGGACGAGATATCGGCCATCTGCGGCGTCGCCGGGGCGTCGTGGGCCGGAGGAAGAAGCATGACCTCCACTTCGGGCCCGGGCCTCTCTCTCATGTCCGAGACCATCGGCCTTCTCTCGATGGCGGAGATCCCGGCGGTCATTGTCGATTCCCAAAGGGGAGGGCCGAGCACGGGAATGCCCACTAAAACGGAACAGTCCGACCTCTTTCTAGCCCTTTACGGCTCTCACGGCGACACCACGCGCGCGGTGCTGGCGCCGACATCCGTGCCTGACTGCTTCCGTGTGACCGCTCTGGCCTTTGACCTGGCGGAGAAATACCAGTTGCCGGTGATCGTGCTAGTGGATCAGGCCCTGTCAGCGCGCCTGGAGACCGTCGATCCTCAACTGGTCGAAAGGCTCCCGGCAAGCTCTCGGTTGTGCGCCCAGCCTGGCGCTAAAGGTCCCTTCGCCCGTTATCAGTTGACCGAATCCGTGGTCTCTCCGGCCGCCCTTCCGGGAGCCGAGGGAGGCGAGCACATGGTCACCGGCATGGAACACGACGAGCTGGGAAATTTTGCCTGCGATGAAGAGACCCACACGGCGATGACGGTGAAGAGATTCCGCAAGCTGAACGCCATTGAAAGCGATACCTTGACGCAAGGTCTCTGCACCCGCTTGGGCGATGAAAATGCCGAGATCGGCATCGTGACCTGGGGCTCATCAGCCGGCCCCGTCGAGGAGGCCATCGCCGTAGCCAAGAGTTCGGGGATATCCGTGCAGGCCATCATTCCCAGGATCTTGAACCCGCTTCCCCATCGGGAGCTTAAGGCCTTCTTCGGCAAGGTGAAGCGAGTCATTGTTCCCGAGCTTAACTTTATCGGGCAGCTCGCGTCCCTGCTTAGATCTACCTACCGCATCCCGACCATCGGCCTGACCAAAGTCAAAGGGGTCCCGCTGGAACCGAGGGAAATCGTCGAGAAAATTGCCGAGACTGCGGAAACGTTGAACGTGAGGAGTATGAAACGGTATGGAAGAGCAGGATAGATTTTGCAAATACTTAAGCGGCCTCGATCCGGTATGGTGTCCGGGTTGCGGTTACTATGGCATCCTCGCCGCATTGGTGGAGGCGTTCGCCGATCTCAACCTGCCCACAAAGGAACTGGCTCTCATCTCCGGCATCGGCTGCTCCAGCCGGCTGCCCTATTTCGTCAAGGCCTACGGCTTTCACAGCCTTCACGGCCGCGGCCTCCCGATCGCCCAGGGAGTCAAATTAGCCAACCCCGATCTCAATGTGATCGCGGTCGGCGGAGATGGAGACGGTCTGGCTATCGGAGGGGGGCACCTGCCGCACATCGCGCGCAACAATCCGGACATCACCTACCTGCTGTTCAACAACGCGATTTACGGGATGACCAAGGGGCAGTTTTCCCCTACCACGGTTCTCTATGACGTCACGAAAACCTCCCCCTTCGGTCTTCCCGGCGAAGCCATCAACCCGTCTGCCCTCGCCCTCGTGTACGGTGCAACCTTCGTGGCCCGGGGCTTTTCGGTCAGAAAAGAGCACCTCAGGGACCTGATCATCCAAGGGATACAACACCCGGGATTCGCCTTCATCGAGATCCTCGCCAGTTGCTCTTCATTCAACACCACCGACATGAACGTGGCCCGGATCATTCAGAACCTAGCGCCGGTACCTGAAGACCACGACCGGGAGGACAGGATCGCGGCCTTACGCCTGGCTAGCGAAGAGGAGAAAATTTATCTGGGAGTCTTTCACCGCAGCCGGCGACCTACTTTGGAAGAGAAGTGTCAGGAGATGGAGAGAAAGGCGAGCGCGAAAGGCCCTCGAACCTCCGCGGATCTGCTGGAAGAGTTTGCCTAGCCACTCCGGAGGAGAGGCGCTCCGGCTGGCGCGTTCAAAAGGGAGGAGCCATGACGCGATGGGGCTTTACCATAGACCTTGAGCGATGCGTCGGGTGCCAGAGCTGCGTGATCGCGTGCAAGGCGGAAAACGGCACGCCACCCA
>JACPSF010000069.1 GCA_016193385.1 Deltaproteobacteria bacterium
AGCCAATGTTCCGGAACCAGCGGTTATATCCTTAAATGGAACAGTGTCCTCTCTAGCCGTTACGGAGTTTCTGGCCATGGTAGCTGGCGTTAGGCAATCACGCCATTACACCTATTACGATATGATCGATCAGAGAGTAGGTCCCAGGATTATCCAAAAAGACATCAAGTGCGTTGCTTGTACTAATTTAGGTGTTGGAGATTTGGCCAACTTAAGCCGCTTTAGTTCACAAGGGTTACCAGACGACTTGCCTCTATAGGCATAGGTGCCAGAGGCTTGAGTCAATGAGTATGTTGATATTCGATTTAACAACACCTCAGTTCCATCCTACAAATATACCCCCCAAAATTGAAGTAACTCCGTCAGTGCTACGTTACGGGACACTTACTCTAGTCAGCGCGTTTTTTCCTAAAGAAATAGCCTCTCCACCCCAGCCCAACTAGCGAAAAACCTCCTCCTTAGCCCTCAATTTGTTCCCATTATCACCAGGCACTCACTTCCGCCGGGCGGATATTATACGGCCATGCGCCATCCTCTAATAGGCTCTTTTACTCTTGCTATAGTGGCTCTGTTACTGCTGCCCTCCGGCCTTCACGCAAGGGTGGTCAAGTGGGAGGGGAGACCCCTCAGGGTCTCTATCTCAACGGAGCGTTTGACGAGGGTAGAGTTTCCCGAGCCTCTGCGCTCCGCTTTCTTGGGCCGCGCTGACATCAGCATAGAGCAAAAAGATCGATCCCTGTATCTACGCGCTCTCTTTCCCGACACCCAGGACACGCTCTTTGCAGTCGGGGAAAGCGGGACAACGTACGAAATAAGTCTATCTACCTCTGACCAGCCGGACGACACGGTCCTTATCTCGTACTCTCCCAGATCTCTCGAGGCTCAAGCGGAACGGGCCCGCCAGGTCCCCGCTTTGGATCTCATGCGATCCATGATGCTGGGCGTGCCGGTTGAGGGCTACGAGATTATGAAGGCCGATTACAAAGAGGTCTACAGAGATGCCTTTTTCTCCATGAAGCTCGTAAGGATTTATCGTTCCCCTGTCCTTCATGGTTATGTGATCGAGGTTGAAAACCTGGCATTGTTTCCGGTCCTCCTGAGGCTCCAGGAGATCGACTTTACCGGTATGGTCGCCATATCCGCCGACGCCGAGTATATCCAGCCAAGGCCTAAGAAGGCGAGCGAGGTCACGCGAGAAGGCTTCCGCGCCAACCTTTACGTCGTGGCCCTGCCGGTCACCACGCTCCATTAGAAGGAAAAATCCAAGTGGCCTTTTTGGAGGATCTTCAGGCAAAGAAGTGGTTTCCCTGGACAGTTTTGGGGACCATTACGTTGGGTCTCGGCTGGCTGCTCTGGCCTTCTGCTCCTTCTCAGCCCCCAGTGAGAAGCGTCCCAGTCCAGGAGCAGAAAGAGAAGCTCTACGATCTTAAGACCACTCCGTGGCAAAGCCGTGTGGATCAGGACCTTGAGGCGACGAAAAAGCAGATCGCCGAGGTCGATAAAAATCAGGCGGAGATAAAAGAGCAGCTAAAGGGTATCAGCGACATGCTCGCTAATCTCGCAAAGGAGAAAAAGGAGGAAGAGGAGCAGGTCAAGGCTGGGCCGCGCGAGCAGAAAAGACCGGTCTCTCCTCAGCTTCCTCCAGAGCAGAAAACGGCCGCCGGGGCTGGCATCACGGTCCATCGATTTGAGCAACCAAAGGGTCCTGAGCCCCAGCGCCCCCGCGATCTTAAGTCCACCCGTCAACTTGGGAAGCCGAGCGCCTACCTTCCTGGCGGATCCATGGCCCGCTCGGTGCTTCTCACGGGGATCGACGCGCCCGTCGGGGGCAAGCCCTTTCCCGTACTTTTGGCTTTGAAAGAGGCCTTCACCGCGCCGAACTCTTACCGCGTTCCGCTTAAGAACTGTTTCGCTCTCGGAAAGGCCGAGGGGAATATAAGCTCGGAAAGGGCGGACATTCAGGTCGTCCGAATATCGTGTGTGTTAACCAGAGGAAAGGCTTTTGAGCAGGAAGTTACGGGCTATCTTGTGGGCGACGATGGAAAGCAGGGGATACCTGGAAAACTGGTGGAGAAGCAGGGGCAAAAGATCGCCCTGGCCGCTCTCGCCGGCGTGGGCTCCGGCCTTGCCAGGGCCTTTGGCCAGCAGGAGGTCACCAACGTAGTCACCGAGTCGGGGGCAATTACTTCAACCGTGACCGGGGACGCTCTCAGATTCGGCGTTTCTGAAGGCGCCAGAGGCGCCGCGGACGAGCTCAGGCGTTTCTTTGAAAAGCAGGCCGAAAAGCTTGTCCCGATAGTGGAGGTAGACGCCGGGAAAAACGTCACCCTCATTATGCTCTCGGGAGTGAAGGTACCGGGGCTTCAAGGCCCGAGCAGAGCGAATCTAAGGAGAGGCCTTGATTAAACTCAGCTTTCCGATCCTCCTTCTTTTTCTTCTTGAGGCCTGCTCGATCTCTGCTCCCAGGGCTGTGGTGGACCCTGTGGCGATATACAAAGAGGGGCTTCAGGAAGGGAAAAAGGAGATCATCGACCAGGTCGAGAGAGGCTTGGGGCAGAAAGGAGCCTACGGTCATACTCAACCCTACCATCCAGTGCGTCTCCCCGCGGACATACGAAAAGTCTGGGTGGTAGACCATCCCAACGAGGCGGGGGATCTGGTTTCGGGCCACTGGGCATTCATCGTCGTAAGAGCTGAAAGATGGGCATCGCCCTCTCTCCCCTTCATTCAACGTGAGGTGGCAGAGGGGGAGCGGATGCCGCTCAATATCCCGGTCATAGAAGAGGGGGCCGCAGCG
>JACPSF010000268.1 GCA_016193385.1 Deltaproteobacteria bacterium
CGAGCGGATGGGGATAGGCGCGGCTCATCTTTTTTTCCGTCCTGCGGAGGACAGCCGGTGCGTCGCGGTATCATTGGGAAATGGGGAGGCAGAAGGGTGGCGTGCGGCCGTGGATTTAGGTTCGTTGTCACGGTTATACTCGGGTGCGCGCCGGGAAGGGATTTCGAGAGGAGAAGTGGAGAAAGATCCTGCCTATGCCGATCGGCGCGCCGCGATGATCGAGATCTTCCAGGTGTTAAACGCGGAGCTCTTGATCCCGATCAGTTTTGAGAAGAAGATCGTTGGATTCGTCTCCGTCGGTGGAAAGCGCGCGGGGAGGGAATACAGCGCCGATGATTTTTGGCTGCTTTGCAATCTGGCTGATCAGCTCGCTCTCTCGCTCGAGAATGGGGTGCTATACGAGGAATCGGAGAAGGCGAAGGAGAGTTACCGCTCCCTTTACGATGAGTCCCGGGCGATGAACCAGCGGCTGGTCGAGGCGGATCGACTCAAGAAGGAGTTTGTCGCCAATATCTCCCATGAACTGAGGACGCCGATCAGTGCCATCCTGGGCTATACGGAGGTGCTATTGGATCCGGGTTTCCGAGGGGATGTTAACCCGATTTTAGAACGTCTTGTGAGCAGCGGGCAGAATCTCTCCCAGCTGATGGACAGCCTGCTGGATTTTTCCCGCATGGAGGCCGGAACTCTCTCGATGACGCTTCAGGAGGTTAATCTGAGGGAAATCCTTCAGTCCTTAGAGATCATGACGCGGAGGCTGATCAAGGAGCGTCCCATCCGTTTTCGTGTTCAGGTCGATACCCCCACAGCCCAGATAGAGACAGATGCGCAGAAACTGCAGCAGATATTAATGCACCTTTTGACTAACGCGCTAAAATTCACAGAGAGAGGCGAGATTGAGCTGCGGGTCAGAGGGGTGACGGAGGCGGATGCGACGTTTTTGGAAATTTCCGTTGCGGATACGGGAATCGGAATCAGGGAGCGAGATCAAGAGTTAGTCTTTGAGGATTTCCGGCAGCTTGACGGTTCTTCGACCCGGAGATACGGCGGGACGGGGCTCGGCCTTAGCCTTTGCAGGAGGCTGGCCCAATCTCTGGGAGGAAAAATTACGCTCGACAGCGAGGTCGGGAAAGGGAGCGTTTTCAGCTTGATGCTGCCTCTCCAAAAGCCCGGGGCCGTGGCTGTACAGGGACTGCACGCCGTTTAAAATCTTGTGAGTTAATGTCAGACCGTCAATTGCGGCATCACGGCTTTAAAAGGTTGTAGGGCGCTCTCAGATGTGGTCTAATCCGCCGGCAGCGAGGTCATCACGCCGGAGGTTTATGTATGCATGCAGGAGCTGGATTGACGGGTCGGGACTTGTTCCCTCGTTTCTCGGATGAAGAATATGCCCGGCGACACCGAGCCGTGCGCGAGGCGATGGCACAGGAAGGTCTGGACGCCATTGTGATCAGCGGCGGGATCGGCGCCCCCGAAGTACATTATCTGGCGAACTATCAAGCCCAGTCGCCCTGCTGGCTCGTGTTCCCCAGCGAAGGCGAATCGGCCTGTTTTATCCATTTCTATAATCATCTTCCGTGCGCGAAGGCGCAGGCAGTTATTCCGGATATCCGCTGGTATGGTCCCTCGCCGACGGAGACCGTAGGTGAGGAACTACACCGCAGGGGTCTGGGCCGAAGCCGGATCGGCCTCGTCAGCTTCAGCACAATCTCCTATAGGCACTTCACGGATCTTCAGCGTCGGCTGCCTGAGGTCGAGTTCGTCGATTTTGGGCCCAGATTGACCCGCCTTCGCTGGGTGAGGAGTGAAGAAGAGCTCGCCTACTTGCGGCGGAGCGGCTATCTCACGGATCTGGCCTGCGAAGCCTTGGAACAGCGCCTTAAGCCGGGGATGACCGAACATGACATTCTCTCGATTGTGTATGGCGCCTATATCAAGAACGGCGGAGACCCGGGGATTCATTTTATCGCCACCACCGACATGGCGGAGCCTGACCGCTTTGTGCCCTGGCAACGGGTAACGCCGCGAACCATCGGCGTCGGCAGCGTGGTGATTACCGAACTGACGGTGAGCTACTGGGGTTATGCGACCCAGATCCATCGCCCGTTTGCCATCGGCCAGGAACCCTCCCCAGTTTATCGTAAGCTCTTCGACGCGGCGCTGGAGTGCTACGAGACGGTTCGGCGCATCTGCAAGCCGGGCACCAGCAGCGCGGAGATCGTGGCCGCCACATCGGTCATCGAGGAATACGGCTTCACCAGCTACGACAGCGTTTTTCATGGGGAGCGGGGAAAGTTCCCCGAGCTTGGGACGCAGTCGGCCGCTCATCCTCTAGAGCCCTGGACTCTGGTGGAAAACATGGTCCATGTGATTCAACCCAACCCGATCACTCGGGACTTCCGGGCGGGCCTGCAGTTGGGCGCGGCGGTAGTTGTAAAGCCTGACGGAGGAGAGGCGTTGCACAATTATCCCTTCAAGTTTCCCGTCTGCGGCCTGTAGGGCTCTCCCAACGTCATCGAATTTTGCTTCGCTGAGGGTTTGACCCCTCCCTGCTTCTCACAGGAGTGTCGGGAGTACTCCTCACGTCACCAGAAAATCCGCTTTGGTTGACAAGCGGCGGGCGGTTGATCTATGAAAGACCGATATCCGGACCGATTCATCGGGAGGAATGATAGATGTTGCCCAAGCACGATTCTTTCTACGAAAACTTTTCCAAGGCCGAACGGGTCAAAATCAAATGGCCTCACGGGGCCAGATTGGCGGTCAGCCTGGTGGGGAATCTTGAGGCCTGGACGGAGGTCCCGGACCCGAAGCTCAGAAAGAGTCGCCACGTCGGCGGGTCCAATCCACTCACTCTGGACGATGCCAGGTGCGTTTATGACTACAAGACAGCAAGCGAAAACGACTACGGCGGCAGAACCGGTGTGTGGCGGATCCTTCGAACCCTTAAAAAGTACGACCTGAAGGGTTCCTTCAACATTAATGCTTTGGCCGCAATCAAATACCCCGAAGCTGTCAAGCAGATTCACGCGGACGGTCACGAGGTGGTCGGCCATAATTATGCGGAAGACATCCAATCGGTGCTACTTTCCAGGGAGGAGGAAAAGGAGGAGATCCAGGCCTGCGTGAAGATCTTCCGGGAGCTGGTGGGGGAAAGACCCTACGGTTGGCTCTCTTCGGGGATGAGGCATACCGAATATACAGTGGAGCTGCTGGCAGATGAGGGATTCCTCTGGCACGGGGATACCCTGAATGACGACGTGCCTTACCTGGTTCGCTCCAACAGCGGGACCATTTTGGAGATCCCGTATCGTAATTCGATCAGCGGACTCAACGATACCGGTATGTTTCGGCGAGGAAAGGCAGCTCGGGATCTGCTCCAGGCTTTCAAGGACGAATTTGACGTGCTCTATGAGGAATCCCAGGAGGAGCCCAAGCTCCTCACTGTGGGAATGCACTGCCAGATGGCCTTCCCCGCTACTGGAAAGTTTTATCAAGAGGCGATGCAGTACGCCAGATCTTTTCCCGATGTCTGGTTTGCCCGTAGAATCGATATCGCCCGCTGGATTCTGGAAGGCAGAGGTTAATCTCAATCGGGTCTGCGAAAGCATCGGGCGCGCGCGCTGACTGGATTCTGCTCGGCAACACGATGTTGGGCAATTTCCTCGCCGGCGTTGCCGCCAGAATCTTCGCGATTTCGCTTCCCACCGTCGCTCAAGGTCTTAAAACCGACCTCCTCGGGATCTCTTGGGCGCTGCTTTCTTATGAATTATCGGCCATCAGCCTTTCCGTGGTCTTTGGAAGGATCGGGGACATCTACGGGCGGCTGACGGTCTACAGCTCGGGGTTGCTTCTCCTTACAGTGAGCTCTTTTCTCTGCGGGATCTCGCAGAATATCTACCAGCTTATCGTCTTTCGTTTCATTCAGGGAGTTGCCGGGGCGATGACACAATCCACAGGCAGGGTCTTGGCGATGGAGGCCATTCCGGAGGGTGGAGCGGGAAGAAGCCAAGGTTATATGACGATGGCCTTTGCGACGGGGTCCTTTTTTGGCCCGAGTCTGGGTGGCCTGATCATCGACTATATTCACTGGAGAGGGATCTTTTTCTTTCTTGTTCCGATCGGCGCCCTCGGGACCTTTTTGACCTTGGCGAATCGGAAACGGTGGGAAATTTTAACCAGTGCGGCGGAATCACCAGTAAAAGCCTCTGTGGATTACCTCGGGGCAGGACTGCTGATGCTCGCCGCGTCCAGTCTGCTGGCCGTCTTGAACCAAAGAATTTTGGAAATAATCACTCTTGGGCAGCGGGTGACCCTGGTGCTCGTTTTTGGCGGGGCGCTCGGTGGCTTCTTATGGCGGGAGAGCACGGCTATCAGCCCCATCGTGAACCTTTCGCTTTATAAGATCCGCATGTTTGCTTTCAGCAGCCTGAGCCTTCTCTTGCTTTCGGTTACTACCGGCCTCACCCTGTTCATTTTGCCGTTTTATCTTCAGGAAATCCTTCATCTTTCCCCCTCGTTTATCGGGGTTCTTTTTATGGCTCCGCCTTTCTTTACTTTAACCCTTTCGGCGGCCGTGGGTTATGTTACCGATCGAGCAGGCCCGCGACTTCCGGCAACCGCCGGGGTGTTTTTGCACGTCGTCGCCCTTTTTCTGGGGACGACATTGAGGACCGATTCCCATTGGCTCCTTGCCGCGGCGGTGCTCGCGATGGGAGGGTTGGGCAACGCCTTTTTTCTTACCCCCAATCACGCGGCTATGCTAGGATCGGCGCCGAAAGAGCACCGAGGTCTTGCCACCGGATCGCTTTACCTCGCGTTCAACCTGGGAATGATTTTGGGCATCTCGCTGGGGAGTCTCCTGATGACGAAGGTGTTTCGCCTGATTACCGGTCTGGCCACGGCGATTCCATCGGCAGCCCAGCCCGCCCCCTTTGTCAACGCGTTCAACGTGGTTTTCGGTGTCGGGATGGCATTGAGTCTGGTGGCGCTCGTCACTTCAGCCATGAGAGGCGCCCAGCTCAATACGAGCGCAAAGACCCCGTAGCGGAGAGTCTGTGATGGTTCCGGTTGGTTTTGCGCGATCATCAAGTCTGTAGGAGGCGAACGATGTCGAAGCAATCGTTGCTTGGTAAAGTCGCTATCATTACGGGAGGCGGCGGCGGGATGGGGAGCGTGATGGCGCTTGCAATGATGGAGGAGGGAGCCGGCGTCACGATTGTAGATATCCGGCAGGATCGTCTGAACGCTATCGCCAAAAAAGCCGCCAGCGTAGGGGGTGAGGGATCGATGCTTGCCCTCTGCGCCGATATCACTCGCGCGGAAGATTGCAACGGAGTGGTGGAGGCGGTCGTGTCAAAGTTTGGCAGCGTTCACATTCTTTTGAACAATGCCGGTGTAGGAATGCAGACCGTTCGGCCGGATTACATGCGCGAGCCGGTGCGGTTTTGGGAGGTGGAGCCGGATCGCTGGCAGGCCTTGATGGATGTAAACTGGAAGGGCGCTTTTCTTATGGCACGGGCCGTGGCTCCGCGCCTGATCCGGCAGGGATGGGGTAGGATCATCAATGTGACCACCAGCCTCGACACGATGTACCGGCCCGGCTACACCCCCTATGGCATGTCGAAGGCGGCGCTTGAAGCGGCTACCGCAAGTTGGGCGAAGGACTTGGAAAAGACCGGGGTCACCGTCAACGTGCTCGTGCCTGGGGGACCCACGAACACGAGCTTTATTCCCGATGGCGCACCATTCGACCGCAGCACGTTAGTTCAGCCTGATGTCATGGCGGCTCCGGTGTGCTGGCTTGCCTCGAACGCCTCGGACGGCATCACGGGATGCCGATTCGTCGCCAATTTGTGGGATAGCAAGATTCCCCCGGATGAGGCCGCGAAAAAGGCATGCGCCCCCGCGGCCTGGCAGGGAATCGCATCCCTGGCCGCGTGGCCGGAAAACCCTGCCGGTTCACGACGGGAAAAGGGGCGCGAACCTTAATTGCGACTTAGAGTAAACCGAAGATCACTCCCTTGCTGATCCTGTGACACACGCCACGTAAGGGTACTGTTCGATCGGAGGACAGCGCATGGCAACTGGCTCGACTTCCTGCGGTATCGCGATGCCCCAGGTATTCATCAACCCGCCCGTCGATATCCGGCTTATCCGGAATTTTCTCCTGCTGGCGGAGACGCTCGCGTACGACAGCGTCTGGGTGCAGGAACAAATCATTGGAGACTTCGCCATCCTCGAGCCGGTCAGCCTGCTTAACTTCGCGGCGGCCCTGACTTCCAGGTTGCGCCTGGGGACCTCGGTTCTGCTCACTGTTCTGCGCAACCCGGTTCAGCTTGCCAAGAGCCTTTCCACCCTCGACCATCTGAGCCGGGGCCGTCTTACGGTAGGGATCGGTCTTGGCGTGGATGGCTCCGGCGCTGGGAACGACTCCATTTTCGGAGCTACGGACGGACGACGGGTGCGCCGCTTTGTGGAAAGCATCGAGGTCATGAAAGCTCTCTGGACCGAGCCGGCCGCCAGTTTCCAGGGTTCGTTCTGGCGCTTTCAGGAAGTGGCGATGGAGCCGAAACCGGTTCAGAAACCTCATCCGCCGATTTGGTTCGGGGCCCACCGAGAGCCGGCCTTGAGGCGCGCGGTCAAATACGGAGACGGATGGATGGGAGCCGGCTCCTCATCGACAACCACCTTTATCAAGGAGTCCGCTCTGCTTCGCCGCTTGCTGGATGAAGCCCGGCGTGACCCGGCTACCTTCACCGTCTCCAAGAGAGTTTACATTGCTGTCGACGACGATCGGCAGCGGGCCGAGCGTCGTTTGCGCGAGTGGTTTGCGGTCCGCTACAAAAGCTCAGAGCTGGCGTCGCGGGTGGCGGTCTGGGGCAACCGGTCGGAATGCGTCGACAAGCTCCGTGAGATCGTGCACGCCGGAGCCAACCACCTGTTGTTGAATCCGGTATTTCAGGAAATGGAGCACCTCGAGCTTTTAGCGAAGGAAGTAATCCCGCACTTGTAGAGCTCGGTGCGGGGGTCAAAGATCGTCCAGAGTCGAGAAACTATCTAAATGGCTGATATCTCCCCAGGTCTGGAGAACCCAGTGGGGTTTCTCGTAGACAAAAATGTTGATGCTGCCGTTGGTAGATTCAAAACGCCTCGGGGTTTCGAACGGGAGGCAGAGGGTGTGCCGGAATAATCCTCCGAGAACCCCGCCATGCGTGACGACCACAATGGATTCTCCCGCACGCTCCTGGGCGATCTCTTCCAGGCAGGAGACGTTGCGCTCCACCTGCTGTCGCAGGCTTTCTCCGGCCGGAATCACGTAGTCAGCGCCGATGCTTTTATGTAAACGGTACTCCTCAGGATAGCTTTTCTGGATTTCATCGGTTCGCAGCCCCTGAAAGATGCCGAGATTTCGCTCCCGTAGGCGCCCGTCAACAACAATCCCGTGACCCGTAGCGTTCGAGATGATCCTGGCCGTCTCGTAAGCCCTGCCAAGATCGCTGCTGTAGAGAGCGCTAAACTTCGCCTCCCTCAGGCGCCGCGCCAGAGCCTCCGCCTGGGCAATGCCCCTGGCGGTGAGGGGGCTGTCGAGATGGCCTTGCCATCTGACGTCCAGATTCCAGGCGGTCTCGCCGTGGCGGACGACTAAGAACTGCGTGCCGTCCATGGTTCCCAGTGGCTCCTAGGTAAATCGACCAAGGCCCATCCCTGAAGCTTGCCGATGGCGACCGCTTTGGCTCCTAGCGCGACCGCCTTCAGCACATTATAGCCAGGCAGGAGCCGAGCGTCAGTTGACCGTCCGGGTCGGGGTGTCCGAACCGGCGGCTGTGGGCCCGGCGCCCAATTGGAGCAGATTAAAAAGAACTTCTTCACGGTCTTTGACGGAGGGCGCTTCGAGCAAGGCCTGTTTCTCTGCGGGATGGAATGGGAGGGCCACGCCCAATAAGTTTACCAGGTCAAAATCGGTGGAGCGATCGAGCTGGCTCGACTCTACTTGCAGCCCGTGCGCTTTGCCGTACTCTTCCAGCGCCCGGATCAGCGCAACTCGGTCGCAGCGCCAATCCGGCTTGGCGGTCGAATCCGGGAAATCACCGTAATTGGCCTTGACCCGTCGATAGCCCCGAAGCAGCGGCATCTCCACCTCAGCGCGAAAACGGTTGAGGCCCTTCAATTGGATCATGTACCGGCCGTCTGACAATTTCTGCCATCGTTCGATATAGCCCGCGCACCCAACCTTGTAGAGTTCGGGAGTCTCCTTGTCGGCTCCGGGTGATGGCCGGTTGTCCTGCCGGGGCACGATGGGCTGAATCATCCCGAAGACTCCCTCTGCTTGTAGAGCGTCCTCGACCATGTTGCGATAGCGCGGCTCGAAGATATGGAGTGGGAGGACCGTTCCCGGAAGCAGGAGGGCGCCCGTAAGCGGGAAGACCGGCAAAATCTCCGGCAGTGCTTTGGGTGGAAGATTGATGCTCATGATGTCTCTTGTCGAAGTTTATAAATCACGTCCGTGCCGCGGTCAAGAAGTTTCGGGTCGTCGGGCGTTCGAGGCATCCGGCTCCGGCACTTTACTTCGCATGGTCACGAACTCTTCGGCCGCCGTCGGGTGGATGCCGATCGTCGCATCGAAATGCGCCTTGGTGGCGCCGCAGGTGAGTGCCACGGCCAGCCCCTGGACGATTTCACCCGCCTCCTGGCCTACCATGTGGCAGCCAAGGACGCGGTCTGTGGCCCGGTCCACGACGAGTTTCATCATGGTCATTTCGTCTCGCCCGGAGAGCGTGTGCTTCAGCGGCCTGAAGCGGGTGCGGTAAACATCGATCTTGCCGTTTCGCTCGCGCGCCTCTCTTTCCGTGAGCCCCACGGTGCCGACATTCGGTAGGCTAAAGACGGCGGTCGGAACGTTGGCGTAATTCGGCCTCATGGGATTATCGTTAAAAAGCGTTTCCGCCACGGCTCGGCCTTCAGCGATCGCAACCGGCGTCAACATCAGGCGATCCGTGCAGTCCCCGATGGCATATATATTCGGCACGCTGGTACGGGAATACTCGTCCACCTCGACGGCGCCTTTTCCAGTCAGTCTGACACCTAGACTCTCAAGACCCAGCCCGGCGGTGTTGGGGTGCCGTCCGGTGGCGAACATGATCTGGTCGACCTCCAAAACGGTCCCGTCGATGAGTTTGGCGCTCAGACCCTGCCGCCCTTTTTCGATCTTTTCCACGGTGGTCTGGAAGCGCAGGTCGATGCCCTTTTTTCTCATCTCGTCTGCCAGGGTCTCGCGCACGTCATCATCGAAGCCGCGGAGGAAGAGACGCCCGCGATAAAGCTGGGTGACCTTAACTCCCAGGGCGTGGAAGATGCCGGCGAATTCGACTCCGATGTAGCCGCCGCCGACGATGATGATCCGCCGCGGCAGCGAAGGAAGGTAAAACGCTTCGTTGGAGGTAATCGCGTGCTCGGCCCCGGGAATCGCGGGAATCGTAGGCCAGCTTCCCGTGGCCACCAAGATGTATTTCGCCGTATAGCGCTGTTCCCCGACGGCTACAGTATGAAGGTCCAGCATCCGGGCGCGGCCATCGATGATCAGGACTCCGGCCGCTTCTAGAAGCCTCCCGTAGACGCCGTTGAGCCGCTGAATTTCGGCATTCTTGTTGGCGATGAGCCTATTCCAGTCGACCCTGTGCTCGCCCGCGGTCCAGCCGAATCCGGCCGCATCTTCGAAGTCCTCGCGAAAGTGCGCCGCGTACACGAGCAGCTTTTTTGGGATGCAGCCGACATTGACGCAGGTCCCGCCCAGGTAGCGCTCCTCGGCGATCGCCACTTTGGCGCCGTAGGAGGCGGAGACGCGGCTCGCGCGTACGCCGCCCGAGCCGGCGCCGATCGTGAACAGATCAAAGTCATATTTCGCCATCTTTCCGCAACCCTTCCCGCTATTTCGATTTTCCCATCATAGTGGTAGTTGGCTTCATCCTCAACACGCCGCATTCAAAATGCCCTAGTTGTTATTGAGCGCAGGAGGCCTGCCCCTCAGCGGGAGCCAATAGGCCTCTGCCTCTCTGCCTCTAAGCGTTTACCCTGATACGCTCTTGTTCTCTGAGTAGCTGCAGTGCCGGATGTCTCCCCGCTTCGGAGCAGCCCCCCTGCGCTCTTGATTCTGCGGCAGTCTTTTCGCAGTCGAGGGTGCCGCTCGTTGACAGCGAAGCTTTGGTTCAGATAGTGTCGTTTCTCTGGAAGATTCTGATTGGGGGGTATTTATGCGAGTTGCCGTAGCGGACATGATATCGAATTCGTATTTTCCGGCCATAGCAGCGGTGGAATTGGGCTTTTTTAAGGATGAGGGATACGAGGCGAAGCTTGAGAATTTGTATCCAGTGACCAGGGCGATGGAGGTGATGCGGGACGGGGGGGTGGATTTCGTAGCGGGATCGGCCCATGCGACGCTTGCTGCGCTTCCGGCCTGGAAGGGGGGGAAGCTTTTGGTCGCTTTGGCGCAGAGGATGTATTGGTTTCTGGTGGTGCGCGCGGACCTTAAAGCGAAGCGGGGAGAGATCGGGATCGTGAAGGGGCTTCGGATCGGGGCAGCGCCGGGACCGGATGTGGGACTCAGGCAGCTTCTGAAAGAAGCGGGGATAGATGCCGAGCGCGCCGGGGTTCAGATCGGGCCGATACCGGGAGCGAGTGGCGCGGGAGTACCATTTGGGGTTTCTGCGGCACGGGCGCTGGAAGAAGGAAAACTGGATGGGTTTTGGGCTAACGGAATGGGAGCGGAGATTGCGGTGCGAAAGGGGATAGGCACTTTGGTCTTGGACGTGCGACGGGGAGATGGCCCGTCTGAGGCCGGCCGCTACACGTTTCCGGCTTTAATAACGACGGAGAGGAAGATTGCGGAGGACCCTGCCGCAGTGACGGCGGCGGTCAAGGCCATTGTGAAGGCGCAAAAGGCGCTGCGGGAAGATCCCCAGAGGGCTACGGAGGTGGGAAAGCGCCTCTTTCCTCCCGGGGAAGCAGGACTCATCGCAACGCTAATAGAGCGTGACCTCCCCTATTACGATCCCGCCATTTCCGAGGAGGTTGTGGCCGGGATGAACCGTTTTGCGCAGAAGATTGGGATGCTCTCTAAATCTGTTCCCTACGATCAGGTCGTGGCGACGCGCTTCCGCCACTTGTGGGCTGAGTAGCGGTTTTTTGATCTTGGTCGCGGTGGTTTAGAGTTCGACACGCCGCTGCGGGGACTTTTGATTTCCGGTATGAAGAGATGCGATACGTAGGTCATTCCGTTGCGACCCTGGACGGTTGGGAGAAGGTAACCGGAAAAGCAAAGTACGCTGCCGATCTCTCGTTACCAGACATGCTCCAGGCCAAGCTCCTCTTCAGCGATTACCCTCACGCTACCATTGAGAGACTGGACACACGTCGAGCGGAGCGGGTTTCAGGCGTGCGCAAGGTTATCACTTACGAGACTTTGAGCGGCATGTCGATCTGCGGATCGAAACTTTTGAGGCGTTACGGGCAGGCGATCAAGGATCGTCCTATTCTCGCGCATCAACGGGTCCGGTTTGCCGGTGAGCCCGTCGCTATCGTAGTCGCCGAAGACGAGAGCGCGGCTCGGGAAGCCGTGCGACGCGTGGAGGTGGACTATGCCCCGCTGCCGGTCGTTTCGGATATCGAGGCAGCGCTGAGCGGAGATAACTTGTTGCACGGTAAGGAGCCTGGCTACGAGTTGACACGCTCCGACATCCAGCCCGATTTTGGCCGCAACATCTGTGGCTACGCGTGCTTTGAGGCGGGAAATCCCGGTCTGGCTTTTCAAGAGTGTGATTTTGTAGTTCAGGACCAATTCAACTTTCCCTCCCTTTTTCACTATCCTATGGAGCCCCACTGCGCCGTGGGGATGGTCGCAAAGGATTCCATTACTGTCTACAGTTCCACTCAGGCGCCGTTTCAGGTGAGGGACGAACTGGCTCATATCTTTGGTATCGATCCGGAGCGGGTTCGGATTATCGCTCCATTTGTCGGCGGCGGCTTCGGAGCCAAGGGGTTCGTGGCCATCGAACCGTTAGCCGTGGCAGCTTCAGCCGTTGCCGGAGCGCCGGTCATGGTTCGCCTTTCCCAGGAGGAAACGGCGTATACGACCAGACGGCACCCTGCGGAGATCCAAATTCGCAGTGGTCTCAACCGGGAAGGAATGCTTGTTTGTCGAGAAGTTATCATCCGTCTGGACACTGGTGCGTACGCCGACTTCGGCCCGCAGGTCACCAAGAAGGCGGCCTTCCGCTCCGCGGGGCCCTATCGGCTGAAGCATGCTCGCGCTGAATGCTACGCCGTTTAT
Source organism: Deltaproteobacteria bacterium (assembly GCA_016193385.1). The sequence goes on from JACPSF010000268.1 coordinate 12,326, forward strand.
ACAAACAAACTTCCGTCGGGCGCGTTTCGTGGCATCGGGAGCGTCCAGACCGCTTGGGCCTGCGAAGCGCACACGGAACAGATCTGCATGGAGTTGCGTTTGGACCCGATCGGGTTCAGGTTGAAGAATCTCCTGCGCGCCGGTGAGAGGTACGTTTTTGGCGGGCCGCCTCTGGACGGAGATCCGTACAATGCGCTTAAGACCTGCGTGGACCAGTACGAGCGTCTGCGGCAGCGAAACCCAGGACCAAACGCGATTGATCCCACCATTTGGAGATTTGGCGCCGGAGTGGCCTGCACGATGAAGGACGTTTCTACGGCGCCCTATGAGGCGGTGATCGAAGCGGGAACGGACGGAACTTTTCTGATCTCGGCCAATGCGCCGGAAATCGGCGGCGGCGCCAGGACGGTGCTGGTCCAGATTGCCGCTGAGGTTTTGGGTGTGCCGATGGATGCGATACGTATCGCCCCTGCGGATACCGCGGTAACGCCCCCGACGTCGGGCGTCTTTGGCAGCAGAATCACCGTCCTGATGGGCGGTGCTGTAAGGCAGGCTGCCGAAGAGCTCAGAAACGCTATTTTGACTCGAGCGGCTGAAAGATCAGGACATAAGAAAGAAATCTTGTCCGTTATCGATGGTCAAATCGTCGGTCCGGAGAAGGTTCTGTTCAGCGTGGCGGAATTGGCGAAGCGTACGGCCGAGAGACTTACGGCCAAGGGAGTCTGCCGGCCGAAAGAAGATGCGGGTGCCATTGATATATGCACGTGGGAGATCAATGCGGGTGTTGCTTCCGTGGGAGTGGATACTGAGTCCGGACTGGTTTCTCTGCGGTGTTACGTATCGGCGGCCGATGTGGGTAGGGCTGTTCACCCTTTGAAATGTGAGGGGCAGGACGAGGGGGCCGTGATGTTCGGCATAGGAAACACCCTGGTCGAGGAACAGCGCTTCGAAGGGGGAATATTGATGAATGCCAACCCCATCGACTACTGTGTTCCCAAGTTTAAGGATCTGCCGGACATTTACTCTAGCGTCTTGATAGAAAACGCGGATGGGCCAGGACCCTTTGGAAGTAAGGGAATGGCAGAGGGAGGTTTAGCGCCGGTTGCCCCCGCGGTTGCCGCCGCGATAAGAAGCGCCTCGGGGATACTGGTGGATTCCCTGCCCATCACGCCAGAGAGGGTTTTTCGTCGCCTGACGCGGTAGGAGGAGAAAAATAAGACGGGCTTCCTTCCCGGGAAGGAAGCCCGTCGCCGGCGCTAATGCGCCGTGAAGAACATCTCAATTTTTGTCTCAATGCCCGCCCGCCAGCAACCGCTTCAGCACTTCCATTCGTGTCGTGGCTCCCTCGGTGTCCTCTTGAGCCTGCTTGCGCGAAGCCCTTCCTCCGATTCTCGCTAAGCGAGCCCGTGCCTTCAGGCACTATAGTTGAGGGCTTGATTCAGCTAGCTCGGTGCCGAAGTATAAGCCCGGCCGATGGTCGTGCCGCCCGCTGACAGCGGGCAAAAGTCGCAAGGTGGACTCAGCTCTCCCATAAATGTTACCTCCATTCTCTATAGGGGCCCCGGCGTGCGCGCTTTGCCTGCCCCAGCGCCTGTCTATATTTGGAGGTTCTGAGGCGCATTTTTCCTCGTATACCTATTCTCGACTCTTGTCAAGAAGGCTTTTTCCAAATCGACCTGAGGTTGACATAACAGCCTGTTATCGAATAGTCTCTGCCAAAAAATGGGACACTGGGTCCGTAGGAGACGAATGATGATTATGAAAAAAGGTTTCTATCTACTAGTGTCAGTCTTTGCGCTGTCGTTGGCATCGCCACCAACGAATGCGCAGGCCGCGACGACACCCGCGCCACCGGCGACGGCGTACACCTTCAAATTTGCCGGCTATTATCCACCGGGCTCGCCTCAGGCAAAAACGCTGGGCGAGTACTTTATGAACCGGGTGCAGGAGTTAAGTAAGGGCAGAATCAAATGGCAGTACTTTCCCAGTGAACAATTGGGCAAAGGCACCGAGCAGCTAGGGATCGTCGGGGGTGGTACGGCTGAGTTCGGTGCACTGATACCGGCATTCTTCACCGGTAAAGTACCGCTTATCGGTTCTCAGGACCTGCCTTTCCTGTTCAACACTGACGTCGCCGGGCACATCAGAATCGCCGCAGCGCTATTCCATCAGCCGGAGATCACCGACGCCATGGCTAAATACAATGTCAAGATCGTGGGCGCTGAGTCCCTTGGAACGATGTCCATGTTCTTCAAGAAGCCGCTGAAAACACTAGAGGAGTGGAAAGGGAGAAAGGTGAGAACTGCCGGCAAGCTGCAGTCGGACACGATTAATGGCCTCGGCGCCACGGCGCAAAGCCTGCTTTCCGCCGAGGTCTACCTGGCGCTATCCACCGGCGTCCTCGACGGCTCGCTGTGGCATCCGCTGTCCGCCCTGGAGTACAAACTGTACGAAGTAGCCAAGTACGCCGTCATTCCCTACATCAGTCTTACGGGATATACCGCTGCGCAGATTATGAGTCTGAGTGTCTTTAACAAGCTGCCCAAAGACATACAGGATATTATTATTCAGGCGGGGATAGATACCGAGAAGCATAGCCTGGATGCCTTCCTGCATTTGGAGAAGACAGCGATAGAGGACCTCGCCAAGAAGGGGATGGACGTCTACTTTGTTCCGCAGAAGGAAACCATGCGCTGGCGGGATGCGTCGAGACCCATATGGGACAACTGGCTGAAAGCCAACGGCGCTCCGGGGCAGAGGCTGCTGGACTTCGTGCTCAAAGAGTTGGGCGAGAAGAAGTAAACACCTAATCGACCTGCTCATAAACAAATGCCGATAAACTGATTTGAGCACGAAGTCAAATATGTTGGACCGTAGCGGGCGGGCGCTCCGGACGGTGGAGCTGGTAGCCCTCGGTGTCAATATCTTCATTGCCTTGGCCATGATGCTTGTCGTGGTCTACGGCGTGATCATGCGGTACATTTTCAATATCCCGGTGCGCTGGGTGGCCGAGGTCTCCGAATTTATGATGGTGGCGTTGACGTTCCTGGCTCTGGGTTATGTCCAGCACGAGCGAAAACACATCACTATCGATTTCTTTTTCCGCCTGCAGAGCGCGAGAACGAAGGCGGTGCTGAGCGTAATCACCACCTTATGCTCTCTGGTCATTTTCGCCCTGCTTACCTGGGCCAGTTGGAAGTTTGCCCTGGCCGCCTACCAGTCCGGTTTCCTCTCTGATGCCGCTGCAATTCCACTCTTTCCGCCGCGACTTTTGGTGCCGCTGGGCGCTGGGGTGATGTGCCTGCAATTACTGGCGGACCTGGTTCAGGGTATAAGGTTCGTTGTGGAGCGGCAAAGCGACGAAGGAAGTATAAGGCCCGGCAGAAGAGTTTAAGAGAGGCACCCTTTGGAGCTGACCAACACCGTCGTTCCGCTCGCTGCTCTGGCGGTGCTTTTGCTGGCAGGACTGCCGATTGGCTTCGCCTTGCTACTCACCGGCTTCGTTGGCTTGGCGATGATAACCAGCCTTGACGCCGCCGTGACCTATTTGGGCTTGCATGCCTTCAGCTCTATCGCCCGGTTTGTCTTCACCCCCATTCCACTTTTCGTCTTGATGGGTGATATTCTGGCGGTCAGTGGCGTCGGCGCCGATATGTTCGATGCGGCGCTAAAATGGTTTGGGCGAGTCCGTGGGGGCCTGGCCGTGGCCAGTATCGTTGCCTGCGCTATTTTTGCCTCGATGTGCGGTCTGAGCATGGCGGGAGCGGCCACCATCGGCGTTGTGGCTATCCCCGAGATGCTCAAGCGCGGCTACGATAAGGGATTAGCTACCGGCTCGGTGGCTACCGCCGGCACGCTGGGTATACTTATTCCGCCCAGCCTGCCCTTCATTATGTACGGGGTAATCGCCGAGCAATCTGTCGGCCAGCTCTTCATCGCTGGCATCATTCCCGGCACCCTGCTGACCGTGCTCTTTTCGACATACGTGCTCATTATTGCCTGGCGCCGCCCTCACCTCGCTCCGGGCATAGCTGGTGTCACCTGGAAGGAAAGGTTCCTTTCCTTGCGCAAACTGTGGTCAGCTATAGTTCTCATCATTCTGGTACTGGGAAGCATCTATGGCGGCGTCGCTACGCCCACTGAGGCCGCCGGAGTTGGCGCTATTGGCGCCCTGGGGGTTGCCCTGGTCTATCGCTCACTTAGTTTCAAGAAGCTGGTGGAGATTGCCCGGCGAACGGTGGAGCTCGTGGGCTTCATTATGATTCTCGTCGTGGGCGCTATGCTGTTCAGCTATTACCTGACTCTCACCGGGGCGACCCAGAGTCTTAGCAAGTGGATGGCCTCCCTGGCAGTAGCGCCCTGGGTCATTATAGCGGGCATGAACATCATCCTGCTTATCCTGGGCTGTTTCCTGGACTCAACCGCAATCATACTGATTACCACGCCTTTGTTTCTGCCCATTATTACCAGCTTGGGATTCGACCCTATCTGGTATGGCGTAATACTGATCATCAATCTTGAGATTGCCTTCATAACGCCGCCGGTGGGTATGAACCTGTACGTCACCAGTAATATAGCTCCGGATGTGCCTCTGGGCACCATTCTGCGAGGGGCTGTCCCTTTTTTGCTTCTGGCGCTACTGGCCATTACCCTGGTGGCAGTTTTTCCCCGGTTAGCCCTATGGCTACCATCGACCATGCGTTAGCCGCGCGACCTTCTGTCAGGAGGTGATGTAAAATTAAAACCTGAAAGAGAAATTACATTTAATCTCTTCTATAACCACTTGATTTAAAAG
>JACPSF010000269.1 GCA_016193385.1 Deltaproteobacteria bacterium
TATGCTTTTTTGAAAGCGATTGCGGAAGGAGTGCTGCTGGCAAAAAGGGATCCTTCCGTCTCAAAGAAGGCGATTGCCAAATATGCGAAGATCGACGATCCGAAAATGCTTGATGGGACCTATGACACGTTTGCACCTTATTGGGATAACAGCCTGGCCGTCCGCGCGGAAGTGATCCAGGCTCAATTTGATTATCTTGATGAAAAGGAATTCCCCGGAGCAAGGAATACGGACCCGAGAGAATTTTTCGATAACTCCTTTGCCGAGAACCTTGAGAGATCGGGCTTTTTCCAGAAGATTGGATTCGTGAAGTAAGGAAGGCGCCGCAAGTGCGGCAGATTCAAGGAGTGATCATGAAATCTCCCTTGTCTCGTCAGCTTTTCAGTCCTTCTTCACGGACCCGTTGCCGGAGGCCGGCTTCTTCGGCGGCCGTACGAGCATGATCAGTATAGCTGAGACCAAAAGGGCGATAGCGAAGAAGGTAAAAGAAATGAAGTAGCTGCCGGTGGCGTCGAAGAGAAAACCGAAGAAAGGCGCTCCGCTGGCGGCGAAAACCTGAGTGAGAAACGTTCCCATGCCGCGCACTGCGCCGAGGGAAAGCCGCCCGTAGTAGTTGGCCCAGATAACCTCCCGCAGCACAAAACTCCCTCCCAGCCCGATGCCGTAGAGAAAAAAACCTGCATACACGTATAAAAGCTGCCTGGATGTGATAGCCAGCGTCAGCCCTAGGGCTTGAATCAGGAATTGGACCATGGCTGCCTTTCGAATATCGACGCGCTCGGCGAGAAGGCCCCAGAAGAGTGTGGAACAGAGCTGGCTCAATGCGATCACGCTCATAAAGGTAGCGGCCATAATGGGGGGATAGCCGATGTCTGTGACGAACGCGAAGACGTGGAGATTCAAGCCTCCGATGCCCACGCTGGCAATTCCGAAGGTAATGACGAGAAGCCAGAAGGCCTGTGTGCGCAGCGCTTCTGCTCGGCTCCACGTCACATCGGCTGCCAGGGCCTGACGTTGGGCTGCCGAGAGTCTGGCCTCTCTCTCCGGCGGTATGCCTGTTTGGCGAGGAATGGGTGTCCCGTCGGGATGAAGACCCATGTCCTCAGGGCTCGTTCGAATAAAGGCGATGGCGGGCCCTACGACCAGTACAAGGGCGAGGATCCCGAAGACCGCCCAGGTTTGGCGCCATCCCACCCAAACAAAAAGTGCAGCGGCAAAGAGAGGCATGCTTACTTTGGCCATCCCCGTTCCCAGGTTGGCAATGGCAATAGCCCTGCCTCGTTTGCGGATAAACCATCGGGAGATGATCACATTGACGACCAGGGAACCCATCAAGGTGTCTCCCGCAGTGACCAAGCTGCAGCGCAGCAGAAAGAACTGCCAGAATTCTTGAACCTGGCTCAAGAGGAGATAGCCTGCGCTGGCTACCACGGCGCCGATGGTGATAAGCCACCGACCGTCGTGACGATCGATCAAAGGTCCGATGAGAGGCGCGATCACGGCGCTGACGAGAATCTCACCCGTCCGGAGAAGCGAGAATACTCCCCGCGAGACGCCTAAATCCTCGGTGATGGGCTTGAGGAAAACGCTTAGAGTGCTGGAGAGGGAAAAGGCGGAGGCGATTTGGGTAACGACTCCAACCCCGACGATATACCAGCCATAGAATAAGGGTCTCTTCTGCTCATAGCCGGGCTTACCCTGCGATTGCACGCTTCAACCCCCGATCCTCCTGCAAGAGTTTCCTGCTTATCAAGGATCTGTTGTGAAGTAAAAGGCTGGCCGCTCGCATTAGCACGTCCTGCGTCCTTTTTCTCTGCCCTTGACGCCCGGCAACCATTTCGAATAACTTTGACCCGCTCATTGACAAGAGGTTGAGGGTCAGCGCTGGGGTTTTGCGGATGACGACTCACGGGCACGGACCGCCAATCCGGCAGAGTTCTACAATGCCCGGTTTATCGGCGAGCTGGAGCAAACAGGATTCGTAAAGGAGCTTGCCGCTCGCTATCCCGATGCCCTTCGTTGATGGGAGGGTCACTGGGGTCTGATAGTCGCTATTGGCCCTAAATATCATTGAGCACGCCAGACCCCTAGACCGGCGCGTATGACGAATTTGTGAATAAAGGGGGCTACTAAAATGGCAGTGACGGAATGGATAGGAATCACGACAGGGGGATTAACGATTTTAGGCACTATTGTGGGTATCACAAGATATATCACCCAATTGCAATTTAAGGTTAGTCAGGAGCGCCTGGAAGCGGATAACACGTTGGTCCAGAAACGATATTCTGATCTTGAAGCCCGATATAAAGAGCTATTGGACGAAGTCGCGACCTCAAGACGGGTTGGAACCGCGGTGCTAACCAAGAAGCTTGAAATTGATGAGAGTCTGCAGGCTACGATGAGAGATATGCGAGCGGGGGCCGGGTCCATTTATATTCCGCTTCTTGACAGAACATCGTCGGAACCGAGAGGGCTGGTGTTTTTATCGATTCAACCCTTCGGCGGGGAAGCAGCGGCCTTAAAGAGGAAGGTAATACCTTTGAAAAGCCTTGCGGGGAGGTGCTTGACAACTGGACAACCGTTAGTGAGTCCAAACTCGAAAATTGATCCCGAGCACTTCGGGAAAGCCGATTTAGTTTCAGGATACCGCACCGAGGATGCGCTAAATTTTCCTCTACGCCACAAGGGAGAGACGATTGGGGTGCTGCAACTCTTAAACAAAGAAAGTCCGGAGCACTTCAATGCCGGTGATATAGCACGCGTCGAACCTTTTGCAGACTCAATGCAGGCCAGAGTTGCTGAATTTGTCCGCATACCGGACCATCTCGAGGTTTTGGGTGTAGCAGGAGATCGAGAAGCCGAATATGCGACTGTAATGGTCTGTGATTTGACTCACTCGTCCGCATTATTTAGTGAAATGAACGCGACGGCAGCGATACGGCATTTAAATGAGTATCTCGAAAGGATGTGCGATATAGCTCTCAGCTATGGAGCAACTGTGGACAAATACGTAGGAGACGGAGTCATGCTTAGATTTAATGTTCCTCGACCCATAGAAGACCATTCACTTAAGGCGGTCAAAGCCGCCTTTGACATGCAAGCGGCATTTGAAAACCTCAAGGCGGATTGGCTGACGATGGGCGAGCTTGTAAGGACCGTCTACAATCGGATTGGAATCGCCCATGGTCAGGTCCATCAAACTGTTATAGGCCATCCACAATACCAATATCTGACGATATTGGGTCAGCCGGTTAACGTCGCTTTCAATCTTTGCGATGCAGCAGTACGTGACAGAAATATTATCCTTATTGATCAGTCGGCGCACACCAAACTGCAAGGCCGGGTCATTGTAGAGCAGCTACCAAGAGAAAAATTGGGTAAGGCAACGGCGTTTATTGAATCGGCATATGAGGTACGCGGCTTCGCTGTTGCGGGAAGAAGCACTTGAGGTGCATCTGGAGAAAAGTCTATGAGCCCTAATCACCGACCGCCGGAGCCCGCCCCTCGCCCGATCGGGCCTGCGGGATTTTTCACGGGCGTCAAGATTCGGCCGGTTATTGCCGGCGTCATCGTCGATTACGTGGCTACGTACGTCCTGGGCATGGTTTACCTGATCGTCTTTTACCAGAAGGAATTCTCGAAGGGGGGCCGTACGTTTGAAGAAGCAGTGGAGAAGGCCTTGGATCAAATGTTGTCTTCCCCGGAGGGTCTTCTCGCGCTCGGGATCATCGGCGCGATCGGCACGGCGGTGGGAGGCTACGTCGCGGGACGGCTTGCCTGGGCCCATGAAGTAAAGCACGGAGCGCTTGTCGGCGTTGTGTCGCTTATTCTTGGCCTTTTGCAAGCGAGCATGGCAGGGCAGCCGATTCCACTTCCTTACGGGTACGAGCTTTTGGCCTACATCATCGCCGTCCCGGCCGGCGCCCTCGGAGGTTACTTCTCGAGGAGTTCGCCGTGATCTAAAAGGGTACTTCTTTGATCCCTCGCGCCTTGGATCTTCTTCCTGGAAAAAGGAGGATCAAGGGCAGAATCGCGATAAGCATGACGCCAAAAAGGCCTTGGATTAAAGCCAGGGCCTTGCTCTGTGCCGCGGCCGGATCGAATCCCCGGTGAATCATCTGAGCGGAAAGGCCCGCGTGCAATCCACCAAAGGTTGGATTCATTTGGGTGATGCGCTCTACAAGTCGCGCCCGGTGGAAAGTGAATCGGCGATCCACGAGCGTCGCGGTCAAGGCATAGCCTATGTTTCCGCCCACGCGCCTTCCCAGGGTGTAGAGCCCTGAGGCTGTGGTCATGTCCTTGGGTTTGATCGTGCTGAGCGACACGGTGGTCATCGTCACAAACATGAAAGGCATTCCCGCCCCCATAATCATTAACGGGAGCACGATAGTCCAGAAGTCAACATCCGCTGAGAGATGAGCAATTTTCTCATAGGCCGAATAGACCAGCGCGATTCCGATCATTAGAAGTATCCGGGGATCGACCTTGTTGTATAGCCACCCCACAACAGGCAGGAGGAGAAGCAGGCTCACGCCACGGGGAAGCAGGACTAATCCGGCCTCGTAGGCAGGATATCCCAGCAAGTTCTGCAGTAGCGCGGGAAGCGAGAAGGTCGTGCCGTAGAAAGTGATGCCAAAAATTAATCCCATGCTGCAGCCGGTGCTCAACGGAACGTCGCGTAGCAGACGGAAATTGACGACCGGTTCTCTCGACCGGAAGTCCCAAACTGCCAAACCAAGCAGAGCGAACGCGGTGATTACGGCCCCCGCGATAATCCAGCCGGACTCAAACCAGTTGTTGTCCTGCCCGCGCTCCAGGACCACCTGCATGGTCGTAAGTCCGACCGCAAGTAGGCCTATCCCAATCCAATCGACCTGTTTCAGCCCGCGTCGCAAGTAAAGCGGGTCTTCCACGAAGAGGCTTACCATGAAAGTCCCAAGGATGCTAAAGGGGACATTGATATAAAAAATCCAGGGCCAGCCGTACTGGTCGGTCAGCCAGCCGCCGA
>JACPSF010000270.1 GCA_016193385.1 Deltaproteobacteria bacterium
GTCGTTCATCGCCATGCGGCCGAAGGTGGCGCGGATGTCCTTGGCGGCGGCCATGTAGTCGCCGCTCGCGTTCGGGCCTTCCGGGTTGACGTAGATCAGGCCCATGTGGGTGGCGCCGAAGGGCTGATCGAGCTCGCGGTCGCCGCTGAAGCGCTTGTCGACGCCCAGCCACGCAATCTCCTCACCCCAGTTCACGTCCTCGTCCGGCTCCCACACGTCCGCACGGCCGCCGCCGAAGCCGAAGGTCCTGAAGCCCATCGACTCCAGCGCGACGTTGCCGGCGAGGATGATCAGGTCGGCCCAGGAGATCTTCTGGCCGTACTTTTGCTTGATCGGCCACAGCAGGCGGCGCGACTTGTCGATGTTGACGTTGTCGGGCCAACTGTTGAGCGGGGCGAAGCGCTGCTGGCCGCGGCCGCCGCCGCCGCGGCCGTCGTGGATGCGGTAGGTTCCGGCGGCGTGCCAGGCCATGCGGATAAATTGCGGCCCGTAATGGCCGAAGTCCGCCGGCCACCAGTCCTGCGAGTCGGTCATGAGCTGGACCAGGTCCTTCTTCAGCGCCTTGAAGTCGAGGCTCTTGAACTCCTTGGCGTAGTCGAAGCCCTTGCTCATCGGGTCGGACTTCGCGGAATGCTGGTTCAGGATATCGAGCCTCAACTGGTTCGGCCACCAGTCGCGGTTCGTCCTGCCGACGCCGGCGATGTGGTTGAACGGGCATTTGTTATCTTCAGTCATAACTTGTCTCCTTTCGTGGTTTGGACTTACTCACTGCGTTTCTTTAGTTACTTATAATGCTTCGGTTCCCTATTTACCAATACATCTTTTAAATCTTTATGATAACCTCTACCTATTATGAATTTCAGTCCTTACGCGTTTTCCCTTCGGCAGCTTCAATACATTGTCGCGGTTGCCGATTTACTGAGTTTCAATCGCGCCGCCGATGAGTGTCATGTGTCTCAACCGTCGTTGAGCTTACAAATTGCTGAGCTCGAGCGTGTATTGGCCATCACAATATTTGAGCGCGATCCTCACCGTGTTGCTTTGACCGTGGTGGGCAGGGATTTCGTCGAGAGTGCGCGTGCGGTATTGCACTCGGCCGACGCACTGGTAGAAACAGCTCGGCGTTGCATCGATCCGTTCTCCGGCACTCTACGCATCGGCGTCATTCCGACAATTTCGCCTTATTGGTTACCTGAGTTGACACCGGCCTTGCACAAGGCCTATCCGCATCTGACAGTGATTTGGTTGGAAGATAAGACTCATATACTCGTGCACGCCCTTCAATCGGGTGCTATCGACGCAGCTCTGCTGGCGCTAGAAGCGGAAATCGGGGATGTCGAGCGCGAGGTGATCGCAAAAGACCCATTTGTCTTGGTGGCGCCGGCGGGAAATCCACTCGTGGCGAAACGCGCACCCGCCAAGGCTGCCGAATTGCGCGGAGCAACCGTGATGGTACTCGAGGACGAACATTGCTTTGGCAAACAGGCTCTGGAGTTCTGCTTTCATGCCAAAGCGCAAGACCACCAGTTCCGAGGAACGAGTCTCGCCACCGTCATCAGCATGGGCGCGGGCGGCGTAGGAGTGACATTGTTGCCGACTCTCGCGGTGCGCAGCGAGGTACGAATTAATAATCTGCGTGTGCGCCGTTTCGCTGACACCGAGGCGGTTCGGACCATCGGTCTGGTGTGGCGCAAGAAATCTTCACTTGCACCAGCCTTGCGTAAGTTGGCGACCAGCATGAGTCAAGCTTATCCAAAGATTCAAAAGTAGACAGGCTCGACCATCCGGTGTTCTCTCCCGGAGGATCGAGAACCCTAAAGGCTCTATCAGATGGGGGTTCTTTAAAAAACCAAAGGCCCGATTCCCTTCTCAGACAGACCAATCCATCTGATAGAGAAACGGGCTCCCGTCCTCAGTCCGACCTATACTCGGGCAGATCCTTTACCCCAAAGGGGTAAGTTCCGTGTTCCCTTCTGCCCTAGCTATCGACTGTTTAGACGCAGGTCACTGTAGTGAGATTCAGTAAGATACACAGATGAAACTCCATCCGTGTTTTACAGGCGAGCAGAGATCTCTTCAGTAAGTAGCTGCTTAGTCTCAGTCGAACACCAGGCTCGCGAAGGTCACGGCAGAGCCGGTCTCACGGGTGAAGGCCTGACTGTACTTGAGGCATCTCCCGCGGCTTCCCTCCAGAAGATGAATCAATGAATAGAGCGGCGCGAAGCCGCAAATGCGTCTGCGGTCCTGATCCTTGGCCACCTCGTGGAAGAAGCCCTCCGCGTCCGAGGAAGCGAGTCTTTCGATCAGGCGCTGATCCTCTTCTTCGACCCAGCGGAGAAATTCGGGTGTGAGCGGATCCTTGTCGCCAAATTGCGCTCCCACGTGAGCCAAATCGACGCCCGCAACCAGACAGATCTGCCTTGTCTCCTGCTTGATGAGCTCGCGGAGAGCTTCGAGGACGCTCACCGTTCGGGAGTCCTTCTCGGGGAGAGTGCGGCTCTGCACCATGGCGTGAAAAGAAACCAGCAACGGCACGATTTTAAAAGGCCTGCCGTTTCCCGCTGCCTCTGCCCGCAACTGGGAGACATATTTCAGATAGACCACTTGAAACTCGAGCGAGTGTTCGGTGCGGTGGAGGTGCTCCTCGGCAAAGAGATCGCCGTCGCAACGCTCCTCCAGCTCCCGGATAAACTCCTTGTCGGTTTCGACGGGGCCCAGCGGAGTGGCAAAATCTTTGAGCGTCGCCGTAAACGGGCTATCGCCGCCGCAGTGGGAGGTGCCGAGGAGAATATAGAGGTCCGCCCCGGCGCTCTCCGCCAAGGGTTTATAGGCCCAGGCGTAGGCGGGCCCGCCGCGATGAAAGTCGATGTGCGGAGCGACGATGGCCTTGGGGGTCTGCGACGCGCCAGCAGGTTTTGGCTCGCCGGGTCCGTTGGGATCCTGAAAGTGAAGTTGGAGCTGACCCCTGAGCTCGGCAGGATCTTCGCGATAGACCGTGCCGGCATGGGCGGGCGCGCGGATCGGTTGGCGACGGAATTCCTCGATAATTTTTGCCTGAAGCTCGAAAAAACGCTCGCTGTAAAGATAGCCGTGGTGCTCCAGAAGGTCCACCACCCGCTTTAGATCCTCGGTGAAGAGGATATCGCCAAACCTGCGACCGTAGGCCTCCTGGATATCGATCAAAGTGTGGCGCCCGTCAAAGTGACTGAGGATGAAGGAAGCCACGGGGGTGATCACCAGTGGCTGGGCATAATTCAGGGGATCTCTAAGGCAAACGAATGTCTCTCCCTGCCGCTGAATCGGAAAGGCTTCGACGTGCCTGAGTCGCGGGCGGTCATCCAATTCCTAGCTTCTGCCTCGCCTCTTCGCTCATCATGCCGGGATCCCAGGGCGGATCCCATACCAGGTCAACCGTGGCTTCCTTCACATCGGGAATCTCAAGAATTCTCTGCCGCGCCTGGGACGCAATGAAGCCTCCCATGCCGCAGCCAGGCGCCGTCAGCGTCATCTTCACGGCTACCCTGTCGCCCTCCACTTGGACGTCATAGATCAGGCCAAGATCCACGATGTTAACGGGAATCTCGGGATCATAGCAGTCCTGCAGCACTTCGTACACCTGTTCCTTGGTCGCCACGGATCAACCCTCCTTTTCCGCCGCGCCGGCCCTTGAAGACTTACACTGCGGGCACGGGCAGAGAGATCGTAAATAATCAAAGGTATAGATGCCCGTGTTGTGGCCGTCTTCCCAGCCGAACTGGATCGCATAGTTGCCTACCGCGCTGATCTCTGCCAGCTGAGCGTTCAGCGCGGCGATGAATTTTATTTCGCCGCCATGCCCCTGGCACAGGGCGCAGGGGCAATACCCGCGCAGGTATTCCCGCGGATAGTCCCCCACGTGCCCGTCATCCCAGGTAACGCGCACCATGCCCTCTTGCCTCATATGGTTGATTTCAACCGGGACATGCCCGGACATCATAGCCATCAGCTCGTGACGATCTTGAGCGACTGCGCCCGCCGTGCCTTTTCGGAGACGATCGAGAGCTGCCCTGCCAGCTTCGCGGCGATCTCCAAAAAGATCCGGCTCACTTCCGAGCGGGGCTCCTGCACCAAAATGGGCACGCCCTTATCGCTCCCTTCGCGCAGCGAGGTGATGAGCGGGATCTCGCCCAAAAAGGGGATGTTGAAACGCTCGGCCGCGCGCTCGGCGCCGCCGCGAGAGAAGATTTCATGTTTCTTTTGGCATCCGTCGCAAATGAAGTAGCTCATGTTCTCAATGATCCCGATGATCGGAATCATCACTTTGTCAAACATGGACTTGGCGCGAATCACATCCGCGAGTGCGACGTCCTGCGGTGTCGCCACGAGGACGGCGCCGCTAACCTTGAGCTGCTGCGAAAAGGTGATTTGGACATCGCCGGTACCCGGGGGCATGTCAACGATGAGGTAGTCGAGATCCCCCCAGTGGACATCCGCCATCAGTTGATGCAGGGCCTTGCCCAGCATCGGCCCGCGCCAGATGACGGCCTGGTCCGGCTCGAGGAAGAACCCAATGGACATCACGGGAAGACCGTGGGCTAGCGGCGGCTTGAGCTTGTAGTCTCCATCGACGGCCACCTTCGTGGGCCCTTCCTTGACCCCCATGAGAATGGGGATCGAAGGCCCGTAGATATCCGCGTCCAGCAGGCCCGTAGCGGCCCCGTGCATCTTGAGCCCAACGGCTAAGTTGGCCGCCACGGTCGATTTGCCAACGCCACCCTTTCCCGCTGCCACCAGGACAACATTCTTGACCGTGGGCAACAGATCCGTTTGACCTGCGCCCGACTTGCTACCCCGGACCTGCGCACCGAAAGATATCGCCAACTCTTTGACCCCATCGACTCCTGCCAGAACCCTTTTGCAATCCTCTTCAATCCTCTCCCTGAGAGGACAGGCGGGCGTGGTCAGCTCGACGCTGAAGGCCACCTTGCCGTCTGTCACCTCAAGATTCTTCACCATACCCAGGCTCACGATGTCGCGGTGAAGCTCCGGGTCTTGAACCTTCTTGAGCGCCTCAAGCACCAATTGTTCGCTTACAGCCGACACAATTTTCCTTTCCGACTTAAGGAAAAAACTATAGACCTATAAGGTCCGCAATGTCAATAGAACGGAAAAACGCAAGCAACTACGTCCCTTCCGGGCGCAGGAAGATAGTTCCGAACCTCACTTGCTTGATGCGGCTATCATAGTCTGCTAAAATTCATTCGTCTTTCCTAATCCGGCAAAAAAGAAGGAGGTATTATGAAGCGCTACTTGATGGGTATTGTAGTTCTGGCGTTGGTAGCCGGCCCTTTAGCCTGCTCCACTCCGCTATCCACGAGGGAAAAAGGGGCAGGAATCGGAGCCCTGGGAGGGGCTGCCGTGGGTGGCATTATTGGGAGTGCGGTAGGTCATCCCGGCGCAGGCGCGGCCATCGGAGGTGCCCTCGGGCTAGGAACCGGTGCCCTGGTTGGAGATCAAATGCAAGGCCAAGAGCAAAAGCAGCAGGAACAGCAGCGCCAGCTCGAGCAGAATCAGGCCGAGCTGGAGCGTCAGCGCAGAGAGCTTGAGCGACTCAAAAAAGAGCGAGAGTACTAAGCCGCTGAGATTCGTTCCGCCCCGATGATTCGTCAAGCCCCCAAAAGTCCGCATCATGTCTTTGCCGTGTATGCGGCTTTCGTCCTCACATTTTCTGCCGCCTGTTCCACGCCCCTCACGACGAGGGAGAAAGGCGCGGGCATCGGAGCACTCGGCGGCGCCGCAGCAGGCGGCATCATCGGTAGCGCCGTGGGGCATCCAGGGGCCGGAGCGGCGATCGGAGGGACCCTCGGGCTAGGAGCCGGCGCTCTGATCGGAGACCAACTCCAAGGCCAGGAGCAGCGACAACAAGAGCAGCAGCAGAGAATCGAGCAACAAAAAACCGAGATCACAAAGAATCGCGCCCTGCTGGAAGAGTTAAGGCGTCACAACATCGAGGCCCGGGAGACTGACCGCGGCGTGTCGGTAAACCTACCCAACGTGCTTTTTCAATTCAACAGCGCAGAACTGACCCCGGATGGCAGAGACCGGGTCAAGCAAATGTCCAGCATCGTGAAGGATAAAGCACAGGGAAGGAAGATCTCCGTGGAAGGACACGCGAGCCGCGAGCGGGCGGATCAAGAAGCTCACAACCAGGAACTCTCCGAGCGGCGCGCGCGTGCCGTGGCTGGAGGTCTCGAGAACAACGGCGTCGAGCGCAACCGGATCGTTGCCAGAGGGTTGGGGACTCGCTTCCCTGTCGCTTCCAACGAGACCGAGGAAGGACGCCGCAAAAACCGCCGGGTCGAGGTGACTATAGAGAATTAGAAGTTTACCCGCGGCTCGACGCCTGAAATCAGGCGCTGAATGTTCTCCCAATGCCGGAAGATGATCCCCAAGGCCAAAAATAGGCTAAGGCCTACGACATACGCCGGATAGGAAAAAATCCACAGGACCACCGGGGCGAGCATGGCGGTCGTGAGTGAGGCGAGTGAAACGATTCGGCCGAGCCTCGCTACCAGGCAAAAGATCAGAATCAGTACCCCAGCCCCTAACGGAGCCAGAGCCAAAAACACTCCCAAAGAAGTTGCTACCCCTTTACCGCCCCGGAAACGAAGGAAGATCGGAAAGAGGTGGCCAAGGAATGCAACTAAAGCCACAAGACTTGTGATCGCGGGACCGAGAGATAGCTCGAGAGACGCGATAACCGGGATAAACCCTTTGGCGACATCCGCAACCAGCGTGATCAGACCCTGCCTTTTCCCCACCACCCGGGCCACGTTGGTCGCGCCGACATTGCCGCTACCGGCCTGGCGCACATCCACCCCCGAAAAATAACCCAGAAGGAAACCTGTCGGCACGGAGCCAAGCAGGTAAGCGAAAAGGGTCATGAATACGGGCATCATCGGGGCAGAGAAAGTTCTGGCGGTTATCCGTTAGAAACGCAGCTTGGTCTTTTTGATGCGGTCACGACGCAGATAGTAGTGCCCTCCACAGATCCATCCGAAGATAAAGATACAAAGGGCAACCCCGAACCACCCCAGCACTTCCCACTCTTTTCCCTCGAGCACTTTAATAATCGGCAGCGGCTGCCCTTTGGGGATCTGCGCGGCGGGTCGGGCAGAAGGGGCCGGTGGCAGATTTTCCCTTCGATCCTCGGTCGGAGGGGTGGCGTTTTTCTCCTTCTCCTGTGGGAGCTTGGCCCCTTCAGTGATCCGCACAAGCGATCGGTGAACATAACCTCGACGCCCATCCGGCAGCGAAACGAGGTACCAACTCCCGTCCTCTTTTTCCACCCTTACCTCCTGCCCTTCTCTGAGAATCTCTTTGGAAGGATGACTGACATCGGGACCGGAACGGAGATTCACAAAACTTTCCCCGTAAATCCTTCCCTCGCTTCCCGTAAGCCCTGCCGCCAGCATCCCTGGCAGAAAAAGAAACAAGGATAGAGCGAGTGTGAAAAGGCCGCCGCTCACGCCGAAGCCCTCCGACCCTCTTTACCATATCTCGAATGAATTCCTCAAACTTTGCAGAGAACTCACCCCCGGTTTGCACCGGCGCGGGCACCCGGCAGGTACCGGAGGAACTACTTGGGGCTGACAGAAGAGACCCGCGGAGAACGCGGGCTAGCTTGCGGCCACCCGTAGATCGAAGCGCAGAGTGAGACGGTGGGGGGGCAAGGCTCAAACCTTTTCCTTGTACAGGTCGGGGTTCATGCGGCTTTGAGTGCCTGACTTGGCCAGCTCCTCCTCGAACATCTTGCGGATCGAGGGATCTTCATCCCAGTACTCGATCTGATTGCCGCCTTCCTTGACGTCTTTGTCGACTTTGGAGATATCCCCGAATCCCTGCCCCATGCTGTATTTGATCCCGCCGAAGCGAAGCGGGAGGTAACGCGACGGCACGGCCCCCGTATTAAAGTGCTGGTGATACCACATCTCGGGGGGCACGAAGACGCTTCCGTCCTGCCAGTCGTAGCGCCTGATGGGCTCGCCCTCACGCCAGAAAAGAGAAAAGCCCTTGCCTTTGATGATGATGACGTTGAATCCCGGGCCGTGCCGGTGGGCCTTTTTGTAAGTCCCGACGGTAAATTCCGAGATATGGGCGGCCATGACACCGTCGGCCATCTCCAACATGACATTCGTGCCGCTCCCCCCCCGCTCGCGCCATTCCTGGAGGTTGAAGCTCCTACAATCGGCGACGAAGTTGGTTTCCCAGATCCTCCCAGGATACGACTTCCCTTTGCCGCTGAAATATTCCAGCTCCCCGTTGAAGCGATCGGTAAAATCGTAGCCAACGCTGAAGATAAAATCGGGGTTGTGGAACAGATTGAAAACGATCGGCATGTTGTTGACGGAGAAGAAGCGCGCCGGTTCACTGCCCTGCCCGTTGAAGTGCTGATGCCATACGTTGAGCGGGAGCGAGATCAAACTCCCTTCCTGCCATTCAAAGGTCTGCTTGGCCCCCCGGTCGTTCCAGATCGTGGTGGCGCCGCGCCCCTTCAGGACATAAATCAGCTCCTCATAGATATGCCTCTGGGGTTTCAGGCTCTTGCCCGGGGCGATCTCACAGAGATAGGCTCCTGTCGCCTGGCCAGCCCCTTCCATATTGATGAAAGCCCCCTCCCCTCCCAAACGGTCCCAACGACCCAGCGGGATCTTTCTCAGATCCTGAATGAAAAAGTCCTTGACGATGGGGATTCCCTCGCCCGTTTGCCACTTTTCGTAATAGGGGACGTTATCCATGACAGTGTCGACCTGCGCGGCTGGCTTTGCCATATCGACCTCCAGAAGCTGACTTTTTTCGTTTCATACAGTATAAGGGAGGCAAAAGCAAGGCGAAGCATTGACAAACCGACGAGAACTTTACTAAAAGAGTGCATTTACTGATAGAAAAAGTCGACGAGCAAAGGAGACCTGCCTTGACAACCCCTGTCGCCGCACCTATGGTCGGCAAGATTTTGAAAATCGAGAAAAAAGTCGGTGAGCGAGTGGAGGAAGACGATGTGGTTCTTGTTATGGAGGCGATGAAGATGGAAATCCCGGTCGTGGCGCCTGTCTCCGGAGTGTTGAAGGAACTCAAGGTTTCTCCCGGACAGGCCGTCGAGGCCGAGCAGATCTTGGCTGAAATCGAATAAAACCCGCCCCTCCCCCTTTTTACGGAGACAGAAATGGACACTTGGACCTTTGGTTGGACCGTGGCCATCATCGGCATGGGCGGCACGATGTTCGTGCTCTGGCTTTTGAGCCTCGTCATTCTGTTGCTCAAAAAAATTTTCCCCTACAAGGCCGCCGAGCCGGGACCTGCGAAAGGATAGGCGGCAACCGTGGACGCAGCCATCGCCTCCGGCCTCCAGGGTCTTCTGCTCGGCTTCTCCCATTTTGAGATCGGTCAGGCCCTGATGATCCTGATCGGCTCCTTGCTTCTTTACCTCGGCATTGCCAAGGGATTTGAGCCGCTCTTGTTGCTCCCGATCGGCTTCGGCGCGATTCTCGTGAACATCCCCCTTGCCGGTCTGATGGAAGAGGGGGGCGTGCTCCGGTTCTTTTACGATACCGGCGTGCTGACCGAGATCTTTCCGATCCTGATATTCGTTGGGATCGGAGCTATGACCGACTTCCAGCCCCTGCTCGAGAATCCCAAGATCATCCTGCTCGGCGCCGCGGGACAATTCGGCATCTTCCTCACTCTACTTCTCGCCCTGGCGCTGGGATTCGACAAACTCGAGGCGGTCGCCATCGGAATCATCGGCGCCTGCGACGGCCCGACTGCGATTTATGTCTCCTCGAAATTTGCTCCGCATCTTCTGGGAGCCGTTTCTGTCGCAGCTTACTCCTACATGTCGCTGGTCCCGCTGATTCAACCGCCGATCATGCGGCTGCTCACCACAGAAAAGGAAAAAAAAATCATCATGGGCGCCGTCAAACAGCCGGTCTCCAAGACCACCAAGATTCTCTTCCCGGTGGTCGTCACTGTCACAGCCTCGCTGGTGGCCCCCCTCGGTACCCCCCTGATCGGGATGGTCATGTTGGGAAATCTCATGAAAGAGTCCGGTGCGGTTGAGCGGCTTAAGCATGCCTCCGAAAACGAAATCACCAACATCGTGACCCTCCTCCTGGGACTCTCCATCGGGGCCACCATGCAAGCGGACAAATTTCTCCGGGTCGAAACCCTGTTGGTACTGGGCCTGGGACTGATCGCGATCGGCCTCGACACAGCCGTGGGGGTGCTCTTCGGCAAGCTCATGTGCCTTCTCACCGGGGGAAAAATTAATCCGCTGATCGGCGCCGCAGGCATCTCCGCTTTCCCCATGTCGGCCCGCGTCGTCCAGGCTGAAGGTCAAAGGTACAATAAAAAGAGTTACCTCCTGATGCACGCCATGAGCGCCAATGCTGGAGGCCAGATCGGCTCTATCATCGCCGCCGCCGTCATGCTTTCTGTCCTCAAGGGCATGGGAATAGTCTGAATCGCAAAGGAGACGGCGTGCCCCACACAAGAGACGATCTTAAGAGAAGGCTCGCCGAAATCGAGGAGAGCACGCTGCGCGGGGACCCCAAAGCGGCAAAGAAGCAGCATGACGAAGGCAAGCTCACGGCGCGCGAGCGGATTGCCAAGCTCGTCGACCCGGGAAGCTTTGTCGAAGAGTTCATGCTGGCCGAAACCCAATGCACGGATTTCGGCATGGCGGAAAAAAGGCAGCCCAGCGACGGGGTAGTGACCGGCTATGGTAAAATTGACGGCAGGCCGGTTTGCCTCTTCGCCCAGGACCGCACGATCCTTGCTGGCACGGTGGGTAGCACCCACGCAGAAAAAGTCGCCTATGTCATCCAAACCGCGCGCAAGCTCGGCGTGCCGCTGATCGGGCTCTACGACTCGGTTGGCGCGCGGATTCAAGAAGGCCTATCGGTAACCACGGCGATCGGGAAGATTTTTTTCGAGAACAGCATCTCCTCGGGAGTGATCCCTCAAATCTCTGCCATTATGGGCCCCTGCATCGGGGTAGCATCCTACTCTCCGGCGCTGACCGATTTCATCATCATGGTCCAAGGGTCGAGCCAGATGTTCATCACTGGCCCTCCGGTCATCAAAGAAGTTCTGGGTGAGGAAGTCTCTATGGAGGAACTGGGCGGGGCCAAGGTCCACGCCGAGGTTTCGGGCGTGGCAGACCTGACCGTCAAGGACGATGAAGAATGCTTTTCCCTCATACGTCGACTCCTGAGCTTCTTGCCCCCCAATTGTCAATCGTCCCCACCGCGCTCCCAACCGAGTGACGATCCGGAGCGCCTCGTGCCGGCCTTGGAGAAGATCGTTCCCAGCGACATGCGCCAAGCCTATAACGTGGTCCAGGTCATCAAGGCCCTAGTCGACAACGGAGATTTTCTCGAGCTTAAGCCAAAGTTCGCCCGCAATTTAGTCATCGGACTCGGACGGCTTCACGGCTATCCGGTAGGTTTTGTCGCCAACCAACCCATGTTTCTGGCCGGGAGCCTGGACGTGGACGCTTCGGACAAGGCGGCGCGCTTCATTCGGTTTTGCGACGCCTTTAACATTCCGCTGATCACTCTGATGGATGTTCCGGGATTTTTCCCGGGCAAGCAGCAGGAAGAAAAAGGGATCATCCGCCATGGCGCGAAACTGCTCTACGCCTATGCCGAGGCGACCGTGCCCAAGATCACAATGGTCTTACGCAAAGGATATGGGGGCGCCAAGCAAGCCATGTGCACGCGAGAGATGGGAGCAGATCAGCTCTTACTCTGGCCTGGGGTGGAGCTGGCAGTGATGGGCGGAGGTGGGGCCGTGAATGTGCTCTATCGCCGCGAGATCGAGCAGTCCGAGGATCCGGAAAAAACCAGAAGGGAAAAACTGGAGGAATACCATAAAAGATTCAGCGGACCCTTCGAGGCCCTCGCCAAGCAGTTCGCGCATGCTGTCATCCAGCCCCAGGAGACCCGAAAACGGCTCATCCGGGCTTTAGAGGTGCTGCGAGAAAAAAAAGAGGAGCGGCCGAGAAAAAAACACGGGGTCATGCCGGTCTAACCCCGTCAATTGGCTTTGTTGTCAACCCACTCCTTAAACTGGCTTTCGCGGATGCGCCACTGCCCACCCACTTTGAAGGCCGGCACTTCTTTCTTCTGGATCATTCTGAGAAGGGTTCGCTTGGAAACTTGCAGGAGAGAAGCTGCCTCGGCAAGAGTTATCAATCTCATTTCCGTATGGTTATCATTCATGTACCAAACCCTCTACGGGCGATAATGCAAACCTTATGCCAGGTTTGCTTGGGACCCAAATGGCTATTTTTTAAGCTTTTTGCGTTCGAGAACACTGCTTTTCTGGGTAACTTGGGCGACAAAAACTGACAAAAGTTGCTACGAGGGCGGTGGAAGTGACAAATTGCGATTTCCCTTGGCCGGGCGGTCAGGCTACTGATCCAGGGGCATATCTGCGCTAGCCCACCCCTTTGCCGCTCCAAAACGAACAGAGATGGTTGACCGAAGATTAGCGCTGTGGGTCAATAATCACCTTTAAAGAGTCCTGGGCGTGCACGACCAGCTGAAACCCGAGACCGGTCTCGGCCAACCCTAGTCGGTGTGTAATCATTTCCTGTACCCGGACGCGGCGGGTGCGGATTAAGTCGATCGCTTCCTCGATTTCCTCAGGGCTCGCTGCGTACGAAGTGGCCAGCGTTACCTCGTTGCGCCAGAAATCAAAAAGGGGTATCGGAACCTCGACTCCCGCCGCCGTGGAGGCGAAAAAGAGGAGCGTGCCGCCGCGCTCTACGCTTTGGATGGCTTGTTGGATCGCCGGCATGGCCCCGGTGCAGACAACGACCAGATCCGCCAACCTTCCCTCGTTGACCTCCCGTAGCCTCGCCGGTACGTCCTCGGAAGCGTGCACGCTGAGATCCGCGCCCAGCCGCTCAGCCGCCCTTAGACGGTAATCACGGACATCCGTCGCCACCACCCGGGCAGCCCCCCGCACGCGAGCCACCTGCACGTGAAGCAGGCCCGAGATGCCACTACCGATCACCAGCACAGTCTGCCCGGGCTGCACACGCGCCCACTTTTGTCCCCGGACCACACATCCCAGCGGTTCGATGAACGAGCCATCTTCGAAGGACATCCCGTCGGGCAAAAGAAAGGTCCCCAGGTCAACGTTGATCCTGGGAACACGGATATACTCCGAAAAACCGCCCGGATCGAAACGGGTTTGGCGCAGAGTGTCGCATACCGAATGATGCCCGCTCAAGCAATAGCGGCAGCGATTGCAGGGAACGTGATGGGAGACAAAGACGCGATCCCCTACCCGGTACCGCTCCACCCCATCTCCCACACCCACCACTTCACCAGCAATCTCGTGCCCTAAGACAAGAGGCGCCTTTTGCACCCGGTACCACTCCATCACATCCGTCCCGCAGATGCCGCTGGCTCTAATGCGCACGAGCAATTCGCCGGGACCGATGGCAGGCTGAGGCACCTCTTCCAAGCGCACGTCTTGATTGTTGTAATACATTGCCACCCGCATGGATTTCTTCGGCGGTTCTAAGGAGCAGTTCAAATTGTTCAAATCGTTCAACGGCTTAAACGTGTTGAACGCCTTGAACGGTTCGAACCGAAATTTAGTTAACTTGCGGCAGCCCTTCGCGCCGTCACGCCTTTGGAGCCCTCGTAGATCTTGTAGGCGTCTTCCACCGGGGCCTTCTCATGAACAATGGCTCGCACCGCACGGATCATGCCGACAGGGGAATCCGACTGGAAGATGTTGCGGCCCATGTCAACCCCTATGGCCCCTCCCTGCACGGCGTCGAAGGTTAGCTGCAGCGCCTCACTCTCGGGAATCTTCTTACCACCCGCGATGATGACGGGAATAGGGCAGGCCTCGACCACTTTGTCGAACTCCTCACAATAGTAGGTCTTAACGAAATGGGCTCCTAGCTCGGCGGCAATCCGGCACGCTAAACCCAGGTAGCGGGCGTCGCGGGCCATCTCCTTGCCCACAGCGGTGACTGCCAAAACTGGAATGCCATATCGCTCTCCCTCGTCCACGAGTTTGGCCAGATTGACCAACGTCTCTTTTTCAAACTCCCCTCCGACGAAGATGGAAAGGGCCATGGCCGAGGCGTTCACGCGAATCGCATCCTCGATGGAGACCGTAATGTCTTCGTTGGACAACTCCTTTAATATGCTCGTCCCGCCCGATACCCGAAGCACCACGGGCCGGTCCCACTGTGCGTCCATTGAGGTCCGCAAAACACCGCGGGTAAGCATGATCGAATCGGCATAGGGAATCAGCGGCTCGACCGTCCTGCGCGGCTCCTCCAGCCCGCTCGTCGGCCCGAGGAAATAACCGTGATCTACCGCCAGCATCACCGCCCGCCCGTCCTCCGGTCTAATAATTCTGGCCAAACGGTTTTTCATCCCCCAATCCATGGCGATCTCGATCCTCCTTGATAAAGAATTTTCGTTTGGCGAAGCCTACCACAAAATCCCCGCGGATGGAAAACCACGCACCACATGCGGAGCGCATCAGCCTGAGGCCTGAGTGGCGGGACGGGATCTCGCTATGAAAGACCACAGGTAGCGGAGGGCCAAACCGCCGAGGATGAACCCGCCTCCGACGAGGGTGGCAGTCGAAGGCATCTCCCCGACCATCAGAGCCACCCATAAGGGATTAAGAACCGGCTCGACCAAAACAATCAGCGAAGCTTCTTGCAGAGAGACGGTTTCCAGCCCCTTGGAAAAAAGAAAATAAGGGATGCTGAGCTGAACCACCCCCATGATGAGCAATGCCAACGCCTCTCCCCAGGTAATACTGAGCGATTGGACCAGCGGAAACAGGATGAGAGCACACGCGAGATTGTTCATGAAGGTGAGGAAAGCCGGGTTGAGTTGCCGCAGGAAGCGCAAATTGACCATATAGAGGGAGAACAGAAAGCCGCTCAGGATAGCGACGACCACGCCTTGGGCGTCCGGTGCGCCGCGACTGCCGGAGAAGATGATTCCCAGGCCAGCCATCCCCAGCATGAGGGTGAGCAGATCTGGCTTTTTTACGGCCTCGTGAAACAACAACCGGACAAAAATAAATACAAAAATTGGGGCGGTATATTGCAAAATAATCGCATTGGCCGCCGTGGTTAACTTGTTGGCCCACACAAAAGCGCTGATCGCAGCCGTGTAGCTGGCCGTGGAAACGAGCAGTGGCAGGCTCATGATCCGAGCCTTTTTGCCGATGAAGAGAGAAAAAAAGAGCGCGGCGAAGAGGCTCCGGTAGAAGACGATGGCAAGTGGATGAAGCTCCAAGAGCTTGATGAATACCCCGGCCAGGCTCCAGAGAATGCCTGAGAAAAGCACGAGTAATTTTCCTCGTTTGGTAAGGGAGCTGGCTGCGCGAAGGCTCTCAATGATTGACATTTTCCTCCTGCCTGCCTTAAACATAGCGGGGTGGCTTCCCGGCCCTTATGACAGTTTGGCGCCTTCCATGTCTATCGCGGCTAAGTCCCAATGTCCCGAAATGGTCCTCATCCCCGATGGCGTGTTTCTCATGGGAAGCGAAAACGGCATGGAGAACGAGACACCCGTCCACCAGGTTTGGGTGGATAAGTTTATGATCGGAAAATTTCCCGTCACCAACGGAGAGTACCGCATGTTCGTGGAGGATTGCGGGGCGGCGGAGCCGCCATTTTGGCGTGAAGAGCCGTTTTCGGATCCAGACAAGCCGGCGGTCGGCATCAGTTGGTTCGAGGCGATCGCTTATTGCGCCTGGTTAAGCGAAAGGATTGGTTGTCATTTCCGCCTGCCCACAGAGGCCCAATGGGAACGAGCCGCCCGTGGAGGAAAAGAAGGGAAGCTTTACCCTTGGGGCGATCTGCCTCCTTGGGAGCGGCCCTATCCTGGGCACGATCTCGAACGGGGAGGGCCCAACAGGGTAGGGATCGACGAAGCCAATGGGTTCGGCCTTTACGATATGAGCGGAGGGGTGCACGAATGGTGCAGCGACTATTACGACGCGGCCTATTACCGGACTTCTCCAGAGCGAAATCCGCAGGGACCCTCATCAGGGCACAGACGGGTTTCCCGCGGTGGCTCGTGGCGCCACAGAATCAAATTCAGCCGGTGCGCTGCCCGAAGTTCACTGCTTCCCAGTTTCCAATACGGTGATTACGGCTTTCGCCTTGCTCAAACGATTTAACACGACAGGAGAATAACTATGTTTGATGTGACAACCCTCCTGAGTCTCGGACTGACGACTCACCTGATTTCGGTTTGGCAAGTCTTCATCTACATCCTGATGATGATTCCCTTTCTGTTGCTTCAGCGGACTCGACTTTGCCTTCTCATTACCTACCTTTTCACGTATTACCTCGCCTTTCTGATTTACTGGGGAGAGCTTATTGCGTCTGCCGGTTCCATGGTCCCATTCGTCCTCTACACTTTTTGCGGCCTAGCCATTGTCGTCCTATTTGTTGCCGGCTCTTTCCAAGAGAAGGCGTCGATAAAAAGAGCGGCGGAAAAACAAAAAACTGGCACTCAAGAAGGGGCCAAAGCCGGTTAATCGACAGGAAAGGCTGGGGCAGCCTCGTTAAGGAAATTCATCTATAAATTTAAGGGGTTTCGGCAATTACCGAGACTTTAACCGTGGGGGTCAGTTCAGCCGTAAGACGGATGGGGACCTCGAACTCTCCCAGGGTTTTGATCGGCTCGGCGAGATGAATCCTGCGCCGCTCCACGGCAAAGCCTTTTTCTCTCAGGGCCTTTTCGATATCGATGTTGGTCACCGAGCCGAACAGCCGACCCTCCTCCCCGCTCTTCATCGGGATCACTAAAGCCACCTGAGCGAGCCTTTCGGCCAGGCTTTGCGCCTGTTTCCCGACGCGCTCCTTCTGCGCCGCAACGACCCGTTTCTGGTGCTCAAAAACCTTTAAGTTTTTCTTATTGGCCAAAAGAACCACGCCCCGCGGAAGGAGGTAATTCCGCGCATAACCGTCCCGCACGCGAACCACATCCCCTATCTTGCCCAAGTTAGGGATGTCTTCCTTTAAAATCACTTCCATGTGTTCCTCCCTCTGCAAAAAACCGAAAGCTTAAGCGGCTCGAACTTTCCAAACGTTTTAAACGTTCACGGCGTTCAATCTGTTACGAGGCTCGGCTAGGATCCAAATCTTTCTTTTTCAAGCGTCGAAAATCGCCCCAAAGATCGAAAAGACCGAGCCCAACCACCAAGACTGTCAATACTTGTTCAAAAACAATCAGAACGTAAGCCAAACTGCGCAGAAAAAACGGCACGTTCTTGCGATGAAAATAATAGGCGACAATGGCCAGACCCTGGAAGAAATAAAACGCCGCGATCACCAATAAAAGATTCAAGGCCAGAGTCTTCAGCGTCTGCGAACCGGGGAGGAAAAGAGCAAAACCGGAAACGATCAAACACCAGACCAAGGGCTCAGGCGATTTCCATTCCCGAAGATTCCCCGTCGGCATGAACAGCTCGCGGTCAGGAAAACGCCGCTGGAGAAAAAAGAGGTTGACGAGGAGGATGACCGCAAACCCGATAAAGACAAAAGCCGGCAGGATTTGCAGCACCAACTCTGTCACCTGGGGGGCACGCTCCCTCAAGACCTTCATGCCCTCCGGCGAAAACCCGATCTGCTCGTAAACTCTGAGCGAAAGCTCCAAATTCTCCTTCAGGGCGCCCCGGATCGCCTCCCGAATCTGCGGGAAGGAACCAAAGAGAAAGAGCAGGATCCCTGACACAGCAGCGAGCAGGCCGGCGGCTGGGCCCGCGACTACCGCCTCGATCGACCAGCCCCGATCGAGGGCCCCGTAAAGCAGGATGACCATCAGAGCCAAAAGGCCAAAGCCCAGGCCCAAAACCTTTCCGCCAAAAAACCACAGAAGCAAGGTCCCCACGGCAAGCAGCCCGACGCCGTTGGCCTTGCCATGTTTGAGACCGAATGCCAGGGCGGGCTGAGGAACCAGAGGCATTAACAGAACGCCCACAAACGGGATGGCCACGCCCGATAAAAACAGCAGGGAGGTCGAGGCCAAAACGAGAACAAAACTCTTCATCAATTGCGGCCGGCTCATAGGCACCTGAAGGGCGCAAGGGCCGATTCAACTTCTGACCGTGCTGAACGGAAGCAGGGCCACGTTGCGAGCCCTCTTAATCGCAATGGTGAGCAGCCTCTGGTGACCTGCGCAGTTGCCGGTAATCCGGCTGGGGGTGATCTTTCCTCTCTCCGTAAGGAACTGGCCCAGAGCCCTGGCATCCTTATAGTCGATCTTGAGTTCTTTATCGGCACAAAATCGACACACCTTGCGACGGAACATAGGCCGGCGGCGGCCGGGACCCTTCTCTTCTTCCCCCCGCTCCCGGGTCGGATTCGGCGCTGAAGTTCTTTGTATCATGCCCTACGTGTACCTCACTCGGTTAAAGCGGAAGATCTTCTTCCTGGCCAGGAACTGAAGTTCCCCCCGTATCGATAAACTGGACCGTGTTAGCGACGACCTCGTATTTGTTTTTTTTCTGGCCTTCCGCCGTCTCCCAACGCCTTTGGGTCAGACGCCCGTCCACCAGGACCCGCGACCCTTTGCGAAGATGCTCCTTGCTGCGCTCTCCCGCGCGACCGAAGACCACGACATCAATAAAGCAAACATCCTCCTTAATTTCGTCGTGCACCCGAGATCGATGCGGGACCGCCAGCGGAAACTCGCAGACAGCCAGCCCGGCGGGAGTATAGCGCAGATCGGGATCTCGAGTCAGGCTTCCCAGAAGGATAACCTTATTGTACTCCCCCATCGGACGCTCGTGCCCTGCGGAGCAGAAGGCCTAGAACTACGGGGCGGTTTTGGCTAAATCTTCCTCCGAACTGGTCTTGGGCTGCTCCGTGACCTCCTTGGCTCTCGGCTGGGGAGTCAGCTCTGCCCCTTCTTCCAAACGTACCGTAAGAAAGCGTAACACACCCTCGCTGAGCTTCATATTCCGCTCCAGTTCCTCCACGGCGCGGACGTTGGAGTGATACTGAAGCAAGCTGTAATACCCTTTAGTCTGCTTCTCGATGGAATACGCCAGATCTCTCAAACCCCACTCGTCCACATGACGGACGGTCCCACCCAATCCCTCGATCGTTTTCCTATATGCCTCCAGATATTCTTTCACCTGGCCCCCATGATCGGGATGAATGATAAAGATAGTCTCATAAAATGCCACGGTCGTTTTACCTCTTTCTATTAGCTCTTATTCCTATCATAGCGTCGCCGGCATTACAATTCGCCGGCTAGACCAGGAGCGGGGCAATGACGAGAGAGACCACGGACATCAACTTGATCAGGATATTCATCGAGGGGCCGGCCGTGTCCTTAAACGGATCGCCCACGGTATCCCCCACGACCGCGGCCTTGTGCGCCTCCGATCCCTTCCTCTCACCCTCGATCTCTCCCCTTTCGATGGCTTTCTTGGCGTTATCCCACGCCCC
The DNA here is from genome assembly GCA_016193385.1 of Deltaproteobacteria bacterium. The sequence goes on from JACPSF010000270.1 coordinate 19,502, forward strand.
TCCCGCATTGGCCATCATCAGCGCGAGGAGAACCCCGCTGACCGTGGCGCCCGCAAGCATGCCACCGAGACTTTCCGGCCCCAGCACAAATCCCACGGCGACGGGCGCCACGACGGCGAGAAGGCCCGGCGCGATCATCTCTTTCAAGGCTGCGCGAGTCGATATGTCCACGCATCTTGCTGCATCGGGTCTAACCCCTTCGCGACCCTCGAGCAGCCCGGCGATCTCGCGGAACTGGCGCCGTATTTCATCGATCATGCTTCCCGCCGCTCGACCTACCGCCGTCATAGTCATCGCCCCGATCATAAATGGGATGATCCCTCCAAGAAAAAGCCCGATCACGACCCTGGGGTCGGTCAATATGATCTGGATACTTGCCGCCCCATGTCTCAAAGAGGCCGCATTGATGGCCCCGGTGTAGGCCGAAAAGAGCGCTAGAGCCGTGAGAGCCGCAGAGCCAATCGCAAAGCCTTTGCCGATGGCCGCTGTGGTATTTCCTAGGGCGTCGAGGCCATCCGTGATCTTTCGGACATCAGGCCCCAACCCGCACATCTCGGAAATGCCGCCCGCGTTATCCGCGATGGGTCCGTAGGCATCGACGCTCATGGTCATCCCCACCGTCGCCAACATGCCCACGGCGGCGATCCCGATCCCGTAGAGCCCCGCTGTGTAATAGGAGATAAAGATCGCCATGCAGATCACGATGACGGGCAGAGCACAGCTTTCCAGTCCCACAGCCAGACCGTGAATGATGTTGGTCGCGGATCCAGTTTTGCTCGCGGCGGCGATCCGATATACGGGCCGGGAAGACGTATAATACTCCGTAACAAATCCTATGATCATACCCCCCACCGAGCCGGCCAACACAGCCAAAAATACGGACGTATTGACGCTGCTGACTCGAGCCACATAATAGCCCCCGAGCAGGAATAATACGGTCGTAATGATCGTTGAAAACCTCAAGGCGGACTGGGGATCTATATTTTTGAGCAGCCGGATGGAAAAAATTCCAAGAATAGAGGCGACGAGGCCCACGAGGGCAAGCAGCAAAGGAAACGACATGAGAGCAGCCTTGGAGATCATCTCCCGCGACGCAAAGAGAAGGGCCATCTCGTCCTGCGTCTGCGTCGCGGCGATGGCTATGACTGCAATCATGGAGCCCACGTAAGATTCAAAGAGGTCCGCTCCCATCCCGGCCACGTCGCCAACGTTGTCGCCGACGTTATCTGCGATGACGCCTGGGTTGCGGGGATCATCCTCGGGTATTCCCGCTTCCACCTTACCGACCAAGTCTGAACCCACATCGGCCGCCTTGGTATAAATCCCGCCGCCCACGCGAGCGAAGAGGGCGATGGAACTGGCACCCATGGCGAAACCGTTGATGTACGGCGCTGTCTGAGGATCGCCATAAAGCAGATAAAAAACTCCCACCCCGAGAAGACCCAGGCTGGCAACGCAGAGACCCATCACCGATCCGCCACTGAACGCAGTAAGCAAGGCGGCCCCTTGACCCTTCTCTTTGGCGGCCTCGGTCGTCCTTACGTTGGCCTGCGTCGCCGCTTTCATCCCCCAAAAGCCAGCCAGACCGGAAAAGATCGCGCCGGTCAAAAAGGCCAGGGAGGTCTGTATTCCAAGTTGCCAGGCCAGGAGAAGTGCCACAACGACGACAAAAATCAAAAGAATTTGATATTCCCGCTTCAAGAAGGCCATTGCACCTTCGTAGATGGAGCCCGCCACGGCCTCCATCTTTGCGCTGCCCACGGGTACCTGGCGTATGCTGCGATAAATAAAATATGCGATCAACAATCCAGCCACACCAAACAAGGGAATCCAGGTTACCACTCCATCCATAAGATCTTTTTCAAACCCCCTTACTCTGCGCGATTAAATATCTCCATCGCCCGCTGAGAACCCTTTTCAAGGAGGCATTCGACGGCATCCGCGGCCCTGGAGACCACAGGCTCCAACTTCGCCGCTTCCTCCCGAGAAAAACCCTGTAAAACGAAGTCTATCGGATCGACACCCGGTGGTGGCCGCCCGATTCCCACGCGGACTCGGAAGAATCCCTCCTCCCCTAAGGCCTCGAGGACAGAGAGCAATCCCCGATGCCCCGCGGCGCCGCCGCGGGCGCGGATCCTGATCCGACCAAAAGGCAAGTCCAAATCGTCATGGATGACTACCAGATCCTTCACTCCTACCGGGAGGTAACGTAGCAGATCCCGCACGGCTTCCCCGCTCCGGTTCATGAAGGTCTGCGGCTTCACCAAAAGGACCTTTTCCTCAGCCGCCTGCCAGTCCCCAAGCAGAGACCGGTACTTCTTTTTCGTGATCGCGACCTTCTTCGCGGCAGCAACCCGGTCCACGACCATAAAACCCAAATTGTGTCTGGTCCGCTCGTACTGCCTACCCGGATTGCCCAGACCCAAGACCAGCTTCACATAAGGTTCCTAGAAGAACGGAGCGCGGCTGGAAGCTAAGACCTCGAACCTTTCTTCTCCTCCCTTTTCTCCTCTTTTCCCTTCTCCTCTTCGCCTTCCGCTTCCTTCTCTCCAGGCGGGGCCGCAACCGCCTCCACGCCCTCGACCGCAGCCACGGGAGCCTCCACCACCGGAGCCTCCTCTATGCTCGGCGGCACGACTGTCACCAACGTGAAATTGGTTTCATAAATCGGCACCACGCCCTCCGGAACCGACAGGTCCGTGATATGGAGAGAATCTCCGATATCCAAAGTGGAAACCTCGACGTTGATATACTCGGGAATATCCATAGGCAAGCATTCCACCTCGATCTCGCGCAAGATCGGCTGCAGAATCCCGCCGCGCACGACGCCTTCCGCCTTACCAACAAAATGGAGCGGAATCTTCACCTGGATTTTCTCGGTGAGGTCGACCTCATAAAAATCGGCGTGCAAGACTCCTCCCGTCACCGGGTGAAATTGCATCTCCTTCAGCAGGGCAACCTTATCTGCCAAAAGCGGCGACGCGGATTTGACGCGGATCAGGTGCGAGCCCTCGAGGCCGCCGACGCGGGTCGCAAACTCTTTCGTGTCGATCTCCAGGGGGATCGTCTGGGCCTTCGGGCCGTAAAAAATGGCCGGAAGCTTGCCTTCGCGGCGCAGTCTCTTGGCTTTTTGCTTTCCCCCCGCCTCGCGTGGCTCCATATGAATCTCAATCGTTTCCAACGAATCTCACCTCCTCAGGATCGTTAATAAAGACTTCAGACAAAAAGGGAGCTGATGGATTGTTCCTGGTGCGTGCGACGGATCGCCTCTCCGATCAGATGGGCTACCGAAAGGACCTTGATTTTTCCGCATCTCTCGGCCTCAGACTTGAGCGGTACGGAGTTGGTCACAATCAACTCCTCCAGCGGGGACGCTTGAATCTTTTGGACCGCCCCACCCGAGAGGACCGGATGCGTGCAGCACCCCAGGATTTTCCTGGCCCCCGCCGTCCGCAAAGCCTCAGCCGCCATTGTTAGGGTCCCCGCGGTATCGACCATATCATCCAAGAGCACGGCCACCTGGCCTTTAACCTGGCCGATGATGTTCATCTCCGCGACGACGTTGGGCCCGACCCTCCGCTTATCGATGATGGCCAGAGACGTGTTGAGCCTGGTGGCGAAGTCTCTGGCGCGCTCCACGCCGCCAGCGTCGGGAGAAACGATCGTAACCTCATGCCGGTTGAGCTGCCGTTTGAGGTATTCCAGCAGCACTGGCGTGGCGTAGAGGTTGTCGACGGGAACGTTGAAAAAACCCTGGATCTGGCCGGAGTGGAGATCGAGCGTGAGAATGCGTGAAGCTCCCGCCGTCGTGATCAAGTCCGCCACCAACTTCGCGCTGATCGGAACACGCGGAACCACTTTTCGATCCTGACGGGCATAGCCGTAGTAAGGGATGACCGCCGTGATCCGCTTCGCCGATGCCCGCTTAAAAGCATCCAACATGAAGAGTAGCTCCATGAGGTTGTCGTTCCCAGGAGCACAAGTCGACTGAATGACAAACACATCGCCGCCGCGGACGTTCTCCTTGATCTCGACCCTGGTTTCCCCGTCGCTAAACGTTTCCACGACCGCCTTTCCCAGGGGAGCACTGAGAAACTGAGCGATCTCCTGAGCCAGGGGAATATTCGAATTCCCAGCAAAAATCTTCATCTCCCCCATTTCACTCATATCTACCTGACTCGATAAAAAAACAGCCCCGACGGGCTGGCTCATGGCGCGGAAGCTTGGCGGCTGATCGGAACGATCGGGACAATGAAATTGGCTGGGCGGGAAGGATTCGAACCTTCGATACCGGATCCAAAGTCCGGGGCCTTACCGCTTGGCGACCGCCCAACCCTCTGCCTGTGCTCTGGCAAACAGGCGAACTTCCACCGAAAGAAGTTCGCGCGACCCCCAGGACAAATCCCTATTGCCCCCCCAAAGCCCTGCGCCCTCCTCCCTCAGCAAGAGTCTTCTCATACTCCGCGATGATTTTTCCCTCGATCATCCTGCGGGTCTCATTGTTGATGGGATGGGCGATATCCTTATAAGTGCCATCCTTCCGCTTCTTGCTCGGCATTGAGACAAAGAGCCCGTTCGTACCCTTGATGATTTTGAGGTCCCTCACTACGAAGCAATGATCAAATGTTATTGTCACGTAAGCCCGGAGCTTCTCTTCATCCACAGGATAGACCCTAACCTCGGTGACTTCCATAGGGACCTCCTTTGACCAGGCCCGCCGCTCGGCCCGGTGGACTTCTGGCTGGGCTCTTCGCTCAGCTCAAAGTATGCACCAGAAACGCTTCGGCGCCCTTCTCCGTTCGGAGATGGCGCAACGCGCTTCTGGCGTTTTGCCCCGTTGAAAAAATTCCAAAGACCGACGAGCCGCTCCCCGTCATGAGAGCCCCGACCGCCCCCTCTTCAATCAATCTCTGTTTCAAAAAACCGATCTGGGGATAGCGGCAAATGGCCACTTTTTCTAGGTCGTTGACCAGAAAATGCGCCAGCTCCTTAGGGCTCTTCCAGGAAGCGCTAATGCTAGTATTTTCAATACTTTTTGTCAACTTCAAAGGAAGGTTCTGATATACCCAGCGGGTCGAGACCGGAAACCCGGGATAAAGAATCACTATCCAGAGCCGCGGGATCGAAGCCCGCGGTCGCAGTCGTTCCCCTATTCCCTGCGCCCTTGCCGGACGCCGATAGATAAAAAAAGGCACATCGGCGCCCAGCGATGCGGCCAGAGCAGAAAGTTCGGTTCGCGTGCACCTGAGGCGAAAGAGTCGATTGAGGCCTAGCAGCGTGGCCGCGGCATCGCTGCTCCCCCCGCCCAAGCCCGCCCCGACGGGAATCCGCTTGCGGATGCGAATGTGAACGGGACCCTCAACCCTCTTTTTGCGGAGCAGGAGCGAGGCGGCCTGATAGGCGAGGTTACGCCTTCCGGAGGGGACCATGGGATGGTCGCAGAACACCTTCAGGCGTCCCTGACCTACCTGCTTTGAGCGGGGCCTTCTGATCTCCAGCTCATCGTAGAGGCTTACAGGAACCATCACCGTGTCGAGCAAATGATAGCCGTCTTCCCTTTGACCCAAAACCCGCAGGTAGAGATTGACCTTTGCAGGCGTCCGGATTCTCACGCACCTTTAGGTAGCATAGGACATCGGGAGTTGCCAGGGATGGAGAGAAGACCGCCACACGTAGGCAGCTGGATCAAACGTTGACTCACCCTAGAGGGGATGGTAAAAAAC
>JACPSF010000271.1 GCA_016193385.1 Deltaproteobacteria bacterium
GAAGATGGTCTCGGCCGCCAAACTGCGGCGCGCCCAGGAGGCGGTGGTGCAGGCCCGACCGTACGCCGAGAAGGTCGCCGCGCTGCTCAAGAACCTCTCGGCCCGCGTAGCCCAAGAGGCGCACCCGCTACTCATGCAGCGGGAAGAGAAGCGCGTGGATCTGTGGCTGTTGACGGCAGACCGGGGATTGTGCGGCGGCTATAATGCCAACCTGATTCGAGCGGCCGAGGGGTTTTTGCGCGTCCATGGTCGGGAAAAAGAGATCCAGCTGGCCGTGGTGGGGCGCAAGGGCGTGGACTACTTTCGCCGGCGCAGGGTCGACATGATCGCGCGCTATCCCAACGCCTGGAGCAGGTCGACGGGGGAGCTGGCCGCGGAGATCGCCGGGCAAATGATCGGACGTTTTGTCCGGGGCGAAACCGATGGCGCCTGTATCCTATACAGCCGCTTTCGCTCGGCCCTTTCGCAGGTCCCGACGGTGGAAAAGCTCGTCCCGGCGGCAACCGCAGCGGAGCAGAGGGAGGAGCTTCCCTGGATTCGGCCACGACGAACGCGGCGGAGATGATCAGCAGCCTCACTTTACAGATGAACCGCGCCCGCCAGGCCTCGATCACGAGGGAACTCATGGAGATAGTCTCCACCGCCGAGGCGTTGAAGTAAGGAATCGAACGGAGGTTATGAAATTATGGGTTTGGGAAAGATCACCCAAGTTTTGGGGGCGGTAGTGGATGTGGAGTTTGCTGATAGCTCGCTACCGCCCATCTACAACGCCCTCAAGATTACCAATCCTGCCATCAGCGACCAGAAGTGGAATCTCGTGGTCGAGGTGGCGCAGCATTTGGGTGAGAACACGGTCCGCTGCATCGCTATGGATAGCGCCGAGGGGCTGGTCCGGGGAATGGAGGTCATGGATACCGGAGAAGGGATTACCGTTCCCGTGGGCCCCGAGACCCTGGGCCGGGTCCTCAACGTCATCGGCGAGCCAGTGGATGAAGGTCCGCCTATCAATGCCAAGAAACGCCTTCCAATCCATCGTCCCACGCCGGACTTTGTCGATCAGGAGACCAAGGTCCAGGCCTTTGAGACGGGAATCAAGGTCGTGGATCTCCTCGCCCCCTACGCCAGAGGCGGAAAGATCGGACTTTTCGGGGGCGCCGGCGTGGGTAAGACCGTTATCCTGATGGAGCTCATCCACAACGTGGCGATGAAGCACGGCGGCTACTCGGTCTTCGGGGGCGTGGGCGAGAGGACGCGCGAGGGCAACGACCTCTACCTGGAGATGAAGGAATCAGGCGTCATCAGCAAGGCGGCCTTGGTCTACGGCCAGATGAACGAGCCACCAGGAGCTCGGGCGCGCGTCGGTCTCTCTGCCCTAACCCTGGCGGAATATTTCCGCGACGAGGAGGGAAAGGACGTCCTCCTTTTTATCGACAACATCTTTCGTTTCACCCAGGCCAACTCAGAGGTCTCAACGCTTCTGGGGCGCATGCCTTCAGCCGTGGGCTATCAGCCGACCCTCTCTACCGACTTGGGCGAGCTGCAAGAGAGGATCACGTCGACTCGTAAGGGCTCGATTACTTCGGTCCAGGCGATTTACGTTCCGGCCGATGACCTGACGGACCCCGCTCCCGCTACCACCTTTGCTCATCTTGACGCCACAACAGTACTCTCGCGCCAAATCGCCGAGCTCGGCATCTACCCGGCGGTCGATCCCCTGGACTCGACCTCCCGGATTCTGGATCCACGGGTGGTGGGCGAGGAGCACTATCAGGTGGCGCGCCAGGTGCAGATGATTCTTCAGCGCTATAAAGACCTGCAGGACATCATCGCGATCCTGGGGATGGATGAGCTTTCGGAAGACGATAAGTTGACGGTGGCGCGGGCACGTAAGATCCAGCGCTTCCTGTCGCAGCCCTTCCATGTGGCCGAGGCCTTCACCGGCGCTCCGGGTGTCTATGTAGAGCTCAAGGATACCAACAAAGGATTTAAAGAGATCGTCGAGGGCAAGCACGATGAGATTCCGGAGCAGGCCTTTTATATGGTAGGGACCATCGAGCAGGCGCTGGAAAAGGCCAAGCGATTGGCCGCAGCCTAACAAAATTTTGAATTGCGAATTATGAATGTTGAATTCAATTAAGAATTCAAAATTAAAAATTGCAAATTATTACTGCGATGGCGGATAAGATTGGACTCAGATTAGTGACTCCTAGCCGCCTGCTCCTTGACGAGGAGGTGGACGAGGTCGCGGCGCCTGGCGCCTTGGGCCAGTTCGGCGTCTTGCCCAATCACATCTCTTTCTTGACTCTGCTCGAGGCCGGTGAGATGAGCTACAAGCAGGGAAGCCGGAGCTACCGTCTTGCCGTCAGCGGCGGGTATGCGGAAGTGTTGGATAACATCATGACCGTTCTCGCCGATACCGCGGAGTATGCCGAGGAGATCGATCTCGAGCGGGCCCGCAGCGCCAGGGAAAAGGCGGAGAGCAAGATGGCCGAGCTCGGGCCGGAGCACGAGGAGTTCCCGGCGGCCGAGGCCGCCCTGCGGCGCGCCGTGGTAAGGCTTGAGGTGGCGGGCAAGCGGGCGAATCGATAGATTCATAAAGGAGGAGCGATGATGGCCCAAGCAGCTAAACCGATCCGGGCGATGTGGAGCAAGACTTTCAGTTACGATCTATGGATGGAATCGATCGGCATCCCCATCCATAAAGGATATTACATCGGGGATTTGCGGACTTTGGAGCTGGGCTGGTGGGAGGAGCGGCAGTGCAAGGCCGCCTTTTTTCAGCTGATGGGGCAGGAGGGGGTGAGCTCCGCGCGTGTGACCGAAATCGCGCCGGGCAAGACGCTGCCGCCGCTAAAGTTCGCCCTCGATGAGCTCGTGTATGTGGCGGAGGGCCGGGGCCTCACCACCGTGTGGCTCAGAGAGGGCGGCCCCAAGAAAACCTTCGAATGGCAGAGCCACAGCCTGTTTCTGCTCCCGCACAACCACTACCATCAGTTAAGCAACATGCAGGGGGACAAGCCCGTCCGGCTGCTCCATTATAGCTACCTCCCGCTCGCCATGTCGGCGATCCAGGATCCGTCCTTTTTCTTCCACAATCCCTATGAAACCCCCGATCTTGTGTCCGGCGCGAACGGGGAATTCTATTCCGAGGCCAAGTTGATCCAGGGTCAGGGTGGGGATGAGCTTTTGGGGCTGCGCGCGTTCTGGTACGGCAATTTTTTCCCCGACATGCGGGCCTGGGACAAACTCGATGCCAACCGGAAAAGGGGCGCCGGCGGTAAGAGCGTTTTCATCCAGTTCCCGGACTCGGAGCTGTCGGCGCACATGTCCGTCTTTGCCGCTCAGACCTACAAGAAGGCGCACCGGCACGGTCCCGGCCGGGTCATCGTGATCCCGGCGGGCGAAGGGTATTCGGTCATGTGGGAAGAGGGAAAGGAAAAAATCGTCGTCCCCTGGCACGAGTGCAGCGTCTTCGTCCCTCCCAACCGCTGGTTCCACCAGCACTTCAACGCCGGGGGTCAGCCGGCCCGCTATCTTGCGCTGCATCCTCCCATGCAGTTCCACGGCCATGCCGAAAAGATCGAGGACCGCGCCAAGGACCAGATTGAGTATCCGGACGAAGATCGGTGGATCAGGCAAAAATTCGAAGCGGAGTTGGCCAAGAGGAGCCTCAAATCCCTGATGCCGGATCAGGCCTATACCGACAGAGACTACGAGTGGTCCAAGGGCATGGGCAAGGAGTGAGGCAAAGAGATGCACGGCGATAACGACCACGAGCACGGTGAACCCCTGGAGCTCAGGCCGACCGATATCGTGGAGGATGTCGAAGGCCTGGAGATGTTCTCGCTCAGAAGCGTGGGTATCGACATCGGCTCGTCGACCTCCCATCTGGTCTTCTCGCACCTCACTCTCAGGAGAGAGGGGGCATCGCTGTCGGGCCGGTTCAAAGTTACCGAGCGGGAAGTTCTTTACCGCTCTCCGATCATGTTGACGCCCTATATCTCGGGGACCCTGATCGATACAAATAGAGTCAAGGATTTTATCCACGAGGCCTACCGGGCGGCCGGTTTTACCTCTGAGGACATCGATACCGGGGCGGTGGTGATTACGGGCGAGGCGCTGAAAAAGGAAAACGCCAGGCCCATCGTCGAGTTCTTTGCCAAGGACTCGGGCAAATTTATCTGCGCCTCCGCGGGGCCCAATCACGAAGCGCTCCTTGCCGCTTACGGCTCCGGCGCGGTGGAGATCTCCCGCAGGGAGAAGACATGCGTCTTGAACGTCGATATGGGCGGCGGAACCACCAAGCTCTCGTTGATCCAGGACGGGGTCGTGACCCAGACGGCTACGATGAATATCGGCGCCCGGCTCATCGCCTTCGACGACGAAGATGTGGTGACGAGGGTGGAAGAGCCGGGCAGGGTGCTCATGAGCGAACTGGGTTATAGCGTAGAGCTCGGAAAGAAGTTTGGCAAAAAACAAAAAGAGGAGTTCGCGGCTTTGATGGCCAAGCTTCTCTTCGACCTCATCGAGGGCGTTCCGTTATCATCTCTGGGTCGCCGTTTGATGATTACCGAGCCGTTTCATGGCTACCGCGGGCTCGACCAGATCGACTGCATCGTCTTTTCGGGCGGGGTCTCGGAGCACATCTATGATCGTGATCGGACGGCCTACGGCGACGTCGGCCCGCTGTTGGGCAAATGCGTGAGGGAAAAGGTGCGAAAGCTGCCCAAGAAAAACCTCCTGCGCGAGCCCGCAGAAGGGATCCGAGCAACGGTGATTGGCGCTGGGGAATATACCATCCAGGCAAGCGGCAACACGAGCTATATTTCCAATCTTGGGGTGCTGCCGGTCTTCGGGCTTAAGGTCGTGCGCGCGACGCTCCGCCAGAACGATTCCGTAGAGGGGGCTCTCAGAGATGCGCTGGCCAAATTTGACCTTTCCCGTTTCACTTCGGGCCTTGCCTTAGCTCTATCTCTGAATAGCCAGCCCGATTACGCTTCTGTCAGAAGGGTGGCCGAGGGGATCGCGGCGTTATTGCGAAATTCCCATGACGCTAAAGCCCCGCTCTATCTCACCATGGACCTCGACGTGGCCAAATCCCTGGGCGGGATCCTCAAAGAGGAGATGGGGCTCGAGCGGGAGGTGATTGCGGTGGACGGAATCGAGGTCGGAGACCTCGACTATATCGACATCGGGGTCCCGATGGGGATCACCGAGGTTATCCCAGTGACGGTCAAATCCCTGATGTTCCCCTCGAGCAAGTCCGGCTGATCCTAAGAAAGCGGGACATGGCTGAGTACTTTGCTCTCCAGGCCGCTTTCTTCTTCGCTATCTCCCACATCTTTATCCGCCGCGGGCTGGTTACCTCGGATGCCTTCACCGGATCCTTCATCTCGCTGGTCATGACGGCGGTCACTCTGGTGGCGCTGAGTCCGTTGTTCGTCCCTCTGTCGCTTTTTTGGACGCCCGCCGCCGGGTACTTCATCGCCGCTGGTATCTTTGCGCCCGCCCTGGGACGGATTTTTTCTTATAAGGGGATCGAGCGGGTCGGTGTAGGGCGCTCTGTGCCTATAGCGAATTCCTCCCCGATGTTTTCCTCGATCCTGGCGGTGCTCGTCCTGGGGGAGATTTGGACCCTGCAGAACTTCTTCGGCACCACTTTGGTCGTTCTCGGCGTGGTGGTCCTCTCCCGCACCCACAGCGGCCTGAAGCAGTGGCGCAAGATCGATCTCGTTTACCCGCTTGCCGGGGCCTTATCCTTTGGCATCTCGGCTGTTCTGCGCAAGCTCGGCTTGTTGGTACAGAACGTGCCGCTCGTGGCAGCGACGGTCACCTCGACTGCAGGGCTTCTGTTCGCCATGGCGATGCTTCAGATGCAGGGAGGTTGGCGCGCGCTGCGGCTCTCGCGCCGCGGCAGCGCCTGGTTCTTCGCGGCGGGGTTGTGCAATACCTCCGCCATGCTCTCGGCTTTCTATGGCCTGAGCTTCGGCAGGGTGGTGATCGTGGAGCCCCTCTCCGCCACGAATCCCGTCCTCGCGATTCTTCTGTCGGCTATTTTTTTAAAAGATCTGGAAGTCGTGACCTTTCGGGTTATAGTCGGCGCCCTGTGCACCGTGGTCGGGACGATGCTGGTCGTAACTTCTTGAAGGACGGGGTGGACTTTCGAACTGAGGACGCCTTGGAGATCGGCTCTATGCACCTTGACGGCAGTCCATCCATCGGCTATAGGTCTGGAGGTCTTTTTCGAGTTGGTAGCCTGGGGTTAAAGGAGGGCGATATTCGTGAAAAGATGGTTTTTGGGTGGCTTAATTTTTCTCTTTGGCACCTTGCTCGCCCCTTTGGAGGCGCCCGCTGATGTAAGCGGCGCGAAAACGGAAGGCAAGGTGGTCATCTATGGCTCGCTTGAGAGCAGCACGATGAACATCATCAAGAAAGGGTTCAAAGAGAAATACGGCGTCGATATAGAATACTGGCAAAGTTCCTCCACCAAGGTGACGGACCGTATCATGACTGAGTTCCGTGCCGGAAAGCAGCTATTCGATGTGACCCTCAACCACCGCCCGCTGCTGAAGATCATGAAGAGGGAGGGCATGATCGGGACCTATAGCTCTCCGGCCCTCAAGTTTTTCCCGGCCGAGGTCATCGATCCTGACGCGGGGCCGGCTTATCGGTACGTCATCATCGGTATCTTGTACAATGAGGCGTATATCAAAGATGAGCAAGCGCCAAAATCGTATGAAGACATCCTCAACCCCAAGTGGAAAGGCAAATTTGTGATGGCAGATCCAACCCGGCATACCACAACGACTCAATGGCTGGCGAGTTTTCATAAGATCATGGGAAAGGAAAAGGCGGACCGGTTCATCAGAGGCTTGGGGGCACAGAAGCCCGTTCTGGTCGACTCCATTACCCCGGCCGCGCAGAAAATCCTCACGGGAGAAGTGCCCATTGGCTTCACGTTCACCAAGTACATCGTCCTCTATGGCAAAGAGGGGGCGAAGCTTGACTACGTCAAAGTCGACAAAATGCTGGGCGACGGCCAGTATGTCGGCATAAGCTCCAAGCCTCCCCATCCCAACGCGGCTCAGGTGTTTATTGATTATTTTCTTTCCGAACCGGCCATGAGAGTCCTCGCCGACGTGGGTGAGACCGTGACGCGCAAGGGTGTTTACCCCGCTCTTAAAGATGCGGATAAGATCAGGTTTGTGGAGTTTGACGAGCTCGATGAAAAAGGGTTCGCGCAGAAAACGCAGGAGTACCGCAAGATCTTTTTCCAGTGAGAGGTGTTGCAGAATTTCTCGGACAGCCCGTTTATCTGTTCTTCGCGGTAAGCGGGCTAGTCCTGGCTTTTCTTAGTCTTTATCCAACTTAGCCGGTCGGCGTGCCAGGCAGTTTTACCCCCGCGAATTACATCCGCGTCTACAGCGACCCGGAGACCTACCAGCTCGTCGCGAACACGCTGTTATTTGCCGCGGGCGCCTCTGGGCTGTCAGTGGTTCTGGCTCTTGTGCTCGCCTGGATTACGGTGCGTACCAATGCCCCCTTCCGGGGATTGTTAGAGCTGACCGCTATCGTGCCCAACGTTATGCCTTCCCTGCTGACCGCCATCTCCTGGGTCTTACTGCTCAACCCGTCTAATGGCATCTTGAATGAGGTTGCTCGGGCCAATTTTGGGATTGCGCCGTTCAATGTTTACGGAATTTCCGGGTTGATCTTTGTTGAGGCCCTTGTGCTAACCCCGCTTGCGTTCCTGATAATTGCTGCTGCGTTGCGGGGGATGGACCCAGCGCTTGAAGAGTCCGCCAAGACGCTCGGATCGAGCGAGGTGGGGGTGGCCTTGCGGATAACTTTCCCTTTGATTCGACCTGCCATTTTGGCAGCTGCTTCCCTGAATTTTGTCAGGGCCGCGGAGACCTTTGACACCCCCGCGATCATCGCCCTACCAGCGCGGATCGAAGTTTTCACGACGAAAATTTTCCGCGAGGCGATTGGGTCTTTCCCGGCCAACCATAATCTTGCGGCCACTTATGGGGTTGGCCTGCTTACCCTGACCTTATTTTTCGTCTATCTCTACCGCCGGCTTACGTCCCAAGTGGAAAGGTATGCAACGGTGACCGGCAAGGGGTTCAGACCCCATCTGATAGATCTGCGGGGCTGGAGGTACCCGGCATCTCTCGCCGCCCTTCTCATTCTTATCATGATGGTCATCCTTCCCTTGTTCACTCTCGGTCTTGTCTCGATCATGCCTTACTACCAGACGCCGAAGTGGCATATTCTACGGAGCCTGACCGTCAGGCATTATGTCAGTATGCTTCAGGATGACAGGATTTACCGCGCGTTCCAAAATAGCCTTTTCTTGGCGGTAGTCGGGGCCACGGTTTGCATTCTCTTTGCGACCGTCATTTCCTATCTCACAGTCAAGACGAGGATCCGAGGCCGGGGTCTGCTGGAGAGCTTGGCGTTCATCCCCTGGGCTTTCCCGGGAGCGGCCCTCGCGATCGGGATTCTGTGGGCGTATATTAATTTTCCCGTTCCGATTTATGCGACGGTATGGATTCTCATGGTCGCCTACATCACAAGGTACCTTCCCTATGGCCTTCGGTCCGTCAGCGGCACCATGGTCCAGATCCACACGGACCTAGAGGAGGCCTCTGCGGCATGCGGGGCGGGATTCTTCGCGACCATTCGGCGAGTATTGGTTCCTCTCGTGAGCCGCGGGATGCTCGCGGGTTGGGTCGTCTTAGCAACCTTTTTCATTCGGGAGTTTAGCATGTCAATCTTTTTGTACAGCCCCGGTGCGGAGCCGCTCGGGCCCCTTCTTTACTTCTACTACCAGGAAGGATCCTTTGGAGCGATGGCGGGGGTTGGCGTGCTGATTTCCATGGTCTCGGTCCTGTTGATCGTAAGCGCTCGCGCCTTCGTCAAGGGCGAGGTAGTAGGATGAAGGTATCAGGGCGCAAAAGAGTTGCTTGTTCAGAGTAGTTTTGGTCTATTAAAATCTGCTAGGGGGTGAAACATGCCAGTTAAGGTGATGCGTATTGAGGATGCTCCGGTCAAGATCATGCGTTGGAACCGGGGTAAGACTTTGAGGCTCGTCGACGAGGAGGACGGGGCCAGGAATGTCGACGTCCATATCAATCTCATCAACATCGACTCCGGCCCCGGACCCACTCACTATCACGCCAAAGCGGAAAACATCTATATCGTGCTGGAAGGGCACCTAGAGGCCATTGTCGAGGGCAAGAAATACCGCCTGGGACCTGGGGAGGTGGCTTTTATCCCTCCCGGAGTCCGGCACGCCGCCGGGAACTGTGGGGATACCGTGGCGCGGGTGATCGAAATCTACGCGCCAGCAGGGCAAGATTTCCATATCGTCGACGGCGAAGAAAAGAAGTAGCTTTCCTGGAGGCGGATAGCCGGAACAAGAGAGAAGGGAGCCGTATGGCAGACTACGACGTCTGTTTTCGGGAAGGGCGTGTCTACCTCTGGGGGCAGTTGCTGGACCTCGATCTCTACTTGGCAGGAGAAAAAATTGCCCTTCTTTGCCGGAGGGGGGAAGGGCCCAGTGCCAGGCGAGTTATTAGTGTTGCGGGCAAAATGATCCTTCCGGGGGTCATCGATCTGCACGCGCACGCCCGCGACCCTGGTTATACCCAGAAAGAGGATTTCACTACGATATCCCAGGCCGCGGCGGCGGGCGGCGTGACCACCTGGATCGATATGCCGAACGTCGAGCCTCCAACAACCACCAAGGAGCCCTGTGAGGAAAAGAGGGCGCGCGCTGAAAAGGCATCGCTTGTGGATTTCGGTCACTTCGCCTCGGGTGTCGATCTGAAAGAGATCCCCAAACTGGCCGCCGCAGGGGTTACCGGTTTCAAGATCTTTCAGGTCTCGGGCGCCTACCCCCACGATCCGAGGCTCGCCTTGAACGACGACGGGCAGCTCCTGCGGCGGTTTCGGGAGATTGCAAAAACCGGGCTGCCGTGCGTGGTCCATCCGTTCAACCAGTCCCTCTTTGATTTCTTTTCCGAAGAGGCATTCGCTCGGGGCAAACCTCGGAACCACGTGACGTTTGCAGAACTCTATACCAGCGAAGTTGTCTGGGGGAGCGCCATTGCCAGCTTGCTTTCGTTACAACGGGAGTCCGGGGTCCGGCTTCATGTCGTTCATACCCACTCCGCGCGAAGTCTCCGGCTCCTTCGCCAGGCGAAGAAAATGGGGCAGGTCGTGACCGTGGAGATCGATCCCAAGTACTTTCACTTGGGAAAGAAGGACCTCGACGAAAAGGGGCCCCAAGTCTGCCCGGCTGGTTTCGTGACCGAGGATCCGGAGCGGATGGCGGAGATCTGGCGCTCTTTCCGTGACGGGACCGTCGACTCCGTCGGTTCCGATCACGCACCCCATACCAAAGAGGAGGTAGAGAAGCAGCGCACCGACGCCTGGGGGGCGGCGATGGGGAATCCCCAGTACGACCATTATCTCTCGATTTTTCTGAATGACGTGCATGAGGGAAAAATCACCCTGGCGAATCTTGTCCGCTGTCTTTCGGAAAATCCCGCGCGGATCCTCGGTCTGTTTCCCCGCAAGGGGGTACTGCTTCCGGGGTCAGATGCCGATCTCGTCGTCGTCGATTTCGAGCGCGAGAGAATCCTCAGCAACGAAGGACTTTACACCAAGGTCCAGTGGAGTCCCTACGCCGGATGGAAGGTCAGGGGAATGCCGGTGCTGACGATGGTTCGAGGAACGATCGTGGCCGAAAATGGTGAAGTCGTTGGGAAGGGCGGTCATGGAAAATTTATCCCGGGCATCGCCCAGAGAGGGCCGGTGACCCTCGGGTAAGCCGGGACGCGAGGAGAGTGCTTGGTATGGCAAGAATTCAGTTCGGAGTTTTGCTCCCCCACTTCGGCAAGGAGGCCTCGCCGTCCCGGCTCATCGACGGCTCTAGAATGTGTGAAGAGCTGGGATTTGACTCGGTCTGGGTCAGAGACCATCTCCTCTGGCATCCCCATGGGATGGAGAGAGCCGGCTTAAAGTTTGTCGAACCGTTCATTACCTTGGCCGCTATTGCAGCCGTGACCAAAAAGATCCTTCTGGGAACGGCCGTCATCATCCCCGTTCGCTGGCCGCTCAAGCTGGCGCAGGATCTGGCAAGCCTTTCCTACATGGCCGGTGGGCGCGTCATCGCCGGGGTCGGCCTCGGCAGCACGCCGGCGGAGTTGGCAGCGGCCGGGCTTAACGGCGAGCACCGGGTTGAGATTCTCAGGGAGACGGTGGAGATTCTCCGGCTTATCTGGAAAAAGAACAACGCCTCTTACAGGGGAAAGATATTTTCTTTCGAAGATATCACGATTGAGCCCAAGCCGGTCGAACCGATTCCGATCTTTTACGGGGGTGGCACCAGGGCGTCTGTGCGCCGTGTGGCCGAATATTGTGACGGCTGGATTCCGGGCCGGGTTCCGATGGCCACCTTCGACGATCGCCTGAAGTACCTGCGCGAGCTCACCGATAAAAAGATTGTTCTCGGAAATATACCTATCGTGAGGATCGACAAAGACCGCGCCCGGGCGCGCGCCGATATCGATGTCAGGGCACTGGCGGGGAGTTCGGAAGGGACACCCCATTGGATCAAGCCTCCTTCAGGCAAGTTTGAGACCATTGAGGACCTGGAAGGCCTCCTGGTTGTGGGGGATCCGGATGACTGCGCCGCGGAAATCGAGAAGTTCCGCCACAGAGGGGTGGAGCACTTTGTGTTCGACCTGCGGCTTCAATACCACCGCTACGAAGAAAGCCTGAGGTTAATCGGCGAGGAGCTACTGCCCAGGTTTCGGTAATTTTTATCGCAGGAAGGAGTAGAAGATGAGACAGGCGACCCGCGATGAGATCCGAAGCGTTGTCGAAGGCCTCTCGGCCGATAAAGTGATCGAGCTCGCGCTTTCGCTGGGAAACATCGATAGCTCTGCCGGAAAAGAGAGGGAGGTCGGTGAGTATATTTTCCAGTGGCTTTCCGAGAGAGGCCTTGAGCCCCGGAAGGTGGGGTTGTTGCCCGAGCGCTTCAACGTCGTGGGAAGGCTCAAGGGGTCCGGGGACGGACCCACGCTGGTGTTCAACAGCCATATGGACACATCCGTGGGGGCGGATGAAATCTGGAGTACTATTCATGCGGCTGACCCGATCTACCATAAGGCCTGGCGAGAGGGAGAATACCTTTACGGCAACGGGGTCTGCAACGATAAAGGAGCGATGGCGGCCTGGATGATTGCCTGCGACACCATCCGGCGCAGCGGCATGAAGCTCAGCGGGGATATTCTACTCACTATGGTTGTAGGGGAGATCGGACTCGAGCCGATCGATGAGTATGCCGCGCCGGTCTATGTGGCCAAAGAGGCCGGAGCGAGGTTCGTCCTCAA
Source organism: Deltaproteobacteria bacterium (assembly GCA_016193385.1). Next base: position 12,408 of record JACPSF010000271.1, read on the forward strand.
TCGGGGATTTGTGGGGGACTTTGCGCTTGTGGCAGAGGGAACAGACTTCCGTGTGGGGTGGACAGAGGCCGGCAAAGCCTTCTTTAAGATTCTGGTCTTTGGCGAGGAGCCTCCTGTGTATACGCCTTATGTTACGCGCAACTCCCCTCTTAGCTCGAACGCCATCGTTCGCATGGTTCCGGTCATCCAGCGGCTTGAGGAATGGGCAAAGGAGTACGAGGTCTCTAACCGCTATGAGTCCCCTGGCGGCATCGTCGAGCCCAGGGTCAGTGTCGGCGCCATCCGCGGCGGGCTTCCGTACAAGATCACCAAGACCTCGCAGGTTTGCGCTATCTATCTCGATGTTCGGATCACGCCGGCGCAGCGTCCCGAGGAGGTCCGACGCCAACTGAGGCGGGTTCTCGAGGAGGTGGGCGTGCCTTTCGACCTGGCACTTTATACCTACAGGCGCGCCTATGATGGCGTTCATGGACAGGGATCGAAGGGCGGAAACGAGCCGCTCCTTCGTGCAATCCAGTCAGCCCACAGGGCAATCTTCGGCAAGGATCCAGAGCGCTGTCTTCCCCAGCACACGAGCATGTGGCGGGATATTAACGTCTTTCACGAAGCCGGGATCCCGGGCGTCATGTACGGCCCCGGCATCAGTGTGTTGGGAGGTCTCTCCGCGATCAAAGCGGAGGAGTTGGTTCAAGCAGCGCGGCTCTATGCGTGGATTGCGTTGGAGACTTGCGGCGTTGCGAATTGAAGCCCCGGCGCGGAGGCGTTAACCTACCTGACCATGGAGCGCTTTGACTTTGGCGGTGAGTTCGTCTGGCAACCGACCCCAGAATATGTGTCCAAGAGCCGTCTCAAGCGATTCATGGACCGGCACGGAATAGCGGGTTTTACCGAGCTGCTGAAGCGATCCACCGAAGATCTGGAGTGGTTTTGGAGCGCCGTCATGAAGGATCTGGCGATCGAGTTCTACAAACCTTACGAGCGCGTCTTGGACAGCAGCCGGGGGATCGCCTGGACGCGCTGGTGTGTCGGCGGCCGGATGAATATCGCTCATAATTGTTTGGATAAGCGGATGGGGACCCCGCTGGAGAAGCGCGCGGCTCTGCGTTGGGAAGGGGAAGAGGGAACGACGAGGATCCTCACCTACGGGGAGCTTTGCCGGGAAACCAACCGCTTGGCCAATGCGCTGCGCAGCCTCGGTTTAAAGAAGGGGGACGTCGTCGGAATTTTCCTGCCCATGGTACCGGAGACCGCCATCGCGTTTTTTGCCGTGGTGAAAATCGGCGCTATCGTTCTGCCTCTTTTTTCCGGTTACGGCGCGGCTGCGGTCGCGACACGACTGGCGGACGCTTCGGCCAAGGGCTTGATAACCGCGGACGGATTCTATCGTCGCGGGCAGAAGGTTGCGATGAAAACGATCGCCGATGAGGCGCTGGCCCTAGTGGCGTCGGTCCGGCATGTCATCGTTGTGGATCGCTTGGGAGTCGAGGCTCCCTGGAGTGAAGGGCGAGATCACTGGTGGCATGAATTGGTTCAAAATAAATCCGCCGATTTCGAGACCGAAAGGACCGAGGCGGAAGACCCCTTAATGATCATCTACACTTCCGGCACCACGGGTAAACCCAAGGGAGCCGTGCATACCCATTGCGGGTTTCCCGTGAAAGCGGCCCAGGACATGGCTCATGGCCTCGACTTACAAGAGTCGGACACTCTCTACTGGGTCACCGACCTCGGCTGGATGATGGGTCCGTGGGAGGTGCTGGGAACGACGCTCCTGGGAGCCACGATGGTATTCTACGACGGCGCGCTCGACTATCCCGGCCCCGATCGCCTCTGGTCTTTGGTCAGCCGTCAACGCGTGACGACCCTGGGGGTTTCCCCAACCCTGGTGCGCTCTCTGCTGCGCTACGGCGACGAGCCGGTGAAAAAGCATGATCTCACCTCCCTGCGCATTCTGGGCTCGACGGGCGAGCCCTGGAATCGGGACCCGTGGCTATGGCTTTTCAAAACGGTCGGCGGTGAGCGCCTTCCCATCATCAACTACTCCGGCGGGACGGAAATTTCTGGCGGGATCGTCATGGGGAATGTTTTGACCGCTCTTAAGCCGTGCTCTTTTTCCGGGCCCCTTCCGGGGATGGCGGCTGATGTGGTTAATGAGAAAGGGGAACCGGTGCGCAATCGGGTGGGTGAGTTGGTGGTGAGGAAGCCCTGGATCGGGATGACCCGAGGCTTCTGGAAGGATCCAGAGCGCTATCTTCAGACCTACTGGGCACGCTTTCCGGACCTCTGGGTGCACGGAGACTGGGCCGCCATCGATCAGGATGGGTTATGGTATATCCTGGGCCGCTCGGACGATACGATTAAAATCGCCGGCAAGCGCCTCGGGCCCGCCGAGGTCGAATCCGTCTTGATTGCTCATCCTGCGGTTTGCGAGGCGGCGGCCATCGGCATACCCGATGCGGTGAAGGGGGAATCTCTTGTGTGCTTTTGCGTGTTGAATCCCGGTTTCCAGCCACGTGAAGCTCTGGCTGAAGAGCTTAAGAACCTGGTCGCCCAGCATTTGGGAAAGCCACTTAAGCCCTCAGAGGTGAGATTTGTAGGAGACCTTCCAAAAACTCGTAACGCGAAGGTCATGCGCCGCGTTGTTCGAGCCGCCTATTTGAAGCTCGAGCTGGGGGATCTCTCCGCGCTCGAAAATCCCTCGTCGGTCGAGGAAATCCGCCGAGCGAATTGAAAAACCGGTGTACTTCAGTCCTGGGGAGCGAGACTTAAAGTCAAATCCTTTTCGCCAACGCTGTCCAACCGCCTGCCCGGGTAATTCACCCTCTACGCGAAAAATAGATTGACAAGTAGCCCGTAGGTAACTGAAAGTTCGGTGGGTAAGGGTTTGCGTGCTGAGAAACGCGGACGGCTAAACTCTTTTCACGCTCATGGTTCGGTCGAACGAGCTCGGTTAGAAGAGAAACTGGCAAATGGCCGAGTATTTTGCCCTGCAGGCCGCGCTGTGCTTCGCCGTTTCCCACGTTCTGATCCGCCGCGGGCTAGTCACTTCCAACGCGCTCGCTGGCTCGTTTTTCTCCCTCACGCTCTCGGCGGCCGTGATGTGGCTTCTCGCGCCGTTTTTTGTTCCCTTCGCCAAGTTTTGGACCCCCGCGCTCGGTTACTTCATTGTCGCTGGCGTCTTTGCACCGGCTCTGGGCCGGACCCTGAATTTCGTCGGAATCGAGCGCATTGGCGTGGCCCGCTCCGTGCCGGTGATCAACATTTCTCCGGTGGTTGCGTCCATTCTTGCCGTGTTCGTGCTGCGCGAAGTTTGGACCCTGCAGAACATGCTCGGCACCGGATTTGTCGTGCTCGGAGTGATTGTTCTTTCGACGGCGCACGGCGCAAAAGGGCCCTGGCGTAAGAGCGACGTCATCTATCCCCTTTTGGGAGCCATCGTCTTCGGTATTTCCACCAACCTCAGAAAATTCGGCTTGATGGTGGACAACGTGCCTTTAGTAGCCGCCGCCGTAACGTCGACGATAGGCTTTTTGTTCGCCTTGGGCATGCTCCGAACCACGCGCGGCCGGCAGGTCTTCTCCATGTCCCGTCGCAGCATCGGCTGGTTCTTCGCCGCCGGCATGATGAATACGGCCGCTGTGCTGTCGGGCTTCTATGCTTTGAGTTTGGGCAAGGTGGTGATCGTCGAGCCCTTGGTGGGCACGAATCCGGTGTTGTCGATTTTCTTGTCGGCGATTTTTTTAAAAGACTTGGAGACAGTGACGTCGCGTGTGATCGCCGGCGCGCTGTGCACTGTAGTGGGAACGATTCTCGTGGTGACGTCCTGAATGATTTGTGCACTTATTCGCCATAGCAGCCGTATGCGATAGGCTGCCGGAAGAGACCATGGCTTTGCAGCTTACCTGTTCGTAGGCAGCACCGGATGGATGTAAGATAAGAGCGAGTATCGGAGACGTGAGCACAGCAAGCAAAATCGCGATAGTTACGGGTGCCGGGACGGGCATCGGCAAGGCGGTTGCACTCGCACTTCTGAAGGAAGGATACAGCGTGGTGCTGGCCGGGCGGCGCGCGGAGTTGCTGGAGCAGGTGGCAAGAGAATCGGGCTCCCCGCGATCGCGCGTTCTGGTCCTTCCCACGGACATGAGCGACCCGGCATCGGTGCGCGCCCTCTTCGCCAAGACCAAGGAGGTCTTCGGCCGGCTCGACCTGCTGTTCAACAACGCCGGCGTTAGCGCGCCGGCCGTACCGCTGGAGGAACTGGGCGTCGAGCAGTGGAGGTCGGTGGTGGATATCAACCTGACCGGTGCGTTCTTATGCACGCAGGAAGTGTTCAAGCTGATGAAGAGCCAGAGCCCACGCGGCGGGCGTATCATCAACAACGGCTCGATCTCTGCGTATGTACCGCGCCCGAATTCCGCGCCCTATACAGCGACCAAGCACGCTATCACCGGTCTGACGAAGTCGACCTCGCTGGACGGGCGGAAGTACGACATCGCGTGCGGCCAGATCGACATCGGCAACGCCGCGACCGATTTTACGGCGAGGATTGCCCAGGGAATATCGCAGGCGGACGGCGGAATCGCCGTCGAACCGCGCATGGACGTCGCGCACGTGGCCCGCGCGGTGCTCTACATGGCCGGCCTGCCGCTGGATGCCAACGTGCAGTTTATGACCGTGATGGCCACCAAGATGCCCTTCATCGGCCGAGGCTAGCATGCCGGCATCACGCCCGAGCGTGCATCAGAGAACTTGAGAGTGGTCGTCAGCCACCAGTTCTGACTACGATCTAACCAGCGGCAGGACCTTCTCGCCGAAAAGGTCTACCTGCCTGAGGTCAGCCTTGGCGATTCCGATGATCAGGGTTTGAAGTCCGTTGGCGAAAGTGGCTCGGATGCGCTCAGCACAGGCCTCAGCCGAGCCCACGAGAAGGTGCTTCTCCACGTCCATTCTCACGGCTCCGTAGTAGCGCTTTAGGTAGGCTTCACAGGCCTCAATAGCCTTAGCTTTGTTGTCGTCAATGACCATGAAGGTAAGGCAGGCCTTTTCGATCTCGGCAGCGTTGCGTCCGGCCGCCTTTGCCGAGCCTTCAATCTTGTCCCATATTTTGGCGAATTCGGGGACCGACGAGCTGCTGCAGATGTAGCCCTGCGCCATCCGTCCCACTCGCCTGAGTACGCTTTCAGCCGAGCCGCCCATCCAGATTGGGGGGTGGGGGGATTGGATTGGGCGCGGACCGATGGTGAGGTTTTCCACTTGGTAAAATTTGCCACGGTGGGTGACGCTCTCTTCTGTCCAAAGACGGCGGATCAATTTGATTGCTTCTTCGGCGCGGCTTCCTCTACTTTCGAAGGGCACCTCGACAGCGCTAAAATCGTTTGGCCGGCTGCCGAAGCCGATCCCCAGGGTTACCCGCCCGCCGGACAAGAAATCTAGCGTGGCGACCGTCTTGGCTACCAGGGCCGGGTGCCTGACGGCGGGGAGTAAGACCGAAGTTCCCAACCTGATTTTGTTGGTGACGGCTGCGGCGGCCGCAAGCAGTGTGAGCGGCTCCAGGTTATCGTATGCGACCCGGTCGATGCTCCACAGAGTATCGAGCCCCATGTCGTCGCATTTCCTGGCCATCGCGGTGACAAATCCAGGCTGGATCTGCGGCGCCGGGTTGACAAAGCAAAGGCCGATCTTTCCCATCGTGCTTCCCCTTTCTCGTTTCCCTTTGGCCAAATCAGGATGAATCGTTCTTGGCAATCTGTCACGTAGGATACCGCAGAGATGTTTACGAAATCCTCCTCGCCCTGCTCACCTAATCGAGCTAACTCGATGCGCTCTCAGTCTTGGGGCCGGCAGCCTCTGTCAAGAGGGCTGGGGTTGGCTCTGTCCCGCTTCCGAGGCCCCGAGCACCTGGGCAGCTTTCTTTACATCGCGCGGCTTGACCCAGAGGATGGCCCCGTAGCGTCCGAATCCTGCCGCCACGGCGTTCACGGCGGTCACATTGATTTTGGCTTCCGCCAGTTTGGATACGAACTCCGCGATCGCCCCTACCCGGTCGTCTCCTTGGATCAGAAACCCACTTTTCGGGCCCACGAGCCTGAGCTTGGCCTTTTTGGCGGCGGCCTTAAACGCTGCCTGATCCGCCGGGATGAAATCGATCTGCGCGCGCCGGCCTTTGGGAAAGCCGGTGAATGCAAGCACATTGATCCCTTCCTCCTTCAGCATATTGAGCAGCCTCGCGCCCTCCCCTGGCTTGTCGCTAACCTCCGTATAGAAATACTGGACCCGCTGGATCGTTTCGGCCATGGCACCACCCTCCTTTTGTGTTGGTATGGAGTCGTTCCGAAAGTACGCCTTAACGCTAATCATAGCGTCATCTCGTGTCAACTCTGTCTGGTTGCCTTCACCGCAAAAATTGTTAAGATGATGCCGGTTTTTCATGTACAAAGAAGATACTATCGCCGCGATCGCAACCCCAGTGGGTGAGGGCGGAGTGGCGATTGTGCGCATCAGCGGTCCCGAGGCAGAACCCTCCGCTCCCACACTCTTCACCATGGAACAATTCGCGACCCAGAAACCGGAGTGGTATTGGACGAGGTTTTGTTGGCCTTAATGCGCAAGCCGCGGAGTTATACCGGCGAAGACGTGGCTGAGGTTCATTGCCACGGTGGCCCCTATCTCGTGCGGGAGGTTCTGCGGCTCGTTCTCGCGCGCGGCGCCCGCCCCGCTGAGCCTGGAGAATTCACCAAAAGGGCTTTTCTCAACGGCCGCCTGGATCTTGCGCAGGCGGAAGCTGTGCTTGATTTGATCCGCGCGCGCACGGATGGGGGGATGCGTCTCGCCCTTGGGCAGGTGCGGGGGGAGCTCTCCAAGTGGGTGGGCGAGCTACGCGAAGAGCTGCTCGATATCCTGGTGCAGGTTGAGGCCGCGATCGATTTTCCTGAGGAGGAGATCGAGCTGCTCCAGAGGGAAGAGCTGCGGGGTAAAGTTGAAGCCTTGAGACAAAAGATCGCCGCCATTATTGCCAGCTACGAATGGGGGAAACTCTTCCGTGAAGGGGCCAGAGTTTGCATAGCGGGGCGGCCGAATGTGGGGAAGTCGAGCCTTTTCAACGCTCTTTTAGGGGATACACGGGTGATTGTCACTCCAGTTCCGGGCACGACGAGGGATGTCATCGAGGAGAGCATCAATCTGGGAGGTCTTCCGGTTGTGCTCTGGGATACGGCTGGCATTCGCGCCACCGAAGATCAGGTGGAGCGGATCGGGGTGGATTTGTCGTTGCAGCGGGTCGCCGAAGCAGAAGCGGTATTGGCAGTCATGGATGGATCGGAAAGCGTGAGCCGTGAGGATCGATCTATCCTCGATGCCGTAAGAGGAAAGAAGGGGTTGATCGTCATCAACAAATCGGATCTGCCTTTGAGGCTCGATCTGAATTGGGTGAGCGAGACCGCGTCCGAGAAGAGTTTAGTACATGTCTCGGCCAGGGATGGGATTGGGCTGGACGGGTTAAAGCATGCGCTGAGAGAGCTTTTGGTTAACGCCCGAACCGAGCCGCCCATCGTGCTGACTAATGTGCGCCACAAAGCAGCCCTGGAGCGGGCGGTGGCGAGCCTCGTGGCGGCGGTCCGCGCCTTGGCGGATGGCCGCCAGCCTGAGCTTGTTGCAGTCGACCTGCAAGCGGCCAAAGAGGGGCTTGAAGAGATTATCGGCGTGGTAAGCAGCGATGATATTTTAGAACGTATTTTTGCCAACTTTTGTTTAGGAAAATAATATATTAGTGAGAATAAATAATTGTAAATGAACAATTCTGAGACATAGAATTTGCTATTTGTTTCACGGGAAACATGTGGACCCATGGGCACAAGAATTTATGACATTATAGTAATTGGAGCCGGCCATGCGGGTATCGAGGCTGCCTTAGCTACCGCACGGATGGGATGCGGTACCTTAATGCTGACTCTGAACCTCGACCATATCGGCCAGATGTCGTGCAATCCGGCCATCGGAGGCATCGGTAAAGGGCATTTGGTAAAGGAAATTGACGCCTTGGGTGGCGAGATGGGCCGGGCGATCGATGAGACCGGCATTCAGTTTCGTCTGCTCAATACTAAGAAGGGCCCGGCTGTGAGGGCGTCGCGCGCCCAGGCCGACAAGGCATTTTACCGCCAGCGGATGAAACGGGCGTTGGAAAATTGTCCAAATCTGACCCTCCGCCAGGCTAGCATTGAGCGCCTTCTGGTTGAGAATGGTGAAGTAAAAGGAGTGGAAAGCCAAATCGGTGAAATTTTCTACGGTCGCCGCGTGATTCTTACCACAGGCACCTTCCTTAAAGGGCTGATCCACGTAGGGGATAAGAACTACTCTGCTGGGCGGGCTGGCGATTTTGCGGCGCAAGGATTGAGCGATTCGCTCAGAGAGCAGGGATTCAAGATTGGTCGGCTCAAGACCGGCACCTGTCCCAGGCTGGACGGGCGAAGCATCAGCTACTCGCGCTTGCAGGTTCAGCACGGCGATGATCCACCCGTGCCGTTTTCTTTCGCCACCGAAAGGATTATGCAGAAACAGCTACCTTGTTACATCACATATACCAACAGCCAAACACACGCGATCATTCGCTCCGCCCTGGGCCGCTCTCCGATGTATTCGGGGATTATCAAGAGCCGGGGGCCACGCTATTGCCCTTCAATCGAAGATAAGGTTGTTCGGTTTGCCGACAAAGAGAGGCACCAGATCTTTCTTGAGCCTGAGGGACGCGACACCGTTGAGATTTATCCAAACGGGTTGTCGACCAGCCTGCCCCTGGATGTCCAGATTGAGATGGTTCATTCCATTGAGGGGTTGGAGCAGGCCGAGATAATGCGGCCAGGCTACGCGATTG
>JACPSF010000265.1 GCA_016193385.1 Deltaproteobacteria bacterium
CACGGGTCGAAGCCATGGGATCCACTCCCGGAAGTAGACTCGAGAGCAAAATCAAAGCCGACAGCTTTTCTTCCTCGGCGACCTTCTGCGCGATCAGTCCTCCGAAGCTGTGGCCCACCACAACCGGTGGAAAAGGGGCCTCTCGGATAACCCGCTTGAGATCCTCAACGCACTGCTGGAAGGTTAGCTGCCTCAGGGTCTCGATAGCGCGTTCCCCAAATCGGCCCCGTAAGTTAACAGCCCAACATTCCCAGCCAAGGTTGGCAAAATGAGTCGACCAGGGTTGCCAGCACCAGGAGCCGCTCCACAGACCATGCACCAAGACCAGAGGCGACTTAAATTTGCGTTTCTCCGGAGGGGAAGCATCGACGAGCAGATTATTAATCCACTTTTCCATGGTGTTTTCATCGGGTGCACTCGGCGACGCAAAAAAACAAGGCCCTCCTGGCTTCATTACCGGAGGGCCTGTTTTTTAGGCAGCTAGAACAGCTGCCCTATCGCCTGAGATGATCAGGAGGGTTTAATGCATTATCCCCACCACTCCACATCTCTAGAAACACTACTTCTTTTTCTTCTTGGCTTTTTTGGCCTTCTTCGCTGCCATAGGCACCTCCTTATAGGATTCCCGGGGCGGGTTTGTGCGCGAGAAAAACAATCTGTAACCTCAGGCGAAGAGATTTTCTTGCTTAAAACCCTCCCACATTTTGTAGGTGAAAAAATTATAACGATACAACGTATAGTATGTCAAGAAAAAAATGCAATTTTAAAAAAATATTTCTATTTTTAAACGCCAGATCCAAACAGACTTATAGCGTTTTACTTCGCTAAACCAAAAAGTTGAGCCAATGAAAAAATAACAGGCCGTTTTATATTCCTGCTGGACTCGTTTTTAGACCGCGGAGCGCCGATTCTTAGGAACTTATTTGCTCAGCGCATTTGCCTTGAGCCCCATCCTGAGGTAGATTGCGGGAAAAATTTCAACCCAAACACTATGATCGACTTCTTCATCAAAGGAGGAATCTTCATGTATCCGATCCTCCTTTGTTCCATTACGGCGCTGGCCATCTTCCTCGAAAGATCTTGGAACCTCAGGCGGAACCGCGTGCTACCGCTCGATTTTGTTCCTGAGGTGGAGGAGCTTATCCGCAAAGGCAGCATTCCCGACGCGATCATGCGCTGCCAGCAAAACCGCTCCTCCATCGCGCGTATTCTCCTGGTGGGAATCAAAAATTTCGGCAAAAGACGGGAGGTCATCAAGGAATACTTGGAAGAGGTAGGCCGGCAGGAAAGCGCCTCCCTGGAGCGCTTTGTTGAGGGCTTGGGAACCATAGCAGGAGTCAGCACACTGCTTGGTCTTCTGGGAACGATCTCCGGTATGATCAAAATCTTTTCCGTGATTTCCAGCCAGAGTGTAGTCAATCCCGCCTCTCTGGCTGGCGGTATCTCAGAGGCCCTGATCACGACCTACGCTGGGTTGACCGTCGCCATCCCTACGATCGTCATGTATAAGTATTTGCAGAGCAAAACGAATGCGCTGATCCGCGAGATGGAGCAGCACTCGATTCGCGTCGTGGACCTGCTGAAGGAGAAGGAGGGGGACAGCTGAAATGCGCTTTCAGAAAGAGGCCAAAAACAATTCCAGCCTTCTCGACATTACGCCGATCGTGGACACCGTCTTCAACCTGCTCATCTTTTTCGCCCTCTCGCTCAACTTCATCTCCACCCCCGGCATCCGGGTCCAGCTGCCCAGATCCTCCGCCCAGGAGATCACGCGGGAGAAAAGGGATCTCCGCGTTGTCCTTACGGCGAAAGGCCAGCTCTTTCTGAACGAGAAGCCGGTGGATCTCGCCGGCCTGGGAGATCAATTCAAAAATGCGGCCCGGTCGAACCGAGAAGCCCAAATCCTGATTCAGGCCGACCAGCGCGTACCTCACGGTAAGGTAGTCGAGGTCATGGACCTCGCCCGCGGCGCCGGGCTCCATCGCCTCGCAATCGTCACGCAGCCCAGGAGCAACAGAGAGCAGCAATCGAAGTGAGCTTCCGCCAATGCGGAGGGCCTTGATCAGCCGGAACAGATGGGTTCGATGAAGGCCGAGCAGCCTGGCAGCAGCGGCATGATTGCCATGAGCCCGGTCGAGAGCTTTCGCGATTAACTCTCGCCTGTAGGCATCCACCGCTTCATGGTATGACGCCCACTCGCCGGGAAAGGGTGGGTGGACCCGGGTGATCCTGGCTGGTAGGTCCGCTAGATCGATCCTGGGACCCTCTCCCAGGACCACGGCCCGCTCCATCACGTTCGCCAACTCGCGCACGTTCCCTGGCCAGTCATAAAACAGCAGCTTCTCCTGAGCTTCCGGGCTGATCTCGGTAAATTGTTTCTTGGTTTCCTTAGAAAAGCGCTGGAGAAAATAGCCCGCCAGCTCAGGGATATCTTCCTTTCTCTCTCTTAACGGCGGGAGAATAAGGGGAATGACATTGAGGCGATGGTAAAGATCTTCACGGAACCGGCTGTCTTTAACCGCTGCGTCGAGGTCGCGGCTCGTTGCAGCAATAATCCTGACATCAACACGAATAGGTTTGGTCCCACCCACGCGCTCGAACTCCCGTTCTTGGAGAAATCTGAGGAGCTTGGTCTGAAGCTCTTGAGAAATATCTCCCGCCTCATCCAGAAAGACCGTCCCGCCATGGGCCAATTCCATCTTGCCCTTTTTAAGCTGATGGGCTCCAGTAAAGGCCCCTTTCTCGTGGCCGAAAAGCTCGCTCTCTAAAAGTTCCTTCGAAAGGCCAACGCAGTTTACAGCCACAAAGGGCTCCGATTTTCTCTCACTCCAGGCGTGAATAGCTCGCGCGAAGATTTCCTTGCCGGTACCGCTCTCGCCCAACAGCAAGACCGTAGCCTTGCTGTTCGCCGCCTTCTTAGCCGTTTCTACGGCCTGATTCATTTTGGCGCTCTTGCCAACGACGAGGCGATAGCGCCCCTCCACCTCCTCCGCGAGGATTTCCACCCCTCTTTTTAGTCTTTCCCGCTCCAGAGCTTTCCGAACAACGAGAGCAATATGGTCCGGATCAAACGGCTTGGTGATAAAATCATGGGCCCCTTCCTTCATCGCCTGGACGGCCCGCTCGATGGTACCGTAGGCGGTGATCATCACCACTGGGACGTCGTTGCCCCGCCTGCGAATCTCTTTCAGCACCTCGAGCCCGTTCATGTCGGGCATCTGGTAGTCGAGAAGGATAAGATCGGGGTGGAGGGAATCGATTTTTTGGAGGGCCTGTGTACCGTTAGTTGCTCGTTCGGCGGCGTAACCTTTGTCAGCTAATTCTTGCTCCAGAAGATCCAGGTTGAAGGGCTCGTCGTCTACGATCAGGATTTTAGACGCCATGTTAGCCTGCGCTCAGGTGTATCGGAAGCTTCACGGTAAAAGTTGACCCTTTCCCCATTTCGCTCTCAACGCTTAGCTCGCCGCCCAACAGGGTCACGAGTCTCTTAACAATCGCCAGACCAAGACCGGTGCCACTGTATTTCCTCGTACCGGCCATATCCACCCGGCGGAATTCCTCAAAGATGTACTGAAGCGCCTCTCTTTCCATGCCGATTCCGGTGTCCGAGACGGCCACTTTCAAAAACCCGTTCTCTTGCCAAGCCGAAATCTTGATCTCCCCTCTCTCCGTAAATTTGGCTGCATTGCTGAGCAGGTTCAAAAGTATCTGCTCAAACTTTTCTCTATCGGTGTTTATGGGTGGGAGGTCGAGTGCAATTTCGCTGACAAGACGGACAGAACCATCTTTAAGCATGGGCTCGACCGTCGATGCCGCCTTTTCGATTATCTCGTCCAGCCTAAAGGACTCCGGTAAAACCTCCATCCGACCGGCCTCGATCTTGGAGAGATCGAGCAGCCCGTTGATAAGCTGAAGGAGGTGCTCCGCACTGATGAGAACCTTCTGGAGATTTTCCGACTGCAAATCGGGGATCTGTCCTGCCGTCTTCCGGAGAACTAGCCGAGTGAACCCGATGATGGCGTTCAGAGGCGTGCGCAGCTCGTGGCTTACACTGGCGAGAAACTGAGACTTGTGCCGGCTGGCCTCGTCAAGTTTCTGATTGGCAACTATGAGTTCGCGGGTTCGCTCCGCAACTTTGCGCTCCAATCCCGCCTGGGCGTCTTGGAGACTGGCGGTCATCTTGTTGAACTCTTCGCCAAGCGCTTCCAGCTCGTCCCCGGTTTTAAGATCCACGCGGAAGCTCAGATCGCCGGACCCAATTTGTCCTACTCCTTCGCGTAGCTTTCGAAGAGGCCGGACGACGCGCCGGGCAACGAAGGCGCTGGCGAAAAGAGCCATGGCAAGACCCACGAGAAGGAGGGTGGAAGTGCGGAACAGAGACGCATAAAGCGGACCGTAGGCTTCCCTAGTAGGGAGTTCAGCAAATACCGCCCAGTCGAGGGCCGGGATAAGCGCGTAGGAGCTGAAAACTTTTTCTTCCTGCAAGTTATGGGTAACTATTGCCGTCTGTCGGGCCGCGCCCGACGTGGGCCGGAAAGCCCGTTTAACCTGCTCAAGATGAGCTATGTTACGCTGCTGTAGGACCAGACCAATATCCTGGTGGGCGATGAGATCTCCAGAGCGCGTAACTGCATAGGCATAGCCGGCCTCTCCGACTTTGATTCCTGAAACCACGTCCCAGATATATTTTAGGTTTACCTCGGCCTGCAGGACACCAACAACCTCGCCTGCAAACCGTTCGATGGGAACAGCAACGGTCATATAAGGCTCAGAGCTTCGGACAAAATAGACCGGCCCGAAATAAGATTTCCCTTCCATGGCTTGCTGGAAAGCTACCGAGCCGGAGCGATCGCGCTGCTCAACCGGGAAGACCGCATGCAAGCGCGAAACGCGTAGTTGTGCAAAACCGTGAGCATCGAGAGCCGCCACTTCGGTAATCGGGCGAGCGATGGTGAGAAGCTTCTCTAGTTCAAACTTATATTCTGGCGTGAGCCCTTTGACGATTATTTCCCGGTTCTTGGTGGCCGCCCTCATCGTGCCTTCGATCTCTTGAACGAAGCGTTCGATCTTGAAGGCGGTACCGGCTGCAACCTCTTGGTGGAGGCGGTCTATGTGCTGCCAGCTCTCGTGGTAACGGAAATAAATCTCGATAAGGCCGCTCGCAATCAGCCCGCCGCCCATCAGTATGACTGAAAGGATAAAGTAGTGCCGGACCAGGCGGCCGCGGCGGCGGCCGCGGAAGATTTGAAAAAAGGGTAGCTCCGGCAACTTATTTATAAGCGCCATGAGATGGCGGGATTATACCCCTATCCGGCCGCGTGTAAAACGGACCTGAGGCAGGTCAGATAAATTTGCTGATCTTTCTGAGCAACTCCTCCTCATCGATCGGCTTGGAGAGATAGTCATCGCAGCCAACTTCGCGCGCCTTTCTCTCGTCGCCTACCATTGCATGGGACGTGATGGCGATAACCGGGATATGCCTCAAGCCGCTATTCGCTTTGATCCTTTCGGTCGCTTCCCAGCCATCTAAAACGGGGAGGCCTAGGTCCATGAGGATGAGATCCGGCTTCTCCTGTTCCGCCTTTCTGACTCCCTCCTCTCCGTCAACCGCCACCACCACCTGGTATTGGTCTCCCAGGAGCTGAATCAGTAAGTCACGGTTAAATTCTCCGTCTTCCACGACCAGAATTTTTTTCTTCGGCATGCACTAATCTCACTTAATGACCTTATCTGCCCGCATGAGGATCTCGGGCGCAATGGTGAGGTCGAGCTGCTTCGCCGTCTTAAGATTTATCACCAGATCAAACTTCGTCGGCTGCTCCACAGGAAGGTCGCCGGGCTTGGTGCCCTTTAGGATTTTGTCGACGTACACGGCGGCACGGCGAACGTTAGCCATTTCATCCGGCCCATAAGACATGAGGCCGCCGGTCTCTACGTACTCGCTCCCCTCGTACATTGAAGGGAGCCGGTGCTTCAACGTGAATTCGACAATCGGAATCCGCGTGCGGGCATTCATGCGGAGGGAGGTGTTAGCCAGAGTAATGAGCGCATCTGCTCGCTCACGCGTCACCGCCTCAAATGCCATATCCAAGTCATTACGACCCCGCACCTCCAACACTTGTAGTTGAACACGCAATAACTTGGCTGCCTTCTCCACCTCCTTCATTGCCGGACCGTGTTGCGCCGCATTCTGGAAGACGGCCACGCGGCGGATCTTAGGGGACACCTCCTTAAGCAACTCAAGCCGTTTTGTGCTTATATCCGGGGAAAGGTTCGTGAACCCTGTGATATTTCCTCCAGGACGCGCGAGGCTAGCGACGAATCCCTGCGCAATCGGATCGCCAACATTCGCCATGACGATTGGAATTGTGTTGGTTGCGTCTTGGGCGGCGCGGATTGACGGCGTTCCAGCCGTCACGATGACATCGACCTTAAGGCGGACCAACTCGGCTGCAAGGTCGGGAAGCCGCTCAAACTTACCCCCCGCGGCGCGGTACTCGACGATGATGTTTTTTCCCTCGACGTAGCCCAGCTCTCGCAAACCTTGACGGAAAGACTCAACGGTGGGATTTGTTGGCCGCGCCGGCGCGGGAGATGGCGCGCCGCCGGCCAATAGAAATCCCACCCGGGGAATTTTCTTTGCCTGCTGCGCCTCGGCTGGAAAGCTAAAGGCCAAGAGCATAGCGCCTAGAACAAGACCAAGAAACAGCTTGTTGAGCTTCATAACCCACCCGCTCGTATACTATGTTTGTGTTTCGTCTTTGGCAACGCTCCGGCTCAAGGGCGGCGCGCTCTATGCGCCGTCTCTTGCAGCCGGTTGTTAGATTGCCTTCTGTCTGTAGCGAATCTCTATTTCGCCCGTTCCCAAGTTTCAATTGACCGTCCCATCCTACCGGTTCTACCGGCTCCTGTCGCTGGCATCCAGCCTCCTATGAGTTGAAGTCGGTCGCCCTCAAACCTGAAAGAATATTCCGATTCGGCGCCGACCCGCGCTGGCTGCCCGGCAACATCGATCTTGGTGATAAACTTGTCTCCTTCGACGCGATATATGCCGGTGGCAGCGAACATGGAGTCCAAAAGCGCGGCGCGCTCGTTCTCGGTGTTCGCTGCCTTCCTTCCTTCTGCCGTAACGATCACCATCATTCGCCCCTCAGGGGTGAAGATGCGGTAGCCCGTCGGATTCTTGCCAAAGGAGGATAGTCGCGTGCCCGTTTTTTGGACTTCCCGCTCCCAGGAAACTAGTTTCCAAACACCAAGAATCTTCTCGCGCTCACCAGCGAAACTCGGTTGCAGTGCAATGAGAAATAACCCCAAAATAGCTAACCACTTGAATTTAACCATGGTGTCCTCCCCTCTCTTTTATTTTCTGGCAATCTAACGAGAATTAGATTGTTTGCTGCTATTGTCGTTAATCTCTATTTCGCCCGCTCCCAAGTGATAACCGTCCGCCCCATCCCCTTTTCGGGTCGGGGCGTCCATGTCGTCATCTCTTGGAGCTGATCGCCATCGAGTCGGAACAAGCGCGCCTGTTCAGTGCCAACCAAAGCGGGGTTCCCGGACACGTCGACCTTAGTTATCCACTTGTCGCCTTCAATGCGGTACATACCCGTGTAAGCGACCATGGCATTAAAAAGGTCGGCGCGATCCTGGTCGGTTTTCGGTGCTTTGCGCCCCTCGTTCGTCAGCACCACCATCATTCGCCCCTCGGGAGTGAAGATTATGTATCCCGTCGGGCTCTTTCCCCGTGGGTGTTCTCTTGCGCCCGTTGCTTGGATTTCCCGCTCGAAGGAAACTAGTTTCCAAACACCAACAATCTGCGCGCGATCATCGGCGAGACTCGGTTGCACTGCAATGAGAAACAAACCGAAAACAACTAACCACTTGAATTTAACCATGGTGTCCTCCCCTCTCTTTTATTTTCAGGCAATCTAACTAGAGATGCTCTATCCGCAATGACCGTGCCAATGCCCGACGACTGATATCGATTGCGATAACAGGTTGAATTAGTGAGAGAATTTTTCGCAGGGAATCTGACGGGATTGCGAGAGGAACGGGAAGAGGTAGCCTTCTTGCTACTTCCCAGTAGCAAAATTGCTTCAGCTAATCACTTGATCACCAGCTCAAAGTTCATCGGCTGTTCCGCGACAAAAGCCCAGCCTTGACTCCCTTTATAGTATTGCTTCGTTCTAATGGAGCATTGGACTTTTGCAGGACTTTGCATTACACTGCAACACAAAAGGAGAACGATGGCATGGAACGCCAATTAACCCTGCGATTGCCGGTCGACTTGGCCACCAAATTAGACCGCTCAGCCAAGCGTCTAAGACGCAAGCGTTCGGAAGTGGTGCGCCAGGCTTTGGAACAGTTTCTCGATACCCAACCAGAGGTGCGCCCAATCGAGCGCGTGCGCGATCTTCTCGGCCGCGTTGAAAGCGGTATCCCAGATTTAGGTCAGCGGCACCGCGATTACCTGATCCAGCGTTTACGCCGTGGCCGATGAACTTCTGCTGGATACGGGGGCCTTTGTTGCCCTCGTGGACCGAAGCGAGACGGCACATGATGACTGCGTGGCGGCGCTCGAGAGGTGGGTGGGACCCGTTGTAACTACCGAAGCCGTTCTGACCGAGACCCTTTACCTGGTTGGACCGGCATGGAAGGGCCAGAAAGTTGCTCTTGAGTTTATTCTGAGGGGCGCTTTTCAGTTGGTTCCCTCGTCTCGCGCAAGCCTTCGACGGGTCGCGGCGCTCATGGAAAAGTACCGCAATGTCCCGATGGATTTTGCCGATGCCACTCTGGTTGCCTTGGGGGAAGAGCTGGAGACCGACTGGGTGTTTACCTTGGACCGCCGCGGATTTTCCACATACCGACTTCATCGGAGGCAAGCCTTTCAGATCATTCCTTGATCTAACCATTTGAGATTTTGGCTCCGGCGTACGCGGAGGTTGGATTTTAGATTGTTCGATCATCGGATTACACGATCTGCCCGCATGAGGATCTCGGGCGCAATGGTGAGGTCGAGCTGCTTCGCCGTCTTAAGATTTATCACCAGATCGAACTTCGTCGGCTGCTCCACAGGAAGGTCGCCGGGCTTCGCGCCCCTGAGGATCTTGTCTACGTAAGCGGCAGCCCGGCGAAACAAATCCGGCAAATCTGCGTCGTAAGACATGAGCCCACCCGCATCCGCAAATCGGCTCTGAGCGTATATCGTAGGCAACCGCCTCTTGGCTGCAAAGTCTATGATTCGTGCTCGATGACGTAAGGTGAGCGCGGATGATGCAACTAAAAGCCCATCAGGGCGCTCCCGGCTAATTGCAGAGAACACGGTCTCGATATCCAAAGGTTCGTTTGCAACCAGGGATTGGATCTTGATACCCAAAGCCTCTCCTGCGGCTTCGATGTCTTTCTTCGCCGGTTTTTGTTGATATTGAGGCCAGAGGATAGCCACATGGGAAATTCGCGGAAACGATTCTTTGAGTAGCTCCAGCCT
This sequence comes from Deltaproteobacteria bacterium, assembly GCA_016193385.1. Next base: position 9,488 of record JACPSF010000265.1, read on the forward strand.
CTTTGCGTGCAACTCCGATTCAACGTTAGTCAGCCCCGTAATGTTGCCACCGGGCCTTGCGAGGCTCGCGACAAATCCAGCCTCGACAGGATCGACATAGAGGCCCGCCACAACAATAGGGAGCGTGCGGGTTGCCCGCTGCGCATCACGAACCAGTGGCGGCGCTGGCGATGTGAGGATGACATCAACCTTGAGCCGTACCAGCTCGGCAGCCGCTTCGAAGCGCCGTTCGGGCTTGCCTTCTGCGGAACGGTACTCAATAACAAGGTTCTGTCCTTCAACATACCCAAGCTCGCGCAGTCGTTGGCGGAATGCGACGTGGGCGGGATCGGTAGGGGGAGCCGAGAGAAAACGTACCCAACCTATCCGGTAGACCTTCCGCGCCCGCTGCGCCTCGGCCGGAAAGCTAAGAGCCAAGACCACGGCGCTTAGAGCAATCCAACAGATTTTTTTTGCCATGGATGCCAACAGCCCAAAATCCTCTGAGTTCCATTACCGGCCTGAGGCTATCTGACGATGAGTTTAGCTGTCAACATAACGTTCCTTCTAATTACCCATAGGCACGGAACCCAAAAAAAACAGATGTCTCGGCACCCTCAGCGCCCGGGATTCAGCAGTCTCTCGGCATTCTGGTGAGCCACCTTACTCGCCGTCCCAGGTGAGAGTTGCTTGAGGACCTGGCGCCACTGACCGATTTTTAATACAAACTGCTGGAGGTTGGGCGTATCGGTGCCAAGGACAAAGCGGTCAGAGAACTCCTCGAGCAGGACCTTCCACTCGGCGTCGCCCATAATGTCGAAAGCCCGCCCAGACAGTTCCACCCAGAGATTGGGGTGCGCCCGCAAAAGCCGCCGTACCAGGGCCGGCCCCGCAGACCCCGCGTGGGCCCACAGCCAGGTGCCCCGTCGGTCAGACGCGAGAAGCCGCTCCATCTCGGCAACGCGTTCCTCGCGGGCGTCCATGTGTACGTTGAACGGGACTCGGTACGCGGCTGACAGGCTCCAGAGGCGCTGCATGAGAGGTGAGTCGGCGGGGAAGTCGGGATCGGCATCATTGTTAATCTCGCCAATCCCCTTGAATTGCCCTGCCCTCAGCGCAGCCTCGAGCTTCTGGAGATAGGCGACCACTGCCGGGGCCTGAAGTCTCCAAGCTCGCTCCCCGTCGGATTGGATGAAGCCCCACATCGCCTCCTTACCAGCAAATGGGATAAACCTGTCGGGGTACCTCCGCGCCCAATCCAGCGCGAGCGCATCCGGGGCGCCCCTGGCCCCGTTGCCGACCTTCGCCACCCCTAGGGTGTCCATCTGCTTCACGAAAGCGTCAATGTCGAATCCCTTGGCGAAGTGGAAATGGAGGTCGATGATGGGGAGCAATTGGGCAGCGGCCAGGACGGGAGAAAGGAACAGCAGACAAAGCAGAAGAGATAAGATCGTTTCGCGCATGATCCGAACTCCAGCGAAGATCCGCGAGAAGCGCGGAAGCACGAGGCCACTCAGGTGCGCGGCACTACGAAAATGGCCCATAAATCCTCGAATTTTCATGGCGGTGACGAAGCCCCAGTTCATGCCGGCTAACTACTTGAGAATCTCTCGCAGCTTAGCCACCATGGTAGCTTCCTGTTGAAAGAGCCCGGCGACAATCCTTTCCACCTCTTCGCCGGTCATGGGATCGATGTCCAGTTTAGACTTCTCCGCGCCGGCCAGAAATTCTTTGTCCTTCATGGTATCCATGAAGGCTTTCCGCAAAGTCTGAACCAGATCCTTCGGCGTACCAGGAGGCAGTGCGTAAGGCCGGGTAATTGCCGAAGGATCATGGATGCCCACC
>JACPSF010000266.1 GCA_016193385.1 Deltaproteobacteria bacterium
ACCTCTTCGTTACGGACGGCTCTTGTTTTCCCTCCGCCGGATACAAAGGACCGACGCTCACGGTGATGGCTCTGACGGCGAGAGCTTGTGAATACATTTTGCGCTCGTTGCGCGACGGGTCTCTATGATCCAGGAGCTCCCTATTTTCATTCTCGGCCTCGATGCGGCAGACCACCTTCTCATCGAGCGCTGGGCGGCACAGGGAGAACTGCCGGCTTTTTCCCGGTTACTGGACGAAGGATCGTATGGGATCCTCGAGTCCACCGCCAGGGTTTTTTCGGGATCTGCGTGGATATCCATCGCCACAGGATGCAACCCCGGAAAATGCGGCGTCTACGGCCGCTATCAAATTGCTAATGGGACTTACAACGTTCGCCGGATCAAGGCGAGCGACAGCCGGGTAAGCCCGTTCTGGGCTTCCTTCAGGGGACCGGTCGCAGTTGTCGATGTGCCGAAGACGCCTTTGTTTCCAGACATCGACGGGGTTCAACTCGTCGAATGGGGCGCCTATGATCATTATTCCGAGTTCTCGTCTATGCCCGATCATCTGTCGGCCAGGGTCCTTGACGAGTTCGGGAGACATCCTTTTTTGGATCGGGATTTTGAGGTTGCGCTCCATGGGCGGCGCGATTTTGATGCCTTAAGAGACCTGCTGATCCAGGGGGTCAAAATGAAGGGTCGCCTTAATTTAGCTCTGCTGAAAACGTCTCGCTTTAGGCTATTTTTCTCGGTGTTTGGAGAAACCCACGCCGCGGGCCATGCATTCTGGCGCTTCCAGGACCCACGCCATCCGCGCTACGAGCCAAACGGTCCCTTTGCGACTGCGCTTCTGGATGTCTACCGCGCTATTGACGGTGCGGTCGGCGAGTTCCTGGAGGAACTCCCGAGGGATTGCATCCTGCTCGTCCTTTCCTCGCAGGGATTCAGCCTGGATAGCATGGCTGATGAAGACTTTCTGTGCGAGATACTCGTGAAAACGGGGATGAGCCTCCCCAGACTGGAAAAGACCAATTACGCGCCGTACGTGCCCGCAATGAACTTCGACATGACGCGCACCAGAGCTTTTTGCCTGCCAACGGACCTTCAGGGCTATATTCGCATCAACCTTCGCGGGCGCGAACCAGACGGCGTGGTGCCCGAAAGCGAATACGATTCAGTCTGCCGCGAGCTGGAGGCCGAATTACTTGCGATGCGCCATCACAAAGATGGTGCGTCTGTTGTCAGGGAGGTCGTTCGCGTGCGCGACGCGTTCAAGGGAGCCTTTACGGAAGAGTTGCCCGATCTCAGCGTGGTCTGGAACACTGGGCATATCGTCACAGAGGTCGAATCACCCGGATGCGGACTGATGCAGCGCAAGCCGGACCTGTCCGCCGGCGGTGGTAACCATCGCGGAGTCGGGTTCGTGCTTGCTTATGGATCCAACGTGAGCCAGGGCCGATTCGCCGGACATGTCTTCGATATTGCCCCAACCGTAGGCGGGCTCCTTGGCGAGGCCCGTCGCAGCGAGTGGGAAGGGGAGCCATTATCGATTCCAGGATTGAGGCTTCCAGGCAGGTAAGGCTTCGGGTTGGATCATTTTCCGGGCAGCCGGCAGCGTATGGCGTCATGAATGGAGCAATGGATCGGTGAATATCCGAAACGATCACGGCGAGAACGCGCCTGACAAGGACCGCGAATCGAACCAGCGCCGCATCTCAGGGATCGGCATCATGACAGCCCACAGACCTCAACTGCTGGAAAGGGCCCTGACGAGTTACATAAAGGGTACGACCAGGAATCGAAGCGAGATCGAGTTTGTGGTCTTCGATGACAGCAAGGACGCTGGCGCTCGGCGCGCGAGTCTTGAAGTGGCCAGAAGGATTCGGCGGCAGTTCGACGTAGAGGTTCGCTTTGCGGGCTACGAGGAGCGAGCGGCGTATGTCCGGCGACTTTGTGAGTATTCGAGCATCTCTGCCGAGGTTTTAGAGCGGGGAGTGTTGCTCTCCAGCGGATACACCCTGGGTCAGAACAGGAACGCGCTCCTGTTGGATTCTGCGGGTACGCTCTTCTTGGGCGCCGACGACGACACGATATGTGACCCGGCATTGCCAACCGGCGCGGACGAGGATGACTTAAGGCTCTGTGCGGGAGCGGATCCGTCCGACTACTGGTGTTTCCGCAACTTTGAGGAGGCCCGCGAGCGGGCGCGGTTCGTTGAAACAGACTTATTGGAAGCCCACGAACGACTTCTCGGAAGAAACGTGACTGAGCTTGAAGCCGGCGGCGCGCTCGAAAACATTAGCAATCGTCCGCCGGACATCCGGCTGTCGGAGCGAGTCGGCCGTTCCGGGAGCACGGTGAAAATTACGCTCAACGGTCTGCTGGGAGACTGCGCCTGGGGTACTCCTTTTGGCCTGTGGCATGAACCGATGGGCTACCTGGGGTTTGAGGGGGCGTCGCTCGAAAGGCTCACGAGCTCGGAAGAGTTCTACCGGCAGGCGATCCTCTCTCGCCAACTGCTGAGAGTCACAACGGGCCCCGTGCTCTCCGACCTGTCTTTGAGCATGTTGACGGTCTGGGGACTGGACAATCGCGAGGTGCTGCCACCGAACCTGCCGAACCATCGCGGTCAAGATCTCGTATTCGGGCAGATTTTATGGAAATGCTTCAACGAGGCCGTTTGCGGTCATGTCCCGCTCGCGCTCATACACGATCCCATCCCGCGAAGGAGGTTCTGGCCGGGAGAGATTACTCGAAGTGCGGCCGGAGTGGACTTATGTCGCCTGGTGATTGAAGCTTTTCGGCTCTGCGAATTCCGGGACCATGAGGTCACACCGGCGCTGAGACTCAAGGCGCTGGGGCGGCATTTGGTTGGATTGTCGGAGCTCCCCGAGAAGGCTCTGGGGGAAAGTCTGAAGGAACGCTTATATGAATCGAATCGGCGATTTGAGCGCGCCATGAGGGAACGGGCGCAGGAAGTACTCGGGCGCGCAGCCTATTACGCGGCCGACGTGGTACGATTCCTGGAAAAGTTAAGAATGTCGGAGGCTAGGGAAGATTATTGGATACCGTTGGATATGTTTTCCATCGATGGGTTGGCGGCAGCGGGGACGCGAGTACGGCTGGCCTTTAGGCAGTTTGGAGAATTGATCGAGCGTTGGCCCTCCATCATCCAAGCTGCTAAAATCCTTCGAGACCACGGCGTGCGCGTCAGTGTGCCTGTTTGATGGGTCGAGGTGCGGCGCGCAGAGCCGGATCGAGAGAGCAACCCCGGGATCTCAGAAGTTGCTCGAAGGCGCGCGCATGGCCCGGGTGAATCATGCAGAGCGAAAGTACGATCGTCATCAGTTCCACCTTTGCTGCCGACCCTATAGCGGAGTCGGTGAACTTTTGGCTGGAGCACATGGAAATGCCGGCTCGGGTCAGTTTTGCCCGCCCCCTTCAGCTCGTTCAGACCCTTCTCGACCCCACGAGCCTCTTCGGCACAAACGCCGTGGGCCTCAATGTCGCGCTGCTGCGGTGGGAAGACCTGGATTATCGCGGGGAAGCCGAAAGGGACCGACCTCTGAATGATGTGGCCGCGGCCCTCAGGGCGAGCGATGCAAGGGCTAAAGTCCCGCATCTGGTCATCACTTGCCCCGCGTCCCCGCTGCCGACGCCGGCCGCCAGAAGTCGATTGTACTCGGAATGGGATCGCCGGCTCGTCGAGGAGCTGGACGCTTACCCAAACGTCTGGGTTATGACTTCAGATGAGTTACAAACTCTCTACCCGGTTTCGAATTTGCACGATTCCTACGGCAACGAAATCGCCCTGATCCCCTATTCGCCCGCGATGTTCGCCGCCATGGGGACCGTGATCTCCTTGTGGGCCGGGATTTGCGGCGAAGAGGGACCGCATGGAGTGAGAGTGGATCAGCCGCATGCGGCGCTTCAAGAATTCCTCGTTGCGCAATATCAGCAGGGTGTCTTGATATGTCTATGCAGCAAGAACAATCAAGAGGACGTGGAGGCGGTTTTTCGACAAAGAGGCGGTATGCCTCTCCGTTGGGACCACGTCGCGGCCTGCCGGATTAACTGGGCACCGAAGCCGGAGAACCTTCTCTCCATAGCCGAGGAGCTTGCTTTGGGAACGGACAGCTTCATCTTCTTGGATGACAATCCCGTCGAGTGCGAAGCCATGCGCCAGTCGCTGCCGAACGTCCTGACCCTGCAGATTCCTTCCGACAGAAACAATACCCCGGAGTTTCTGCGCAGGGTGTGGGCCTTCGATCGGCGCGAAGCAACCAACGAAGACAAAGAACGGACAGCCCTATACCGGCAGGCGCGCGAGCGCGAACAGCTGCGCAAGAGCTCCGCAAGCCTGGAAGAGTTTCTCGCCGGACTGGAGCTGAAGGTCAAATTCGAACCTCTTGGCGACACCAACCTGGCGCGCGCGTCACAACTGACCTTCCGAGTGAACCAGTTCAACCTGACTACGATCCGGCGAACGGAGGCCGAACTGGCCACATTGCTGCGCGCAGGAGATCTGAACGGTCTGGCGGTCGATGTCAGCGATCGATTTGGCGACTATGGGTTCGTCGGGCTGATTTTATTTGCTTCGACTTCCGACGCGCTGCAGGTGGATACATTTTTGCTCAGTTGCCGCGCGCTTGGTCGCGGAGTCGAGCACCGGATCCTGGCGGAGCTAGGAGCCTTAGCCAAGTCCATGGGATTGGCGACGATCGACTTACGCCTGGTTCCTACCGGGAAAAATCAGCCGGCCCGAGACTTTCTAGAAACGGATCTGGGCTCCTATCAGCAGCCACGCGAGGGAACCATCGCTTACCGACTGCCTGTCAACCTCGCTGTGACCATTCGTTACCGGCCCGGGAGAACCAAGGAACTTCCGGCTCACCAGCAACTCTCTGCTCGCGTGAGTGCGGCCGGAGACGCAATGTTGCACGCGAGTCGAGCCTCGCGGCTTGCATGGATTGCCTCCGAGATGCCGGACGCAGACAAAATCCTGGCGGCCATTCAAGCTTGGAAGCGAAAGCAGCGTCCTGGGCCGGAAGCGGCCTTCATTTCTCCGCGCACGGATTTGGAGCGAAAGCTCGCGGACATATGGGCAGAGGTGCTCGGGTTGGAAAAGGTCGGTGTGCGAGATAATTTCTTCGAGCTCGGAGGAGATTCGCTGGCGGTGGTTCGAGTGATCGTAAGAGTTTACGAAGCCCGCGGCGTCGAGTTTTCGATTCCCGCCTTCTTCGAAAGTCCGACCATAGAGGAACACGCGATCAAAATTGCCGCCCTTGAACTCAGAGGCGGCGAATAGTGAGCCTTATGAGCGGCCTTCTCTTATTTCATATACGGGTGGGCATCCTTTAAAGTTTCTGCATCGCACGGACAAAGCGAGAAGTGATTGCCTGGGGAGCGGTGATGGCAGTGCCGATGACCACCGCCAATGCCCCGCGCCTGAGGGCCTCCATAGCCTGATCGGGAGTCCAGAACCGCCCCTCTGCGATGATAGGCTTATCGATCCGGGCGGCGATCGCCGATAGGAGATCAAGGTCCGGCCCGTTGCGCTTATCGGCCGTATAGGGGGTGTAGCCCGACATGGTGGTTGCAATGATATCCGCTCCGCACCGGTCGGCATAAATCGCATCTTCCAGATTGGAGATGTCCGCCATCACCAGTGCGATTGAGTTTTTATGGATAGCTTCAATAACATCTGAAAGAGACACATCATTAGGGCGGGGGCGAGGCGTTCCGTCCAGGGCTACGATATCGGACCCAACGGCAATAACCTTCTCAGCGTCTTCCCAGACAGGGGTGATATAAACTTCTGACCCGGGATAGTTCTTTTTGTTGATGCCGATAACCGGCAGGCCGGTCGCTTTCTTAATGGCTTTGATATCGGCCGGACCGTTCGCCCGGATTCCCACCGCTCCTCCCATCCGGGCGCATTGAGCCATTGCAGCCATAAACAGCGGCCCATGCAGCGGCGAATTCGCTCCCGCCTGACAGGAGACAATCAATCCGCCTTTCAGTGAATCCAAGTGAAAGTGATAGGAATTTGCTTTTAGTGATAGAAATTTGGGTTTCAGCCACCGAGCACTCAAATTGTCCCCGCCGACCCCCTGCCAGCCCACCTTCCAGAGCCCAAAGGGTCTAGCAGAGAAAATGGAGTGGCCCTACTTCCGCAATTTGGACGGGAGAGTATCATAATGATGTGTTATGTCAAATTGGGGTAAGCATTCAGGCAGAGAGGGACATTTTCTCTGCCTTGGGGGCAAGGACCCTGAGCACAAGCTTGACGCAACGTATGGCAAAAGGTATTCTCCGATACCATGAAACAAGCCGTCAGAGTCATCGTCAACGGTCGCCTGTACGAAGAGGAGGTCGAACCGCGTCTGCTCCTCCCATACTTTCTGCGCGAGAACGTCGGCCTAACGGGCACGCACGTCGGATGCGTGATCGGCGAGTGCGGCGCCTGCACAATCCTGCTCGACGGGAAACTGGTCAAATCGTGCCTCCTCTTTGCCGCCCAAGCGGACGGGAAGAGCGTCCTTACCGTGGAAGGGCTGAGGCAGAACGGCTCTCTCCACCCCGTGCAGGAGGCATTCGTCGAGCACTACGGGCTTCAATGCGGCTACTGCACGCCGGGGATGGTGTTGGCCGCCTATTACCTCCTGAGCAAAAACCCGGATCCGTCTGAGGCGGAAATCCGGCTTGGACTGGCGGGCAATCTCTGTATGTGCACGGGATATGTGCAGATCGTCGAGGCCGTCAAGGCCGCGGCAGAAAAGCTAAGAGCCCAGAGCTAGGAGTCTAGAGCCAGACTCCGGCTCTAAGCTCTCCGCTCTCGACTCTAAACTGGATAAGTGATGGCTGAAACAAAGTACGTCGGGAAAACCATACGCGGCAAAGAGGCCCCGCGCCATGTGAGCGGTAGGGGAAACTTCGTCGATGATATCGTTCTTCGAGGCATGCTTCATGCGGTCATCCTCAGAAGCCCCCACGCGCACGCCCGTATCGCCAGGGTCGATGCCGAGGCTGCGCTGAAGCACCCCGGGGTCGTTTCCGTCGTCACTCCCGCGGACGTACAGTCAATGGCTCGCCCGTTCAAACCCGGGCGTTACGCCGCAGGCCTGACAAAACCGATCTTCGAGTACGCGACCGCAGTCGACAAGGTACGCTACGTGGGAGAGCCCGTCGCGGCGGTGGCGGCGCGCGAACGCGGCACCGCGGAGGACGCCCTCGAGCTGATTTCGGTGGACTACGAGCCGCTTCCTGCCGTCGTGGACACCAGGGACGCCATGAGCCCGACCTCCCCTCCTCTCTTTGAGGAGCTGGGCGCGAACCTCGCCTGGAAAGGGGTCCTCGCTTACGGCAATATCGACGCCGCGTTTGCCGAGGCGGATCAGATCGTCAGCGAGCGACTCAAGATCCACCGCTATAGCTCGACGCCGCTGGAGCCGTTTGCCTGCATCGCTTCTTTTGACGCCTCGACCCAGAAGCTCACCGTGTGGGTCAACGCGCAAGTGCCGGAGGTCATCTACGACGCATTGCGCGAGGCGCTGGGACTTGAAGACGTGAGAGTCATCATCCCTGACATCGGCGGGAGCTTCGGGCAAAAGATCCACCTCATCCGCAAATACGTGGTCATCACCAGCCTGCTGGCCCTCAAGAGCCGGCGTCCGGTCAAGTGGATCGAGGACCGCAGCGAGCATATGATGGCCGCGGGCCATGCGTGCGCTCAGGAGTTTGATGTCGAGGCGGCGGTGAAAAGGGACGGGACTGTCCTGGGCCTGAGGTTTAAAGAGATCGACGATGTCGGAGGGTCCGTCAGCACGCTGACCATTCACTTCACCAACAAGCTGAACAACCTCACGAATACGTACAAGGTGCAGAACATATCCATGGAGGGGTACTCCGTGGTGACCAACAAATGCCCGGTGGTCCCGAACCGCGGCATCGGCAAGCCGGGCATGTGTTTTATCTGGGAACGGATCATGGATCGGATCGCCGAGGCGCTCAGCCTTAGCCCGATCGAGGTCCGCCAGGTCAATCTGGTCCCGCCCGACCAATTCCCTTACACCACCCCCAACGGTAATGTCTATGACAGCGGGGACTATCCCGCCCTCCTGCGACAGGTGCTGAAGAGCATCGGCTATGAAAAGTTCAGGGAAGAGCAACGCAGGGAACGCGAAAAGGGGCGTCTGCTCGGCATCGGAGTCGTCGTCGGCGTGGAGCCGGGAGGAAGAAATGCCGCGCGCGATCTGGCCATCTTTCCCGAAATGAAGGAGACTCCCGGTTCCGGCGGCGTCAACGGCGCCACCGTCAAGCTGGAAAAAAACGGCACCGTCGCTCTCTTCCTCGGATCACCCAACTCCGGCCAATCGCATGAGACTACGAGCGCCCAGGTAACGGCCGACATCCTCGGAATTTCAACCGAAAAGATCAGCACGAGCACTCCGTTCGACAGCGACCTCGCACCCTGGGGGGTGGCCGCGGCCAACAGCGGCAATAACTTTCACCTCTACGATATCGGCGCGGTCCATGGCGCCGCCACCAGGCTCAAGGAAAAGGTCCTCAAACTCGCCGCCCACGTTCTCGATACCGATCCGGCTGAGCTGACGATTGAGAACGGGACAGTTCACGTGCCTGGCTCACCGCTGAAAAAAGTCACCTTCGCCGAGCTGGGTAAGATTGCCTACGGGAATCAGGCGCTGATGCCCAAGGGGTTCGAGGCCGGCCTACAGACTACCTTCTACTATACCTTCCCGCATGCGGATACCAATCTCGTTCCTGGCTCGGATCGGAAGGTGCGCGCCCAGTTCACTTTCTCGGCGGCGGCCCACGCCGTCATCGTGGAGGTAGACAGGCACACCGGGAAGGTCCATGTCCTGCGCTATCTGACCGTTAGCGACAACGGCGTCGTGATCAATCCGCGCGTGGTCGAGGGTCAGGCCTACGGCTCAGCCGCGCATGGGATTTCCGTCGCGCTCGGTGAAGGCTTCATCTATAACTCGGACGGCCAGCTCTTGACCATTACGCTCACAGATTACGGTAAATCTTCCACGCTCGAAACTCCCAGGATCGAGATCGAGCACCACCCCGTGCCTTCTCCCTTCACGGCCCTGGGACAAAAGGCCGCCGGCGAAGGGGCCGCGATCCCTTCCCCCGCAGCCATAGCGAGCGCGGTGGAAGACGCCCTAAGACACCTGGGGGTTAAAGTCCGGGAGCTTCCCCTCACACCTGAAGCGGTATGGCGGCTCATCGAGAACGCCCAGGGAGGAAATTCGAAATTCGAAATTCGAAATTCGAAATAAATTGTCCATGATACCGGCGACCTTTGAATACTATTCTCCGCGATCTCTGCGAGAGGCCATCGGTCTCCTCTCTGCCAAAGAAGATGTTAAGATAATTGCCGGAGGCCAAAGTCTCGTTCCCCTGATGAAGCTCCGGCTGGCCAAGCCCAAACACCTGATCGATCTCGGACGCATCCCCGGCCTCAATACCATTAAAGAGCAAGGGGACAGTATCTTCATCGGCGCGCTGACCACGCATGCGGAGCTCTCGAGCTCCGAACTGCTGCGCAGGCGATGCCCTCTGCTGCCCCAGACCGCCTCAACCATCGGTGACGTCCAGGTGCGGAGCCAAGGCACAATCGGCGGGAGCCTGGCGCACGCGGACCCGGCCGGTGACCTGCCCGCGGCGGTCCTGGCCCTGGGAGCCGAGATCAAGGCCGTAGGTCCCCGAGGCGAAAGGTGGATCCGAACGGAGGACTTTTTTTTCGGCCTCCTCATGACGGCGCTGGAGCCGGATGAAATCCTGACCGACATCAAGGTCCCGGTCTTGGAACGCGCCAAGACCGCTTACCTCAAAGCGGCTCAGCGGACGTCGGGTTTCGCCGTAGTCGGGGTCGCGGCCTGCCTGAAGCTCGATCCAGCCGGCGGCTGCGAGGAGATCGCCCTTGGAATTACGGGAGTAACCGACAAGACCTACCGCCCAGACGATGTGGAAAGCAGGCTCAGAGGGAAAAAGCTCGAGACCAAACTGATCGAAGAGGCCGCATCGGGAGTCTGCCGCAACGTCGATGTCGTGGATGACATCAATGGTTCCAAGGAATACCGCACCCACCTCGCCCGCGTTTACACCTTTCGCGCGATTGAGGCGGCGCTACGCGCCTGACGCCGGCCGCATCCCGTGCCGTCCGAAAACGCAGGGCCGCCGCCTGCGGCGGTCATTCCGCCCCGGAGGGCAACCATGAGCTCTGATTTCAGACAATTTCTTCAAAGCCTGCGTGAAAATGATGAGCTCCTCGAGATCTCTCAGCCGGTCGATCTGCGAAACATTGCGGCTTTGGTCGCGCAGTCGGAAAAGGCACTGCTTTTCAGCCATGTCGTCGGCTATTCCATGCCGGTGGTCTCCGGCCTGTTCCAATCGCGGCGGCGCATGGCGCTGGCCATGGGTGCTTCGTACGAAAAGATCGAAGAAAAGTTCCGCCTCGCGATGGAGCACCCCATCGAGCCTGTAAGGGTCAAAGAGGCGCCGGTTAAAGAAGTGATACTGACGGACTCCAAAGTCGATCTCTACCGGCTCCCCGTGCCCGTCTTTTCCGTGCTCGACGGCGGCCCCATGATTACCGGCGGGGTGGTGATCGCGGAAGACCCGGAGTTCGGGATGAACGCCGGGATGTACCGGTTGATGGTCAAGGAAAAAACTATCACCGGCATCGACATCGTGACTCCTAATAACCTGAGGAGATATGCCGAGCGCGCGCTCGCGACCCAAAGGCCGCTACCGATCTCCATCGCGATCGGGGCCCATCCTTTCGAGATGCTCGCCTCGACCTTCAAAGCCCCGCTCGGGACCAACGAGCTGGGATACGCGGGCGGGCTGCGCGGCGTGGGGCTTAGACTGGCTGCTGGGGAAACGATTCCCGTGCCCTGCATCGCCGATGCTGAGATCGTGCTCGAGGGAGAGATCCTCCCTGAAGGATGGGTCCATCCTGAGGGACCCTTCTGCGAGTTCAACCGGCTCATGGGGGGCATCCACCGGAACCCGCATGTGAGAATCACAGCGATCATGCACCGGAGCGATCCGATTTACTACGCGCTCCATATGCCGTGGGAAAACATCTGGATGAGCGCGCCGATCTACGAGGCGGCGGCCTGGCGCGTCCTCAGCGAGGCCGGGGTGACGGCCACTGCCATTAATGTGACCCCCGGAGGCTGCTGCCACTGGCACATCATCGCCGCGATCAAGAAACAGCCCGGCGACGGCAAGAACGCGATCCTGGCGCTTCTCTCGATCGCGGATATCAAGCACGTCGTGGTTACGGATGATGACATCGACATTTTCGACCCGGTCGATGTGGAATGGGCGATCGCCACGCGGGTCCAGGCGGACCGCGATGTGTTGATTGTTTCCAATGCCCGCTCCAAACCTCTGGACCCCTCTCTTCCTCCCACTCAAGGAATCCCTACCACCGCCAAGATGGGCATCGACGCCACCATTCCGGAAAATGTCCCAAAGGAGCGCTACCAGCGCATCGTTTATTTCAATCAGGAGAAAGCGCAGCTCAAAGATTATCTGGGAAAGACCGGCCCGGAGTCTCAAAGAAGAGCCGACGAAGATCCGGAAGCCTTAGCGGCAAGAATCCAAAAGGCGCTCTCCGAGTCCAACCGTTTTTTTGCGGAGCTGCTCGAACTGTTCTCCGATGCCTCTTTTCATACCATCGCCCGCGCCACCGGTCTGCTCCACGAGCAGGGCAAAATCACTCAGGACAATGACGGGAGATACCAGCTCAAGCCCCCTCCAAGCGGTTCGTGAACGGTACAGAGAAACGCTGCCGTCTTCGTTGGCCTTTCGCAGGTTTAGGAAAAGACGCCGCTCAGATTCTAAATTCTTAGAAAATCAATATCGCTAGTTCTTATTCCCTTCTTTTCCACCTTGGGTCCGGCCTAACTGTGGGAACTTACTTTTGTGGCATATCATTTGCACCACAACCAACAGACAGTCTATCTGTGAAAAATAACAACCGATGAATTTTACCACTTTTGAGCGGAGGTGTAAGACCGTGCTTTCAGGATGTTCGATTGGAAAACATTTACTAGCCGTTGCACTTTTGATTTGTGCTTTTCTGACCTGGGCAAATCAAGACTCATATGCCCAAGCGAAATACCCGTCAAGGAACATCGACCTTATTATCGCCTTTGCTCCCGGAGGCACCACGGACGTAGCAGGCCGGATGTTCGCCGAAGAGTTGTCTAAATTATTAAACGTTAATATTGTCGCTATAAATAAGCCAGGCGCGACCGGGACTATCGCTGGAGCATTCACGCTCAATGCTCGCAAAGACGGGTATACCCTGATGCTAAACTCGGGGAGCGGAATGGTCTTGTCCCATTTCGTCCTGCCCGATGTTCCTTTCGACACCCTTCGAGATTTTATCCCTATTCGCTATGTGATCGTCTCGCCCACTATTATTGCGGTCAAGGGGGATTCGCCCCTGAAGTCATTTGAAGACCTAATCAATTATGCGCGGAAAAACCCTGCAAAGCTGACCTACGGTTCAGCCGGAGCAGGAAGCGACACCCATCTGGTCATGGAGCAGTTACAGGATGTCGCCAATGTTAAGTTCTCGCATGTCCCTTTGAAGGGCGGCGGGCAAGTCGTTCCTTCCGTCTTAGGTGGCCATGTTGATCTCGGGTCTACCCTCGTGTCGACAGCAGCCCCACACCTGAGGGCCGATACGCTTCGCGGGCTGGTTCTCGCACACCAGAAGCGCTTGACGGTATTCCCAAATGTCCCTACGTATGGCGAGAAAGCTTTTCCCCAGGTTTTCATTAAATACTGGGGAGCGCTATTCGCTGCTGCCGGAACGCCTAAGGCAGTGCTGGACGTGCTCGAATCTGCATCTGAAAAGGTCTTGAGGTCTGAAAATTACAAAGAACGAATCGAGAAACTTGGGGGGTCCGTCGACTACTCAGCTCCAGCCGAAATGAGGAAGGCGATCCAGGAAGAGCAGAAGGCCACGGCCAGCCTGGTAGGAAGATTGGGGCTCAAGTCCGGCAAATAGGTTTAATCCAGCTCAAGAATTCGTGCAGCTCGACTGCTCGGTCAGGATTTCCGAGACATCTGCCCTTTTACTCGTCCAGTACAAGATCGGCCCATCACGCTAGCGATTTCGACAGACAACCATGCTTGCTGAAATCCTCTCCAATAAAAAGATTTCCGAAGGATACTGCCTGATGCAGGGCGTCTGTCCGGGCCTGACGAATGAAATTGTCCCTGGACAATTCGCCATGCTTAAGGTGACAAATGGCAACGATTTGTTCTTGAGAAGACCTTTCAGTTTCCATCGGATAGGCTATCGGGGCGCCATACCTATTTTTGAGATTCTCTATAGAGTCGTTGGCCCGGGAACCCAGATCATGGCCGCCATGAAAACGGGCCAGGTCGTCGATATCATTGGTCCTCTTGGCCGTGGCTTTTCGTTTGCTCCTGATTTGCGGACAGCCATAATTGTTGCAGGGGGCATGGGCATTGCGCCCCTTGTGTTTCTTCTGGAGGAAATCAAAAAAACAAATCAACACAAAACAGACACTATTCTTCTGTACGGAGGACAGAGCAAGAACGATATTCTTGAAATCGAGCGGTTAAGGCAGGTGGCAGCCAGGGTGAAAATCTGTACCGAGGACGGAAGTCTCGGCTACAGGATGCGAGTGACAGAACTTCTGGAACAAGTTCTGCAAAACCAGGAGAACAACGACCCGGAACAAAAGTCCGTTTCCATCTTCGCCTGTGGCCCCTTTGGCATGCTGAAATCAACGTCCGTCATCGCAGAAAAATTCCATGCTTCGTGCGACATTTCTTTAGAGACACCCATGGCCTGCGGTTTCGGGGCATGCCTGGGGTGCGTCGTGAAAGTTCATGAAACTGACGGCGCGAGTGTAGGATACGCCCTCGCATGCCACGAAGGGCCCGTATTCAATTCAAAGACAATAATCTGGGATGAGTGAGGAAATGCCAGTTCCGGACATT
The DNA here is from genome assembly GCA_016193385.1 of Deltaproteobacteria bacterium. The sequence goes on from JACPSF010000266.1 coordinate 14,008, forward strand.
TCGGTTAGGCTGGGAAGGTTGTGTTTGAAGAACCCGGTGATGACCGCATCCGGTACATTCGGATATGGTCAGGAATATGATTGTTTTATCGATTTGAACCAGCTGGGAGGGATTATAGTTAAAGGGACTTCGCTCATGCCCAGACTAGGGAATCCACCGGCGAGGATCGTCGAGGTTGTAGGAGGAACACTTAGTTCGGTCGGGCTGCACAACGTGGGGGTGGAAAGGTTCATTAAAGAAAAACTGCCGTATTTAAGGAAACTTGACTCCCGTATCATCGTCAATATATTCGGCGCTAGCGTATCTGATTATCACGAAGTGGCGAGGCGGCTTGAAGGGATAGACGGCGTGTCTGGAGTAGAGGTGAATATCTCTTGTCCCAATGTCAAGGAGGGAGGCGTTGCCTTTGGAAGCTCTCCGGATCAGACTTACAGGGTTGTCAACTCGGTGCGGGACGCAACGACGCTTCCTCTCATGGTCAAGTTATCTCCGAACGTTACGGACATCACTGTTATTGCGCGGGCCGCTGCCGAGGCCGGAGCCGAAATATTGTCACTCATTAACAATCCTGTAGGTCTTGCCATTGATATCAACTCGCGGAAGGCTATGCTGGGTAATCTAACCGGCGGGCTTGCGGGACCGGCCATCAAGCCCATTGCCGTGCGCATGGTATGGGAAGTCTACAAGGCTCGGCTTGGACTGCCTTTGGTGGGGATAGGAGGAATCATGAGCTCCAGGGATG
>JACPSF010000267.1 GCA_016193385.1 Deltaproteobacteria bacterium
ATGCGCTCCGCCGCCCGCCCGTGGGTACAGGGCACGACGAACGGGAAGCCGAAAAGCTCCCGAAACCTCTCCGAGAGCAAGCCAAACGCCCGGTTTCCCTCAGGGGCCATTTCCGGGGTAGTCTCCATGGGCTCCACCCCACCGATGGCCGCTACCTGTCCCGTGCTGAAAGAGCTGACGCCGCTATCGGTCTTGAGATCCACATAGACCATTTCCTGAGGAATCAGCTCCGTATTGTAGTGCGCCTTCCGCAGCGCCTCCTCCCTCTCCCTCAAGGTCGTCCGTCTCAAGGGTCGAACCACCGCAATCTCATAGGGGATCGAAAAATTTATGCCCTCAAAATCGTTCTTCATGCAGATTCCTTCCCTAAACTCTCATCGAATTAGCCCCTGAGCGCCCGAGGAGCCGAAGGGGGCAACCGTCGGGTCCTGGAACCTTCCAGTCTGGCCATGGCCTTGCGCATCGTCTCCCGTTCCGTGGGGTATGAGAGCTTGCCCCGCGCCTCCTCGATCGGCAACCAGCGCGCCTCCTCCACCTCCTGATCGTGCCGACGCACATCGCCTCTCAAATAGCGGATCAAATAAAAATAGACCCGCTTGAAGATTCGGATCGGCTCTCCTTCTTTGGTCCGATTCGTGTACCAGTAGGTAATATCCCCGATTTTGGCGACGACCCGCCCCTCCAGGCCGGTCTCTTCCTTCACCTCGCGAAGGGCAGTCTCCTGTAGCCTCTCCCCTTCTTCAACGTGTCCCTTGGGCAGACACCACCTGGCGCGGCTGCGAATCAGCGCTACTTCGACAAGGCCTCGGCGCCGCCGATACACGATGCCGCCCGACGAAATCTCTCGGACCGTGCGCACGGCCCGTCACCCTTCGCTCTCCATGACCTGTTCTCCCAGCCATCTGAGGTAACTCTCGCTCCCCTCCAGAATCGGCAGCGCAATGATCTCCGGCACCGAATAGCTATGAAGCTCCCCGACTCGTTTCCTGAGCCGGCCGAACAGTTTCCTTCTTGTCTTGATGATGAGAAGCTGTTCCTCGCTCCGCTCGACTTGACCCTGCCAGCGATAGATCGAGCACACCGGTCCCAGCCGGTTAACGCACGCCGCGAGCCGTTCCTCGACCAGGGCCCGCCCCAACCGCTCCCCCTCCTCGGCAGAGCCGACGGTCACGTAGACCACGATAAATTCTTCCATACCCGCGATCTTACAACCGGCCTTCCTCGCCAGTCAATCCGCTATCCCGGCTAGGATATCTATTGCCTAGTGCCTTTTCAGGTGGGAATGAAAGAGGATCAGCGAGTCAAGGCGTCTAAAAGTTCTTTGATCGCCTGCTTCTTGCGCCGGCTGGCGCTGCGAAGCACCTGACGCAACCTGGCCACCCAGACTTCTTCCTCAGCCTTGGACCTCGGTGTTTTACCCACCCGGCCATAACGCCCCGGTCTTTCCGCCACATATCCTTCTCCCTTGCCCTTCAGCTCTTTACCGGTCAGGAGCCAATCGACGCTCCTGCCCGCGAGCTTGGAAATGCGGAGCAGAACTTTTGCGGTGGGAACGTGACCGTTCACGCACTTGGAGATGGTCCCCTGGGGAACCCCGGCCCTGTAGGCAAACCGGGTCGGGTTTAGGCCCGTAGCCTGGATGGCCCTGACCAGACGGTTGGAGAATTGCTTATTCATTCGTTAGCGAATACACACTTGACAAATAATTCCATCTAGAATATCCAATAAAAGAGACACTGGCCAGGGCAATTTTTTTGCCTATCCTACCAATGCAATGGATCAAAATCAAGATCCGCATGCTAGAGCAAGGAATCTATACCCAAAAGGCCTTGGCGGAAAAGCTCGGCGTCAATCCGTCCACCGTCACCCGGCTGCTCAAGGGCCAGCGAAAGTCGGCCAGACTGGAGAGGCAGATCGGCGAAATCCTGGGCATTACTGAAAATGGAGATAAGAGTGCCAAGAAGTGACCGGCTGCCCCGGACCATTCTCGTGGCAGACGGCAACCCCGACTGCAGGGAACTGCTCTCTCTTTATCTGAAACTCCTGAATTATCCTGCACCTGCCGAGGCCGCGGATGGCGAAGAGACGGTGCGCAAGGCCCTGATCGAGAGGCAGGATCTCATCATCATGGAAATTTTCTTGCCCAAGAAACACGGTTTCGAAGTCGCCGCCCAGCTACGGGCTAATCCTTTAACGCGCGACACGATGATTGTCGCTGCCACTGCTATGGTCTTGCCCGACGGCCGTGAGAGGTGCCTGGCCGGCGGCTTTGATGGCTATCTGGCGAAGCCCTTTACCGTCCGCGAGCTTGGAAGCCTCCTCAAAACCATCTTCCCGCGCGACGCAAACCCGGACCGGCCTTAAGCGCCACCTTTCCGCGGTGAAAGCGCATCCGAGGCGTTGCCAAAACATCCTATAACGGGATATATCCACCCGAGGGAGGGCTCATGATGTCCGGAGCCGTCACCGGCAGGGCTTTCGGTCTTGGTTTACTACTGATTCTTTCCTGGAAAGTCCTCGCCCGCGGAATCGCGGTAGAGCCTCCCGGTCTGCTCTTGACCATCCTTGACGGAGCCAACCTGATCTTTCACGAAGCCGGCCATATTATTTTGCTGCCCTTTGGCGAGTTCGTTCATTACCTGGGCGGTTCTCTGACACAGGTGGCGATCCCGGCGATCTGCGTGGCCTACTTTTGGTACCATCACCAGCGCGCCTCTTCCGCCATCACCCTCTTCTGGACCGGCGAGAGCATCACCAACGTCGCCATCTACGTCGCCGATGCCCGGCGCATGGCATTGCCTCTCATCGGCGGCGACCACGACTGGAACTATCTGCTGGACCGCTTGAACCTCTTAAATCAGGCCGATGCCCTCGGTCGGTTTGTATTTCTCCTTGGAGTCTTAGCCATCCTATTCTCCCTGGGGTTTCTCATCGGCGACGTCGTCATCGGCGACGTCGTCCGAACATGGAAAGAGGCTCAGGCGAGTCAGTAAATGCCGCATGTCAACTGGAACCCGGCACGAACATAAGGCTGGACATCCGCCCGTCGATTGGGTATGAGGCCCTTAAACTAGCCGGCTGTAGGAGGAGTGGCGTTATGGCTATAGACGGAATGAAGGTGATCGACCTGGACAGTCATCTGGTGGGAGACCTGGAAAGCTGGGAACAGACCATTGAGGAGCGGTGGAAACCCCACCTTCCCAAGAAGCTTCCCACCAAAGAGAACGAGCGGCGCAAAACTTTGGTGGGTAACCGGATCATGGTCGGATCGGAGCTGGGGCGTCATAAAGCCGAAAAGCAGGAATGGGTCAAACCCGACGACCTGACAGCGCGCGGGCGGGTGCGCAACATGGACCTGGACGGCATCGACATCGCCGTGCTCTCGCCCAATTCTCCGGCTCTCGACATCCTGTGGTTTGTCGACGATCCTGAATTAGCCGCGGCCTACGCCCGGGCGCAAAACAACTTCATGAATGGGTACGCCTAGCAG
>JACPSF010000070.1 GCA_016193385.1 Deltaproteobacteria bacterium
ACATCGGTCGGAGAGCCGAAATATAAATCAGGCCGGCAGCCAGCATTGGGGGAGGGGCCATGGTAGACGTCATACACTCGCACAAGCTTTATTCGGAAGAAGGGCTTTTCTCCCAGGGAATCAAAGCGGGGGAATATACCTTCCTAGCCCAGGACGCTCGCGGCTCCGACGGCTCTCTAGCGCCGCCTGCCGGCACGGAGAGTCAAGCATACCAGACACTTGAGCATCTGCGTCTCGCTCTTAAGCCCGCCGGGCTCCAGCTAGAGAACCTGGTGACGCTTACAATTTTTCTGACCGACTACCGCGATGCGCCTTCGATAACAAAGGTCTTGGATGACGCGTTTCCCGATGCAAACAAATGGTATCCTGCCACGACGATGCTCGGGGTCGCGGGTCTTGATGGAGGCTGTCGGGTCCGAGTGGATGCGATGGCGACAGCAAATCCGGATCGAGAACCGATTTTCGCTGCCCACGTGCCTCTCCCGGCAGGCGTGCGTTGTCACGGGGTCCGGGTAGGTGAACTGCTTTTTCTTTCCGGCATCGATTCGGCAGATGCTGCGGGGAGACCACCACAAGCCGCAACGATCGAAAGCCAGACACTGATTGTCTTGGACCGGATCGAAGCCGTTCTTCGAAGCAAGAAACGACAACTCGGTGACGTCTTTCGTACGTTCATGTTCATGACCAGTGCCGAGCACCGGCCTGGTTACCGTGAAACGCGGCGAAAACGCTATCAAGGCATCTTCCGCGAGGATGAATTTCCCGCCAATTCGGGAATCTATATCAAGGACTTGGGGAAAGACATTTTGCTCAAATCGGTTGCCATCGCCTATGGCGGAAAAGACATAACACTCGTCTCGACCCCTAAAGTATGGCTTGCTCCCGGATCGTTTTCTCAAGCATTTCGGGTCGAGACGTGGCTTTTTATCTCCGGGCAGGACGCAATCCGAGAAGTCAAGCACCCCGTCGCGGAGGTTGACGTATTGTCCCCCGAGGTCCGCCGGTCATCTGCCTATGAGACCGAGGCAGTCGATGATCTGGCAGGTCAAACCCAAGTCGCCCTCACCCATATTAAAGACATTGTGGAAGAGGCAGGCGGAACTATGGATCATGTGGTAAAGACAACGGTCTACCTCGTTGCCGGGCAAGACCGAGCCACCTTCTCGGCCGCGTATCAGAAGTTCCTCAGATGCCATCGCAAAGAGCAGGCGATGCCCAGCGGACTAAGCCTAGAGGTTAAGGAACTTGCGCCCTCGTGTCTCGTTGAAATCGACGCGATCGCCTTGCTACCAGGGTAGCGGTCGCGGGGCAGATCGAGGAACAGGGGGATAGGGGTCAGGATAGGAGGATAGGGGTCAGGATAGGAGGATAGGGGTCAGGATAGGGGTCAATGATAGGGGTCAAATCCGCTCTTGGCTCAAGAGGAGCCAGTCCGGGCTGTGATGCGGAATCCAAAGATGTGATTGGATCAGGGACCCAGCCGAAGTCGCTTCCGCCCAAATCAGCCCCGAGCAAGGCGGAGGATCGCCTTTTCGGCCTTACCCAGGGCTTTGGCCACGGCCGGCTGGCGGATCTCCTTAGAAAGCTTTCGGTGGCCCGCCTTCCAGAGCAGCGTGGCGAGATCGCACTTTAACCGATCCAACGTCCAGCGCACCGGGTCCGGAGCGGTCTCTCTTGACAGCCGCTCGATCTTTCCCATGCCCGAACCCTTCATGAGATGATAGTGCGGCCTCCTCTCGAAGCAGTCAAAGCGGAGAAGCTCGGAGTCCTCATCCCCGTCAGGGCCGTAAACCTGAAAACTCAATCCGGCGTCGCTGGCTTGTTTTCGGTACTCGATCTCGATGCGAACCCCGCCGGCCTCGATGACCATGCCTTCTGCGGATTTCTTCATAACTCCTCCTGCAGGTTTGTCGCTGGCACCGTGGCGTTAGAGTCCCGCTTCCTTCTTAAACTTCGCCACGACCTTTTTCACATCGACGCCCAACTCGCGCGCCTCAAGAAAAACGCCTTCTTTTTGCGTGGCCCAGCTTTGGACAAACTGGCGCTCCAGAAACCCCCGCTTGCTTTCGTCCTCAGCAAATTTCCCGAGCTTCGCTAGAACCCTATCTTCATGGTCTTCCTCGTCACCGACAATCGCCTCCGCCATCTGCCTCACCTCGGCATCAGGAGACACCCACCGCAGATGGTCGATAAAAGCGACCGCCGATTTTTCCGCGATGTTGCACAGACGAAAGGCATCGACCTCCCCGGTCAAGAATTGATCGAAATAGGCGTTATAGGCATCGACCGGGACCTCTTCAACGTCGCCTCCCCGGCTCCTAAGAAAATCCTTGATCAGCGCGTGATGCTTGTACTCGTCGGCGGCCTGCTCGGCGACCTCGACTTTTTCGTGATGGGTTAGCTCGGGGTACTTAAGAAGGGCTTTGGTGAAAGCGATGGCGTGGCAGATCTCCCGCTTGGAACCTATGCTTAGACACACCCCCTGTCAACGACACCGACGGCCGAGACGAACGAGGGGCGGAGAGGATCGCTAAATTAGAGTTAAGGAATCCTCTGCCGGGCCGATCATCCGCTATCTTCGGGGGCGCCGCCGGAGCGGGCCAGATCTTCCATCTTGATTTTGTCCGGATTGAACCTGGCGACGCTCTTGGTCATGCGATCCAGCACTTCATCGAAGCTTAGCGGGGCCGCGTCCTTGGGCCGGAACCGAATTGGATTGATGCGCGCCACGACAAAGCTCTTCAGATACGGGCTCGTGAGCCCTTTCGCTTTCAGGGCGTCTACTTTTTCCACCACCAGGTTGTCGAGCCCGAGCACGGTTTTGGCCCGCTCCTGGCGAATTTCCAATGCCGCCCGCAGCGGCTTCTTCACGAATTGATCGACCCGCTTCAAGATCGGGTGGTACGCGCCGCCGCTGAAGCGCGGCCGCTCCTGGTAGCACAGACCGAGGGTGATCAGCGCCGGCTCCTCGAACTCAAGCGTGTACGTTTCCTCGCTTCCGTCTCCCAGGCGCGCGAGCTCGCGATACATGCTAATCACCTCGAGCGCCCTTTCTCGAAGATTGTGCGCCTTTTCGGTGTTGAGCGCCAATATCTGATAGGCAATTGCCTGTTCCGGAACCACGATCGCCGTGATGCTCTTGGCCCCGAGAGTCCGCATAGCCGAGAGCCGGTGGTGACCGTTAGGAGTCCAGTAGCGCACGCCTTCGTCGTCGGGTTTATTCGTGCGTACGACGATGATCGGGTCGAGAAAGCGCGCGACCTTACCGATGACGTTTTCCAGCTTGCGCAGGTGCATTTCAGAGAGGTTGCGTTGGAAAGGCGTCGGCCCGACCCGCTCGATCGGCAGGGCAGCCATCACGAGCCAGTGGCCCGCATAGGGCTCCCGGTAGGCTCCCAGCACCTTTCCGCCGTCGCGCTCCACCACCCGCTCCAGCTCGGCTACCTGCGCCGGTGGCGTCCCCCCCTGGAGCTCGACCGGAGTCAGTCCCGTCGACACACCCCCAGGCTTTCTGCGCCGCCGCCCTTTTCGAGCTTTCTTCTCCGCCATGCGTCCTCTCGCTTCTCCAGCCGGCCATCCGATGGCACCGGGCCCAAGCGTCCCACCTTCGACTAACAGCTTGCCGTAAAAAGCCTCGCGGTCTTCGGTCCGTCCCCTCGGCCGGCCTGGGAGTGTCTTGAGGGGCCGATGCACCGGACGAGGAGATCCAAGCGTACCTCGGAGACGCTGTTACCACGTTGGCGAGCGTCGCAGAGGCGTATTGCATCGGACCCGAAAGATGCTTCCAGGCCGGCAGCCAGAAGTTTGGAGTTTTTCAGCATCTCCTTAGAACTACGACTTCACAGAGCGCTGAGGAAATCTTTCAGTTCCGTAGAAGAGACCGGGGAGCCGAGAATGGCTCTGAGCCTTCTTCCCCTTTCCGTCTCCTCGCCCGCGAGCGCAACGAGCTTACGAAGGTCGGCCCTGTCTTTTCCCCATTCCCCGAGAGCGTAAAGCCGTTCTAACAAGCGGCGGCGCGTCTCGTACATGGGGCGAAAAGCGCCGGTCTCGGAAATAAAACTCGTCACCATTTCCGGTAACTGGCCGGCCGGTGGCTCCCGCCGCGCGATGGCAGCCCGGATGGCGCTCGAGGCAAATTCTCTCGTTTCTGCGGGCATCTTAAGGAAATAGACCCGGTCCGCATAGTTCTGGTTTTCCTCACGTTCGAGGAGCTCTCGCAAATCCGCTTCGCCGCGTTCTCCCCTGCTTGCGGCAATCAGTTGAGCCTCGATAAAAAGCGTGACCAAGGCCTGATCCCGATCCTGGTAATATCGGGGATCCAGGATCTGCGCTACTTTGTCCATGCCAGTCACGAAAAAAATCCGCGCTAGTCTGCCCATGAGCGACCGTATGGCCAGCACCTGCTCATAATAGAGACCCCGATTCGTGACCGCCACAGAGGCCCACCCCAATTCGCCGGCAAGACGGGAAAGGAGAAGGAGGCGATCTTCCAAGGCGAGCCCTTCCAGCTCCTCCTTGTCGATGGTCACCCGGCTGATCAGGAAGAAGATGCGATCGAGCCGGTAGGATTTCCTGGCCCGAACGGCTAGCTCGATGTGCGCCTTCGTGGGGGGATTGAAGGAGCCGGAAAGGACGCCCAGGCGCCTAATGTCCGTATCCGGACACGGATCAATCAGCAGGGCCTGGGGTGAACCTTGATGATCGAGCTTTTCAACGCTCTCGCGCAAATAAAAAAGACGTTTCAGATCGTAAATATTCACCGGCTCCACTGCTATGGTTGAGCGGCGCCTACGGATAATGACTTGACCACCTTTTGCATCAAGTTGTTAGTTACCGACAGCTCATCTTGGGCCGGTAAACCTGATGGAGCGTGGTGCCACTGGCGCCGCCCAGAGCAACGCCGCCACCCGGTACATGAATGAGCCCGTTCATGAACACAGCGCCGGTGACGCCATGCACCGGAGTCGGCATCGCATCGAGTCTGGTCCAGGTGTCGGTGCGCGGGTTGTACGCGTCGTGGTCGGGATATACGCCCTTCGGGTGCTCCTTGTTCCCTTCACCGCCCCAAACGTGAATGCATCCCAAGGCTTCGATTCCGTTCAGGCCGCCGCGTGGACGGAGCATGCGCGCGCGACTTGACCAGGTATCGGTCTTCGGGTCGAACACTTCGACGGCATCGCTCTTCTCGGCCTGAAAGCCGCCTTCGAACCGGCCGCCGATCACGTAGATCTTGCCGTCGGGTGCGGCGGCCATCAGGTGATTGCGCTGCGTGGGCAGGTCCGGCAGCCTCTTCCACGTGTTCGTGCGCGGATCGTACATGGCGAACTCATGCCCGTGAGGCGGACGCCCGCCTGCCACGTAAATCTTACCGTCAACGACGGCCGCCGCACCGCCCCCGCGCTGTGTCGTCATTGGCGCGCGCGCAGTCCAGGTGGCCTTCGCGGGATCATACTCGTACACGGAATCGACGAAGGGGCCAGCGCTTGAGTTACCGGGCTGGCCCCCGATGATGTAGAGTCTTCCGTCGACGGCAGCCGGCATCGTATGGTTGAGCGCTGCCGGGAGCGGCGTGGTCAGCCGCCAGTTGTTGCTGACCGGATCGTAGACCTGCACCGTCGCAACCGAGATCCGGCTG
>JACPSF010000272.1 GCA_016193385.1 Deltaproteobacteria bacterium
CGGCCCACCGGCGAGCCCATCAAGAAGAAAAGCTTTTTTGCGGCCGGCTCCTATATCGCCACGGCAGACACCCCGGTAAGGGAAGGTCCGGGGCTGCACTACAAAACCGTCGCCCAGATCACCAAGGGCATGAAAGTGCAGGTCGTGGACGCGGAGGGCGACTGGTTGAAGGTGCAGTCCAAGCACGGCAATCCTCCGGGGTACATCGAGAAAAGATCCGCCCAGCGGAGCACCGATCTATCTAGATAAAAATCCCTTGCTGTTATGAGGAAAATGGCTGTAATAATGAAATGCACAGCGTGGTAGCTGATCCCAGGCTAGAAAGTTTCGCCAAGTAGCTCACGCCTCATGTCTATTAGGTAGAACGATACATGACACGGTCACCGTTTACGCGTATTTTGGTAGCCACCTTGGGCAGCTCATGGTCTCAGAGAGCCCTTGAGCTGGCGGTGAAGATGGCCAAGGTGTACCAGCTCGAACTGGTTGTGGTGGCGGTCGTGACGCCTGCCTATGTGCCGGAAAAAAAGGCGCCGTTTGGCGTTACAATCACGTCCGGCGCAGACGAAGAAACTCGGCGGCGGGCGAGGGAGGTCCTGGAAAAGGCCTCCTCCCTAGCCGAAAGCAACGGCATTAAGGCTGTTTTTGATATGCGCGAAGGCCGGGCGGCGGACGAAATTCTTAAAAGCGCTCAGCAGCATCAGTGCGATCTGATTCTCATCGGTTCACGAGGGCCGGCGGAGATCAGCCGCGTGACCCTCGGCGAGGCCGGCAACGAAGTGATACTGAAAGCTCAGGTCCCCGTTATGGTAGTGAAGTAGCCTGCTGACGGCCTCACCGCTTCGCTACGGAAATAATGAGCTCACAAAATTGGCGGCCACCAGAATCACGAAGCACAGCAGCACCACAATGACTACCAGGCCGATGGCAAGCCGAGATCGGTCCGGATCATAGGTCTCAGGTTTTGAGGTATCGCCCCTGCCTTTCTGCGCATGGCCATCAACGGGCCTCAACAGCATCATAAAATATCCTGCCGGATTCACGCTGGCCCTCGCCATGAGGCGCGCGACATTCAGAGCTAGCGCTTCCCCTGAGGCGAATATACGGTTCACGTCAGAGACCGCGATTCGGTACATGAGCCGCGCAGGCTTGCGGTAGAGCCAGTCCACATCCAGACTGATCGTCGGCTCGCCGCTGAGCTTGTCTACTAACAGCCAGAAGCCGAGAGCTGTAAGCGATAGTAGCTGCATGGTTTCCGTGAGGTGCGTCAAGGTGTAGGGCTGGTAATACGCCGCATAAGGAAGAAGATCATAGAGGATCGCCGGATAGACACCGATCCCTATATTCACAAGCGCCGCCAAGATCATCCCGACGTGCATGCTTGTCGGGACACGCCCCGGCCTGGCGGATCGCTGACCGCCAAACCAGGTAAAGTAAGGGAGCTTAAGCCCGGTATGGAGAAATGTCCCAATAGAGGCTAGATGGAGAAGCAGGACAACCCATCCCCTGTAGTCCATTTCCGCCGCATAGACGACCATCGATTTACTGACAAAACCGCTGAACAGGGGAACACCGGAGATGGAAAAGGCTCCGACCATGTACAAGAAAACCGTAAACGGCATGTGCCGCGCCAGTCCGCCCAGCTCGGTGAGCTTACTGCGCCCCACGGCGTGCAGCACCGCTCCCGCCCCCATAAACAGCAAACCTTTATACAGGATATGAGCGAAGGCATGAGCGGTAACTCCGTTGATGGCAGTTTCCGTCCCTATTCCAACGCCGGCAACCATGTAGCCCACCTGACTGATAATATGATAAGCGAGCAGCCGCCTGATGTCGTTCTCCAGGACCGCGAAGACTACCCCATAAATTGCCATCACGACTCCCGCCCAAACGAGGATCTCCCAACCGGAAAAGGCCCGGGCCAATACACAGACCGCCGCCTTGGTGGTAAAGGCGCTGAGGAAGACGCCACCCGTTACCGTGGCCTCGGGATAGGAATCGGAGAGCCAGGTATGCAGGGGAACAACAGCAGCGTTCAGCGCAAATCCGAAGAGGATCAGGTAAGCTGCCGGCCCTCCCTCAAGGGCGGTAAAAAAAATCGAGCCGGTCTCCCTAAGATGCCAGAGAATTCCCGCAAGAAGCACGCTGCCGCCGAAAAGGTGCACCAGCAGATAGCGCATGCCTGCCCTGTACGACTGGTCGCTGCGGCGCGCCCAGATGAGACAAACCGAGGAGACCGCCATGGTTTCCCAAAAGATAAAAAGCGTGAAGAGATCACCGGCGAAGACCACCCCGAGCGCGCTGCCTGCATACAGAGAGGCGGCGACAAGCTCCCCGGACCCCATCACAGAAAAACCGTAAACCCCGCCAAGGAACGCAATGATGGTAAAAACATACCCAAAGGCAAGGCCAAGACGGTCCACCTGGCTTACCACCAGCTCATAATCCAAAAAGGGAACCGTCAGCCTGGTCCCCGGTTCCGACTGTAAAAGGAGAGCCAATGCCAAAACCGGCAAAAGGAGAAATGCGACCGGCTGTGCGCGTTTGGGGAGGATAGGTAGCAAGAGACCCCCAACGATAAAGACTAAGGCGGGCGGAATACTACTCACGGCGTTCGTCATGATAGTAATCCTCTTTTCGCTGGAGCCAGAATCGCCCGAGAAGCTTGGAAAAAATAATGATCGCTACACAACCGATGAATCCGAAAAGGGCAAAGAACCCCGCCACACGAGACCATGAGAACGCGCCGTGGCCCTGCTCGCCCGGCAACCAGAGATCAGCCCCTACCGAAACGAATAGCGCCAGCATGAAAATAATCAGCAAGTCTTTCCTCATCTCCCTACTCCCTCCATCACGCTTATGGCCGCCTCAAACGCCAGGCGGTGGAAGTGAAAGATGCCGTTGGGAAAGAGCCCTAAGAGGAGCGAAAGCAAGGCCGTGAAAACCGTCGCGGCCACCATCAGAGGCGGAGCCTCAGCGAATCGCTTAAAGCTATCTGAGTCCTTAAAAAGGCACGGCTGATGATCGGGAAAAAGTACCCGGCGTTGAGCAGTCCGCTCACAAGCAAAACAGCCAGCCAAACGATCTCTCCCGACTGCATAGCCCCCTGGGCGAGATACCATTGGCTGATAAAGCCACCTACGGGCGGTACGCCGGCCAGTCCCAGAGATGCCAATGCAAAAGCCCCCATCGTCAGGGGCATTTGTCTGCCGATGCCATCGAGCTGGCTCACATGCTCCCGATGCGTCTTGGCGTAGATGGCGCCCGCACAGAAAAACAAGGTGATCTTCATGGACGCATGCGCCACGATATGATAGAGGCCACCCACCCATGCGCTCGGCGATAGCAGCACCATCCCTAGAAGGATATAGGAGAGGTGGCCCACCGTGGAGTAAGCTAAGCGGAGCTTCAAATTGTCCTGGGCCATGGCGAGAAGGGAGGCCACCAAGATAGTTGCCCCTGCAAGAACTGCCAAAAGGCTCGCAGCCCCGATCTCTTCGATTAAAGGCACGCCGAAAACAAAACCGATCACCCGGGCAAAACCAAAGACGCCGGCTTTGACTACCGCCACGGCATGGAGCAAAGCGCTCACGGGCGTCGGCGCAATCATGGCTGATGGCAGCCAGCTATGAAGCGGTATCAACGCAGCTTTTGTCCCAAAGCCTACGAGAAATAAAAGAAAGAGCAGCCAAAGTCTCTTGTGGCCTAAGGAAGCAGACAGAAATCCTCCAGGAGAAAAATCGCTGGGGCCTGTCGCTATCTGGGTCCACGCCACAGCCAGAAGGAGCGCGACCCCGCCGCTGAGGAGGTAGGCAAGATACTTCCGTCCCGCGGCGACGGCCTCGGCGCTCTCCTTATGAATAACCAATGGGTAGGTGGCCACGGTCAGCAACTCATAAAAGACGAGCAGGGTCAGGAGATTCGCCGCAAAGGCAATGCCCACCGTCGAGGAAAGACAGATAGCAAAGCTGGCGAAATAGCGTGTCTGCTTATGCTCGGAGAGGCTCCGCATGTAGGCGATCGAGAAAAGGGAGGTAAAGATCCAGAGTAATGAAGCTGAAAGCGCAAAGAGCATACCCAGGGAATCGACTCTGAGCGCCAAGGAGATGCCGGGAGAGAGATCGAATAAGATCACTGCCGGATATCTACCATTTAAAACCTCGGGCAGCATGGAAAGGACCAGGGCAAACTTGCCCAGAGAAGCTAATACCGTCCACGCCTCTCGCAGATTGGGATTCCGACCTGAGAAGAGAATCAGGGGGACCGCCAGCAAAGAGACCAGCACAGCTCCCAGCGGCTTTAAAGAAAAATAGAGTTCCACTTGCTTAACTTTAACCCTTAACCCTCGACCCTAGAGACCATAGAGA
>JACPSF010000273.1 GCA_016193385.1 Deltaproteobacteria bacterium
CGCTGCCTTCGGGCATCACGACCTTAACAGGGCGCATGCTTCCTTCGTTGTGATATTCCGCGAGGCTCGTATCCATGAACAGAAAAAGCGAGGCGCATGCCCGGCTGTACGTCGTCATAAAGACATTGTTGACAAAGCCTTTCCTCTGGCCGTCGCTGCGCGAGTAGTCGATCGTCAGCTCGTCCCCTTTGACGGTGATGTCGCAGCGCACCCAGACCTGCACGTCCAGCTCCGTGCCGTCATCATCCGTGGCCGCTTCTCCCGAATAGGTGCCATCCGGAATCTTGGCGATCTCAGCCCGCACCGCCTTCTCCATGCGATTCTTCATTTCTTTCACGCAGGCCAGAACGGTGTCCTCCCCGTATTTCTTGACCAGGCCCTGGATCCGATCCTCGCAAATTTTGGTGGAAGCGATCAACGAGTAGTTGTCCAGGCGGACAGCCTCGGGCCAGCGGACGTTGTTCCAAATCAATTCCAAGATTTCCTTTTGCTCCTTGCCTTTCTCGAAGACCTTAATGGGGGGGATGCACAGTCCCTCGGCATGAATGTCGTAAGCATTGGGGAAATAGCCGCCCGGATAGGCTCCGCCCGTGTCCACCATGTGCCCCCGGGCCAGCGTAACGAAGAGAAGCCGGTCTTTGTAGAAGATCGGGCGAAAGAATCCCCAGTCGGGCAGGTGATTACAGTATCCCTTGTACGGGTCGTTGTTGAGAAAGACGTCCCCCGGATAGATGTTTTTCCGGAACTTGTTCAGAATATACTGGACCGAGAACTTTCCACCCAGGTATTGAGAAGGCAAGCCAATGGGAACGGCAACCGTCTCGCCTTTGGCATCCCAGATCCCAACGGATATGTCGTGGAGCTGAGAGATCAGGTAGCTTTGGCAGGTGCGCTCGATGTTATATCGCATCTCCCGGCAGGCGCTAATCAGGGAGTGCCAGACCGTAGATAAGGTGATGGGATCAATTTTCGCGCGGCCCATACAAATCATCCTCCATGATGAGATCGATAAGCACACTCGTTGTTAAAATTCCACCTCACTTGCGCTTCCTCAGAATGTAGCTTTTGAATCGATCGGCGGAGCACTCGAACGCTGGAGGGACGACAACGGTTGTCGTTTGTTCCTCAATAATCGCCGGACCCCGGATGACGTTACCCGCCCGAATTCTCTCCCCGTCGTACACCGGCGTGTTAAAGGATTTCCCGTTAAAAATGCAAGTTCGCCTTCGCTTCAGGGACCCTTCCGGTTTCTTCTTCCCCTGGGCACTTTTCTCAAGCTGGAAGGCGGCCTTACGGGCGGTAGCCTTGAGGCGAAAATTGAGCAACTCGACGGCTCTGAAGCTCATCGAGAACGTGTAAAGCTCCTGGTGGCGTTTGTGGAACTTGGCCACTGCCTCCTTTACGTGATGCTCAGTCAATTTTCCCGCAGCCATGGGGACCTCTACTTCGTGGAATTGCCCGACGTAACGCAACTCCGCTGTGCGCGTCAGGTTCACTTCACCTTTAGGCATCTTCAATGATTTCATGGCAGCCTGCGCCTCGATCTCCATCTCGTCGTACAACCGGTTCACCTGTTCCAGGCTCACCTTGTCGACGCGGGAGTGGTAAGACCGGGCATAATCCCTGCCGATGTCCATGGCGAACATGCCGAAGGCGCTGTAGAGAGCGGCGAAACGGGGAATGATCACCGTGGAAATTCCCAAGCGTTCCGCAAGGGCGGGACCGTGGATGGGTCCAGCGCCCCCTCCCGCGATCAGGGCGAAATCCCGAACATCGTACCCCCGCTTGGTGGAGATCTCGGTGATGCTATCCGCCATAAAAGAATTGACCGTGGTGTGGATAGCCTGGGCAGCTTGAAGCAGATCCAATCTCAATCGATCGGCAACTTTTTGTACGGCGTTACGGGCAAGGTCCACGTCGAGGGAAATCTCGCCGCCCAAAAAGTAGTCTGCCGGGATGTAACCCAGCAGGAGATCCGCATCGGTTACGGTCGGATCTTCTCCTCCCTTTCCGTAGCAGGCGGGCCCTGGCTCGGCTCCGGCACTCTGAGGACCGACTCGCAGCAGGCCCAGGGAGTCTACCCAGGCAATACTGCCACCGCCCGCGCCGGCGCTGTGCACGTCCACCATTTTTATGGCGACCCGCTCGTCTCCGACCCAACACTCCGTGGTCATAGGGATTTCTCCCTTGCGGATGAGACTTACATCTAGGCTCGTTCCCCCCATATCAATGGAGATCAAATGGTCCTTCCCCGTGATTCGCCCACAATAGGCAGCGGCTGAAGGGGCTGCCGACGGGCCCGATCCCAGGAGATAGACTGCCCGCCGGATCGATTCTTGGGGGGTCTCGACCAAGCCGTTGGCTTGCACCATCAGGAGCGAGCCCTTAAATCCCTGCTGTTTGAGAGAATCCCCGAGTCGATTCAGATATCGGGAGGCAATCGGACCGATGGCTGCGCTCACGACCGTGGTGCTGAAGCGCTCGTACTCCCGCCATATCGGCAGCACCTGGTAAGAACTCGTAACGTAGAGACCGTCGGCCATCTCACGGCAGATGGCGGCGGCCCTATCCTCATTGGCCTTGTTGGCATAGGAGTGGAGAAAGCAGATGGCGATGGCTTCAACTCCCGCTTCTTTGATTTTTCCAATTGCCTGACGCACCTCTCCGTCGTTCAGGGGCGTGACAATCTCGCCGGTGTAGAGCGTCCTTGCCTCGGTGCCGAAGCGGAGACGCCGGGGAACCAGTGGCTTATACGGAGGGATGAACAGGTTGAACATAGAAGTACGAACGTTGCGGTAGCCGCGGCGGATCTCGGTCACGTCGCGGAAGCCTTTCGTGGTCAGCATGGCGACCTTGGCCCCTCTCCCGGTAAGCAATGCATTGGTGGCCAACGTGCTCCCGTGGACGATAAGATCGATCTGTCGAAGGAAATCGTCGGGTTTCTTTTTGTACCCCCTGGCAGCAACCGCCAAACCATTCAGCATGCCCGCGGCGGGATCCCGGGGGGTCGACGGGACCTTAAATGCCCGCAGGCTTCCCTGCGCGTCTAAAATCAAGCAGTCGGTAAATGTCCCGCCGATGTCGATACATGCCCTATACATCATGCCTCCAGTAGGTTAGCAGATCAAGGCCCAAAACGAGCATTAGCCTGCCAAAAATCTCCGTTGCGGCCACTACGCTTTCCCTTGGCTCGACCTGAGCGCCGACGTTTTCTCCATATCCACGTCTAGAGAGGCGGGATCGATGACGACCTGATAGGTGTCGCGCGCTTTGTCGATGCCGATGAATTCATTGATCACGTCCCAGCGGACTTTTTCGGGATCGCGCTCGGCGGGATTGCCCACGCCTGCTCCACCGCCGCTGATCTTGCGGATGACGTCTCCAGACTTGACTTCATAAAGGCGGTGGGCTCGAATCTGGCTGGTATCACTACCTCGGATTAAAAAAGCCTTAGAGTTGGGGGTGGGTTCTCCACCGAGCGCCCCGGGGGCCCTGACCAACTCCCCATCGGAACTTCCAGTGGCCATCCCGGCGTCCCCACCCACGTTCTCAACCGCCCAGTGAAAGCCTGAGGCGCCGCGCCACGTTCCCGCCCCGCACGTGTCCGTGGCGAACTCCCACCGTAAGCTCCTCCAAGGAAACCTCGCCTCTACTTCCTCTACGTTTCCTCGATTGACCTCGCCCAGGGCTCCGATAGATATGGCCCCTTCGTAGCCGTCGAATCCCCTGACCGCACCGGCTCCGCCGGCGATGTCAAAAGTCGTTACGACGTATTTTTCGTTGGTGCGCGGATCGAGACCGAAAAAGTAATGCTCGTAGCGTTTCCCCCAGCAGGCGACGGCCCTTTCGGGCATGGCCTGGGACATGGCCATAACCACCGACTCAATGATCTGGTGCCCCATGCTGACGGGAGAAGCTCCCACGGTGGCGGGATACTGGGCATTCACCACACTCCCCGGAGGAGCAGAGACGGTGATGGGCCGCAAACTCCCCTCGTTGTGATACTCCCCCAGGCCGGGATCCATAAACATGAACAGCGCGGAGAGCGCATTGCTAAATGTGGTATTGAACACGCAATTCACAAACCCCTTGCGCTGCTTGTCGCTTTCAGAAAAATCCACCTCGATCGTGTCTCCCTTAACGGTAACCTTGCAGCGCACCCAGACCGGGACATCCAACTCCGTACCATCATCGTCCGTGGCCGCCTCCCCGTAGTACGTCCCATCAGGTATCTTCTCTATGGTGGCCCGCACCGCCCTCTCCGTGCGATCCATCATCTCCTCCAGGCAGGCCTGAACGGTCTCCTTCCCGTACTTGTCGAGAAGAGCCGTAACCCGCTGCTCGCATACCCGCGTGGCAGCTATCTGCGCATAGTTGTCAATCCGCACCCCCTGCGGCCAGCGCACATTGTTCAAAATCAACTCCATCACGTCTTCCCGCTCTTTATCTCCCTCCATCACCTTGATCCCAGGAATGCACATACCCTCGGCGTGAATGTCGTAGGCATTGGGAAAATATCCCCCAGGATAAGCACCCCCCGTGTCCATCTGATGGGCCCGAACCATGGTAAAGAACACAAGCTCTCCCTTATAAAAGATAGGCCGGTAAAAACCCCAGTCGGGAAGATGGCAGCAGTAGCCTTTGTAGGGGTCATTGACCAAAATCATGTCTCCCGGATTCAAATTCCCTTTGAACTTGTTGAGGACGTACCCGACCGATAGTTTCCCGCCGAGGTACTGGACCGAAAGGCCGATAGGAATAGCCACCGTTCGCGCCTGAGCATCCCAGATTCCCACAGAAACGTCGTGGAGCTGAGCGATCAGATAATTTTGCGAGGTGCGATCGACCACATGGCGCATCTCGCGGCAGATGCTTTGCAACGAATGCCAGACGGTAGACAAGGTCAGAGGATTGACTCGGCGAGCAGCCATTTTCCGTCACTCTCACTCCAACCCGTACTTTGCCCACTCGGCATCCACGCGCCGAAGGTGCTCTTTAGGAGGCAGAGAGAGGGCTGGGAAGGTGTGCTTGCGAGTGGCGTCGATAATGACCTTAGAGCTGATCCTCCTTGAGGGGTGTTCTTGAGGCACGTCTGCGGGCGCCTGCGATGGATCTAAAGCCACCGCTTGGACCTCCGGAATAATCTCGATGTCTTTTGCCGGCTGAACATGGAAACTCATGGCCCAATCTACTTGGAAGTGGTCGCGAATTTCAATATCCTCGTCGAACACCACGATGAACTTGCCGAAGCCCTCAGCGTAGCGCATGGCTCCGGAGACGACCCGTTTGACGTCCGATGGGTCGCCCTTTTTTATGGAGATCAACATAATGCCGGCTACGCCGGCACTTTCGGGAAGGTGTAAATCCAGCACGGGAAGCCGAAGATCAACTTTGAGGTGTTTCAGGAGCGATTGCTCACGGCCCGTCTGCTTGATGCAACTGCTCTCGCTGGGCGGCATCTGGCTGAAAAAAGCGCGGTAGATAGGATGATCTCGATGCGTAATACACGTCACCTCGATCACAGGCATATTTCCTGAGGCGCCCATATAACCCGTGTATTCTCCGAAAGGTCCTTCGAGCTCCCGGTAGCCAGGCGGGATCTCTCCCTCGATTACGATTTCAGCCGGCGCGGGCACTTCAATTGGGACGGTTTCACAGGGCACGAGAGGTACGGGCTCGCCGCGCAATCCGCCGGCGATATCGTATTCCTCCGTGTCGAGGTTAAACTTGGTAACCGAGGCCATTTCAATGGTAGGATCAGGACCCAACACGATGGCCACGGGTGTGTTTTGGCTGCGGGCTTCGTACTTGCGGCGATGGTGGGAAATATGCTGCCCCTCGTGGGCCTGGATTCCCAACTTCCTGGGACCCTTGACCTGCAGCCGGTAGGTTCCTACGTTGTAGGCTTGGGTCTCGGGATCGCGGGAGACAACACATGGAGCGGTGATGTAGGGCCCAGGATCCTCCCCAACCGTCCAGATGGGGACAGGTAAATGAGAGAGATCAGCGTCATTGCCGCGCAAAACATGCTCTTTGCAGGGACCAGTCGGTACCCGTGTGGGCTTGATCGGACACGTTTGGGCCTGCTCCCAGCGCTCGTGGATGTTCTCGACTCGATCCTGCAGCGCGACGGCATAGACTTCCGACGAAGCTCCCAAGGATCCGACCAATACCGGGATACGGAATCCTTTGACTCTTTCGAATAGGAGCACGGGGCGGCGTTCCGGAATAATTTTCTGGAAGACGCGCCGGCACACCGCAGCAATCTCCCAGTCTTTGTCCACCTCCGCTGTGACGCGGTGGAGTTTTCCCCGTTTCTCCAATGCCTCAAGATAGTCGCGTAGATCGCGATAGGCCATGTGCTTCGCTCCCGCTAGGATTTTTTTCTGTCCAGCAATGGCCTCAGCAGAGCCCTAACCTGGAGGAGTGAAATAACTCCGCAAGGACATTAAGCTCACGTAAGGTTGGTAAGGCCGGTCAGCAATTTCTATACCAGGACATCATAGGGGACAAATGTAGGTCCGTAGATGAATTACGAAAGTCAAGGTGCAAAAATAAGAAAAAACGGCCTCAACTTTCTTATTTTCAAGAACGCAGCCTCCTTCTTTTGCACACTTCCGCATAACGGGATCGCTGTCCTTTCGTAAGGATACTTTCGAGTTGGGATGCAAGACCAGGTACCACGCACTCCCGAAGGATGGTTGCGTACTGGCACACCAATTGCTCATACGTCCTCTACCTTGCCGTGGTCACAATACGGACCTGCACCTTTGCCACGCGTCACAGGGAATCGAGGCTTACGCCTACATCGTATCGGAGGAAAGGATGCAAAAGATAACGGCCTCACTGGCCGGCCTGTTCGTTTCGCTGTCTCTATTGGGCTTCACCGCCACGCAGGTTTCGGCCGCCGCTGTCGAGCGACTGGTTGAAGCAGCCAAAAGCGAAGGGGTGATCGAGCTTTATGCCCCGTCAACGCTTGGGCCGAAAGGGGCCCAAGAGCTCGCCGAGGTTTTCAACAAAAAATATGGCCTCACCACAAAGGTGAATTTCTTCCCTGCCGGACAGATGGCCAGAGACGTGAGCAAGATCGTGGGGCAGGCAGCCTCAGGCGTCCCGCCGGAATGGGATCTGGCGGTGGTCACCGACGCACACCACGCCACGTTATGGCTCAAGAAGCTCCATCAGACCTTCGACTACGCCAGCCTGGGGGTTGACTCCAGGGCGATAGATTACGATAAAGGAACGATCACCGTAGCCAGCCAGATCGTTCTCCCGGCGTACAACACAAAGGTATTGCCGCCTGCGGACGTGCTCAAAAGATGGGAGGACCTTCTCGACCCGAAGTGGAAAGGGGGAAAGCTAGGCGTGCCTGACTCAACTCACCACCTGGCTCGGCTGGCTACCGGCGCGTGGGGTGAGAAGAAAACACTTGAGTTTGTGAAAGCCCTGGCCATGCAGCAGCCGATGCTCGGGCCGCTTGGCACGCTTACCAGTCGACTCGAGCTGGGTGAAATCCTTATTGCTGTCACCCTCCATGATGGCTTTATCAACCGGGCGAAAAAGGCCGGCGCACCTCTGGAGTTCGCCAAAGACATCGAGCCCGTGATTTCGCCTGCCTTACAGGTCGGCCTGCTCAAAGGCGCGCGCCATCCAAATGCGGGATACCTTTTCGCGGCCTTCCTTATGACCCCCGAGGCCCAAGTCATCTGGGAAAAGTACACCGGTCAGGGATCCGCCTTTGTTCCCGGGACCTCCGCCTATAACTTTTTCAAAGGAAGAAAAGTCCTGTACATGACGCAGGATCAAGCCACGGTGGTGGACAGGCTCGCGAGAGAGTACGGTAGGATCCTCGGATTCGGTAAATGACCGGGGAGCAGGATCTGTTCCAAAAAAAGCGGAGGCAGACATGATTGATTTCGATTTGACCGATGAGCAGAAAGCCCTGCAGAAGATGGCCAGGGACTTTGCCGAGAAAGAGATCCGGCCCATCGCTGAGAAGCTGGATCGGTCGGAGAACCTCTTGCAGGACTTTCCATGGGACATGCTCAAGAAAGCGTCGAAGCTGGGGCTGCGCACCGTAGCCTTACCGAAAGAGTATGGAGGGCCAGGCTTCGACTTTCGCACCTGGGTCGTGCTGATCGACGAGCTGGCCTACTGTGACATCTCCTGCTCCAAAATTATAACTCAATCCTGGAGAGGCGCGCACCGAATCGCACACCAGGGGACCAAGGAGCAAAAGGACCGGTTCCTCTCCGCCTTCCGAGACGATGACACATACCTACTTTCAGGTGCGCGAACCGAGCCGAATGCGGGCTCAGATACCCATCTTCCTTACGATGTCCCCGAAGCCGGAATCATGCTCTCAGCCAAGCGCGAGGGAAACTATTACGTGCTCAACGGTCGGAAGCATTTCATCTCCATGGCTCCCGTGGCCAAGTTGGTGACGGTGACGGCCCGCACGGATAAGACTCTGCCTCCGTCCAGGGGCTGCAGCGCTTTCCTCGTCCCTGCAGGCACGCCGGGTTTCAGGGTAGCCTCCATCCAGGACAAAGTAGGCTACCGCTTCGATGTTCAGGGAGAACTCGACTTCGACAATGCGAAAGTGCCGGTCGAAAACTTGTTGGGAGGAAAGGAAGGGCCGGTTGGCCCCGAAGGGCCTGCCGGCAGGGTGGAACTGTGTGCCCAAGCTATGGGTCTCAGTCGCGCCGCGCTTGACGCGGCTATAAAGTACGCCAATGAGAGAATCCAGGGGGGCAGACCGATCATCCAGCATCAAGCCGTGGCCATGATGCTCGCCGAGATGTACCAAACCCTCCAGGCCGGGAGGAGTCTCCTCTGGCGCATGGCCTGGGCCGCTGATCACGGGCAGGATGACCCTGCCCTGGTGATGGCGACCAAGAGCTTCTGCACAGAAGCCGCCCTAAAAATTTGCCTGACTGCGATGGAGGTTTTTGGAGGTAGTGGAGTGATGCGAGAAATGCCGGTTCAGAAATACGTTCGGGATTCCATGGTCCTCCAGCATTTGGAGGACACCCAACAGATCTCCCGTATCAAGATCGGCCAGGTGTTGGAATCCCGGATTAAAGAGGGAAGGCTCTCGAGGTAAAGCAGATTTTCGCTGTCTCTTTCCGCCACTCTTGTCTGCCCACCGCTCATCTTAGGAGGCACCACGTAAATTTATAAACCCGCAAATCCATAGCAAAGGGCCCATAGTGCGCATTCGAACCAGGCTAAAATCTTTTTTCCCTCGCCTCCTAAGACCTGAAACGCTGCTTTTTGCGATAGGCATATCGGTCTCTGTCCTGATATGTGGCCTGATTGCTGTGGTCATCTGGGCAACCTTTTTGAAGGGCCTGCCCGGGGTTGACGCCCATTTTTCCCTGGTCAACTACGCCGAGGTTCTCTTCGACCCGATCACCTGGAGGGCAGGGCTGAACACGCTTTCACTAGGCGTGTGGACGGTGGTGGTCAACCTTTTCTTCGCCGTTCCCATGGCCTGGTTGATTCATCGCACCAATACCCCGTTTAAGAATTTTTTCCTTACCCTGATGTTCCTTCACATCCTCTTGCCGGGGTTTCTTAAGGTCATGGGCTGGATCATGTTGTTGAGTCCCGAAATCGGCCTAGTCAATCAGTTCCTCAGAACTTTCATCCCAGTCGAGACAGGACCTTTGAGCATCTATAACGTGTTCTCCATGGGCTTCCTTCAGGGTTTGATCCTGACCCCGACAATGTTTTTTATGATATCCGGACCACTCCTGGCGGTTGACCCGTCTTTCGAGGAGTGTGCCGAGGTGGTCGGTGCCACAAGGCTGCGAAGCCTTCGCTTCGTCACTTTCCCCCTGGTCAAGCCCGCAATAGTTTCCGCGATCATCTACAACTTCATGACGGCAGTCTCCATGTACGAGGTGGCGGCCCTGCTGGGAGGGGCTAATAACATTCAAGTCTTCAGTACCCTCATGTTTTATGCCTTCAGCAGAGACATAGGGCTTCCCCAGTACGGCATCGCCGGAGTCTACGGCGTGATCCTTCTGATACCGACGCTGATTGCTTTGAAGGTTTATCAAAGGATGCTTCAATCCGGCTATCGTTACGCCACCGTCACCGGAAAAGGTTATAAACAAAAGCTTTTAGACGTTGGGCGGTGGAAGTGGGCCGGAGTGAGCTTTATAGGGGTCTATTTCCTGTTGGATATTTTTTTGCCCTTCTTGGCAGTGGCGTGGAGCTCTCTTGTTCCTCGCATCCGGCTACCCACCACCGCAGCCCTAGCAACCGTAACCGCGGATGGTTACCGTTCGGCGGCCGTTCTAATATCCGAAGGAGGAGTTTTTGTAAATACCATCGAACTCGTCATCTCTGTGGGCATATCCGTAATGTTGATAAGCCTGGCCATCTCGTGGATCGTCGTCCGGAGCAATTTGCCAGGAAGGTACGCGATCGATACCATTTCCATGTTGCCCCACGCGGTGCCGACAGTAGCTTTTGCGTTCGCTGTCACTTTCGTGGGGCTGCTGCTCGTCCGCAGAATACCTTTCTACGGCAGCCTTGCCTCTATCATCCTCGCCCACACCATCGCCTATACCGCCTTCGGTACCAGATCGATCAATGCATCTCTAGTTCAAATTCATCGAGATCTGGAGGAGGCCGTGCAGATATGTGGAGGCTCCCGAGTGGTGGCGCTGAGAAAGGTCCTTGTCCCGCTTCTGATTCCAACTTTATTTTTTACTACGATCTGGGTGACGCTTCTCTCCTATCGCGAGGTAACGATGGCATTGTTTCTTCAGACACCCAAAAACATCATTCTAGCGACGACGATATGGAGCAGGTGGTTAAGCGGCGACTCGATCACCGCCGCGGCCCTCGGAGTGATCATGACAATTTCCATGGGGGTCGTCATCAGTGTAGCGTTGCGACTTTTTCCCAACATTTTCATCGGCCGAATGGGGGCACATTAATTCGCTGGCCTGGAAGTATGTGGCATAACAAAAAACGCAGGGGAAGCTCGTTGCTAAGCAAATCTACAAAGTAGGAGGGGGAAAATGAAGTCAAAGAAGTATGTCGTGACGGTTCTGCTTTTAGGATCGGTTTTCTATTTGACCTGCGCCGCGCAGATAAAGGCAGCCGATTCGGACGCCTTATCCCGGATGATCGAAGGCGCTAAAAAGGAGGGCACTGTAAGTTTGCAGGTTTCGCCCAGCAGTCATACGGCAAAATCCATGAAGCGCTTGAGCCGGGAGATCAACAAAAAATACGGGGTAGACCTGGATATTCAGTTCGCCCCCACGGTGCGGATGGCAGTCGATTTGTCAAAGGCGCTCATGGAACACAAACTCGGGGCTCGTCCTACCTATGACCTCATGTCTTTGAGCATTCCCAATATAGTGCGAGGTATCGAGGCCGGTATCTATGAAAAGGTCGACTGGCAACCTCTGCTCGACAAAGCGACCCCACCTGAAGTTATTATGGGAAAACCCGGGACCCGATACTATGGCTATGGCCTCATTAGTTACACGGCGCATCGAGGCTTGATGTACAATCCCAAAAGAATTCCTTCCGACAGAGCTCCCAAGACCCTGGCGGAACTTGCCGATCCTAGATGGAAGGGGAAAGTGGGCGTTCACAATTACCCCAGGGTTTGGGCAGAGGTCGCCTTCATCAGGGGCAAGGAGAAGACCTTCTCCGAACTTCGAGCGATAGCGAAGAACAGACCCATACAGGGGAGCTACGAGGATCAGCAAAAACGTTATCTCCTTGAGGAAATTTGGCTGGCCCACACAGGCAGTCAGTACTTCCAGGAAGCGAAGATGAAGGGCATGCCGGCAGAGTGGCAAAGTCTGGAACTTTCCGACATAGCGGATTACGTCGTAGCGGTTCGGACAGGGGCCCCACATCCCAACGCCGGGAAACTGGTCGCCCTGTATCTTGCCAGCCCGGAGGGGTCCAAACTTCACCTGGAGGAGGCTGGCGCCGGGAATCTTCATTATCCAGGGAATTATGAGAGCAGCATTGCTGTGCAAGATAAGAGGCAGGGAATTCCCGTAGCCGCGTGGGACTATCCGGGACGCATGGAATTCGTTCTATCTAAGCAGGCCGATCAGTGGGAGAAGGAGATAGAGCGAATTTTCAAGACAGGAGAATAGCGAGAGGCGTGCTGCGCGTAGAAAACTTAAGAAAATCCTTTCTTATGTCGGAGGGAAAGGTGGAGGCAGTCCGGGGAGTCAGTTTTGAAATTCCCGAGGGCGCCTTCTTAACCTTGCTTGGCCCGTCTGGCTGCGGGAAGACGACTACGTTGCGGTGCGTAGCCGGGTTGGAAGCTCCGGACAACGGGGAAATACACATCGGGGAACGACTGGTTTTTTCAGGGAGTCGGGGGATAGAAGTTCCGGCGTACAAGCGTGGCGTCGGCATGGTATTCCAGTCTTACGCCATCTGGCCTCACATGACGGTCTTCGAAAACGTGGCCTTCCCGCTGGTACATGGTGGATTCCGGATACCAAGGTCGCAAGTCAAAGAGAGAGTGAGAAAGGCACTGGAACTTATAGGTCTGGCGGAACTGGGGAGTAGACCGGCGCCTTTGCTGAGCGGGGGGCAGCAGCAACGCGTGTCCCTGGCCCGGGCGTTGGTTTACGAACCGAGGCTTCTGCTCTTAGATGAACCCCTGAGCAATCTCGACGCGAAGTTGCGTGAAGAGATGCGCTTGGAGTTGCGAGAGCTCATTGACAGACTTAAGATTTCCACGCTCTACGTGACTCATGATCAGGAGGAGGCGCTTGTCCTTTCAGACCGCATTGCCGTGATGCGTGACGGTCAGATTTTACAGGAAGGCAGTCCGCGCCAAATTTACCTTGATCCGCTCCACCCCTTTGTTGCCAGTTTTGTTGGCAAAGCAAACTTCGTTGATGGCTCGGTGGAGAGACTGAAGGACGAGCGCGGAGGTATCGCGATACGGACAGCTCTGGGCCAGTTCATCTGCGTTTCCCGCCTGGATCTGACCATCGGGGAGCAGGTCTCTACCGTCTTCCGCCCTGAAGATGTTCATGTCCGAACCGATTCCAGTGGTCACGGCAGGAACTCGTTTCCCGGGGTAGTCGAGCGCGTGATTTTTGTCGGAAATAAGATCCTGTGTGAAATTCGGGCGGGCAGCATTCTGGTGCTGAGCGAGATCAATGCCCGCTTTGAGCTGCAGCAGGGGAGTAAAATAACCGTGGAAGTTCCGCCTGAATGTATCGGGGTTTTACGGCATAGACAGTGAGGTGGTAGGCGATGGCCAGGATCGGTGTAATCCCCGGGGACGGTATTGCGAACGAGGTGATCCCGGAGGCTGTAAAGGTCCTGCGGGTTGTCGACGACCTCTTCCGCATACAACTGGAGTTCGAGTTCTTCGATTTTGGCGCCGAGCGGTATTTGCGGACAGGCCAGGCAGTTCCCGACGACATTGACCGCTTCTTCGTCGAACTGCCCAGTCGTTTTGACTGTGTCCTGTTTGGCGCGGGGGGCACAGATCCAAGGGTACCTCCGGAAGGCACAGCGAGGCCGATCCTGCGGGGACTGCGCCGGAAGCTTGATCTCTACGCCAACATGCGTCCGTGCAAGCTCCTGGACGCCAATCTGACGCCTCTCAAAGGAAAGACCGAGAAAGATATTGATTTCGTGTTCTTCCGCGAAAGCACCGAGGGGTACGAGTTTGCAAACTCGGTGGGGCTCAAGGTGGGCACGCCGGAAGAGGTGGAGATTCGGCCGGAGATCAACACGGCTAAGGGCGTGAGGCGGATCATCGAGCAGGCCTTCGCATATGCGCGCGCACGGGGCCGACGGCGCGTCGACATGGCTGAAAAGGGCTTGCCGAACGGGCTCTGGTCAAGAACTTTTCGCGAGGTGGGGCGGGCGTATCCAGACATCGAGCAGCGCCACATCCACGTGGATACTCTCGCATACATCATGGTTGTCTCGCCCGAGCAGCTCCAGGTGGTGGTGAGCGAAAACCGGGTCGGGGATATCTTAACCGACATCGCCGCGGCTATTCAGGGTGGCCGCGGGCTCTCTCCCGGTGGCTGTTTTAATCCTGATCGACGTTTCTGCTATTTCGAACCCATCCATGGGACCGGGCCAGACATATTTGGCAAGAAATTAGCTAACCCCATCGCCTCAATTCTGGCGGCGAAGATGTTGCTGGAGCACCTGGGTCACGTGGAGGCGGCCGCGGTCGTTGAGGCGGCAGTGGTCGAGGCTGTGAGGCACGGGAATACGACTCCGGACCTGGGAGGTACGCTATCCACACCCGAAGTGGGAGATTTCATCTGCGGGGAGATTCGGCGGCGGGCTGGCTGAGGTCCTGAACGGGGCTGCTCAGGCAACAATTCTGGACTATGAGAAGTTTGACGGCATGCAGGCGCGAGTCTCCCGCTTGACTGAGGAACTGAAGCTGTGGTAGCGGCTGGCTGGGCAGTTTGTAGCGATTGGTCCAGTGAATCGCTATGCATCTATACTTATTCTTTATCTTGCAAAAAAGGTGGTTGGTTTTCCTTCTCTTAGAGAATACTGACACCGGATGAACTCTGGACGTACCGTTTTAAAAGACACGCCAAGTGAGCGCTATGGGAGCGAGCAGCGATAAGGACATAATGGCGAGAAGCGAGTGTTGGAATGTTCGGCTGGTGGCGCACCATGGCCTCAACGGTCATGGCGACGGCGCCAACGATCGTGGATGCCGAAGATCCCGCGGATCCGCCCGTCGTGCGGCAGATACCTCATCCCCCCAACACGCACGCCCACAAGGTGCAGAACGTTGGTGATATTCTGATCCAGAACCAGGAGCGTCCGTACTTCGGCAAAAAGCTCCGCAGTGGGTCCGGCGCCCGTTGAACCCACTCGGCTCGCTCAAACACGCGCTACTTTTAGGAGGACCCATGCTGCCCAAATTGCCCCGTGGCGAGCTGATCCAATTCTTCAGCAAGATGATGCTCATTCGGCGCTTTGAGGAGAGACTGGTCCTGCTGTCCCGGGCGGGACACCGCTTCGGCCACTTTCACCTCTACTGTGGGCAGGAGACAACGGGCGTACCGCTCTTGGCTCAGGCGCAGGCCGAAGACTTCATGGCCACTACCCACCGAAACCACGGTCACCTGCTCGCCCGGGGCGCCAACCCGGGTCGGCTGTTGGCTGAGATCCTGGGCAGGGCGACCGGCACGAACCAGGGTAAAGGAGGCACCCTGCACCTCACCGTGCGCGAGCTGGGGTTCCTTTCTACCTCGGCTATCGTCGGCGGTGTTGTCCCGCTCGCCACCGGTGCCGCTCTATCGGCGAAGGCCCAGAACCGAGGCCAGCTCAGCGTTTGTCTGTTCGGGG
Organism: Deltaproteobacteria bacterium; assembly: GCA_016193385.1. The sequence continues at coordinate 15,346 of JACPSF010000273.1, forward strand.
ACGGCGCCCTGGAGGAAGGGGCAACCCACGAGGCGTTGAACATGGCTGCCCTGTGGCAGCTTCCGGTGATCTACGCTTGCGAAAACAACAGCTTCGAAGCGTGGCCACACGAGGCTCGGGGGTACTCCGGCTCCACCATCGCCGCGGCGCGGTTGACCGATATCGCCACGGTATACGGCATACCCGCTCAGGTGGTCGACGGCACCGACGTCAGCGCCGTGTACTTGGCCGCACAGACGGCGATGGAACGGGCGCGGGCGGGAGGCGGACCGTCGTTTGTGGAGTTTCAAACCATCCGCTATCCGGGCACGAGACCGCTCTGGCCTACCCTGGATAGTGGTGAGACGGACGTGAGGATGGCCTGGGATGAGTCCCGCATTCCGGAAGTGTTCCACGAATGGCACAAGGAACAGGATGGGCTGCTCCGATACGTGCGCGGGCTTCTAGCCGCTGGCGTGGCCACCCGTGAGGAGATCATCGACATCGATCGCCAGGCGGTGGCGGAGATCGACCGGGCAGTGGACTTCGCGCTGGCCAGCCCACTGCCGTCGCCCGAATCTGCCCTGGAGGGCGTGTTTGCCTGAGGCCGGCACTTGCCAGCCGCCGGTGGAGGAGATCATGCGAGAAATCAGCTATGCCGACGCGCTCGCGGAAGCGCTGGAGTGTGCTATGCGGGGGGACCAGCGCGTCCACTTGCTGGGCTACAGCTTCATGGGCCTGCATCCCAAGCGGGACCTGCTGGAACGAATTCTCGCCGAGTGGCCCCAGCGCGTCTGGTACCCACCGATTGCTGAGTTGGGACTGGCTGGGATCGCGGCCGGCGCAGCCATGACCGGGCTCCGGCCAATCATGAGCATCAACACCGCCAGCTTCAGCTTTCAGGCCTGGCCCCAACTGGCGAACGAGGCAGCGAACGCTTACTACATGTCGGGCGGGCAGGTAACGGTTCCAGTCGTGTATCACATGCTGCACGGGCTGCGTGGAGGAGGCGCGTCCCAGCACTCCCACAGCCCACAGGCCATGCTGTGGAACACGCCAGGGCTCGAGATCATGTTGCCTTCGAGCCCGCGGGACGTCAAAGGCCTGTGGGCCACAGCAATCGCGAGTGAAAACCCTACCGTGATCGTCGATCACGTGAAGCTGTTTGACATCGTCGGGCCGGTGCCGGAGGGCTCCTATCATATCCCATTGGGACAGGCGGAGGTGAAGCGGGCTGGAACAGACGTGACGGTGTTGGCGACGTCATGGATGGTCCAGCAGGCTCTGCGCGCGGCCGAGCAGGTCGCCTCGTTAGGCATCTCGGTGGAGGTAGTGGACCCGCGAACCCTAGTGCCGCTGGACGAGCCCACTATCATCTCATCGGTCGAGAAGACACGTCGGGTGGTGATTGCGGACGAGTGCCACCGCCGCTGCGGCGTGGGCGCGGAGCTGGCAGCAGTTGTTGCCGAATCAGTCGGCCACCTTCTTAAGTCGCGCATGCGGCGCGTAGCCACTGCAGACGTACCCGTCCCAGCCAGTCCCGTGCTTGAGCGAGAGATCGAGCCAACGGTGGAAAAACTGGCGGCGGCGATCCGGGAGGTGGCGGGGACGAGCGACTGATGCCACCTTCAGGAAGTCGGCGGCGTGTCAGTAGAGTCGAGGACCGACGTCTCCTGACCGGCCGAGTCAGGTTCGCGGCCGACAAGGCAAGTTTGACAGGCCTGGTCGGGTGGTGGGAAAATCCGCCCCCGGAAGTTTCAGAGTGCTGAGCGAGACTTTTGTCGACAAGTCGGCAAGGTGTAGAAAAAGCTTTCTGATTTACGCGTGCAAGCCCGGCGTCGGTGACCCCCACAACCTATTCAGAGAGTCACCCGGGGAAGCTTTAGCGTCCCAGAGAAGAATGAATCGGTTCAACCTCAAGCCTTCGCGCTTTTGCCGGAGAATCTAAATGAGGAGCATTGGGAAAAATATCTCCCGAGTGGACGGCTGGCCGAAGGTCCTCGGGGAACCCGTATACACCGGGGACCTGAAACTGCCGGGAATGCTTCATTGCGCGATTCACCGGTCCACGCACGCACACGCAAATATCAAGAGCATTGATGTTTCCGAAGCCAGGAGCGCGCCCGGCGTTCGTGCGGTGGTGACCGGGAGAGAATTCTCCGAGATGCCGGGGATCAACCCGCACTTCGGATTTATCTTCTTGGACCAGCCCCTCATGGCCATCGATAAGGTCCGCTTTATCGGTGAGGCGGTTGTCGCCGCCGCCGCGGACACGCTGGAACAGGCTGAAGCGGCCGCCGCCCTCGTCCGTGTCGACTACGACCCGTTGCCCGTCATTGGTGATGTTCTCGAAGCGGCAAAGCCGGGTTCCCCGACCGTTCACGATGAAGTGCGCCACGGTCCTCTGTTTCCCTTGTTGCAGGCGAGCCACCACGGACCAGATAGCAACGTCTGCACACATTATCGTCAGAAAGTCGGGGACGTAGACAAGGCATTCGCAGATGCCGAAAAGATCTTTGAGGACACCTTCACTTCTCCTCCGGCCCAGCACGCCCATCTCGAGCCCCACTCGGCCCTCGCCCGGGTGGATCGCAGCGGTCATATCACGGTCTGGACTTCCTCTCAGAGCCCCTCGCCGATCCGGAATTGGCTGGCTTCCATGTTCGGCGTTCCGCAGAACCGGGTCCGGGTGATTTCGCCGTATCTGGGAGGCGGCTTCGGCGGCAAGCTCTATCTAAAAATGGAGCCGTTTGCGGTCCTTCTTTCGAAACTCACGGCTCGGCCCGTCCGCGCGGTGATACGCCGGGAAGAGGTCTTCTTCATGTGCTCGAAGCATGGAGCCGTAGTCAGGCTCAAGACCGCCGTCAGCCCAGAAGGGAAAATCACAGCGCAGCAGTTTGAAATGTATTACGACTGTGGGGCCTATGCCGAGAGCGGCCCGCGCGTCGCCTGGAAGGCGGCCTCGACGGCCAACGGCCCTTACAAGATCCCCAACTGTCGCGTGGACTCTCATCTCGTTTACACCAACAAGACGCCAGCAGGCGCCTTTAGGGGTTTTGGCGTGCCGCAAATCACCTTTGCTCAGGAAGTCCACATGGGCAAAGTAGCCGAATATCTCGGCCGTGACCCCATCGACCTGCGGTTGGAATATGCCCTGCAAGAGGGAGATACCTACCCTACGGGGGAGGTGCTGGATTGCGTTGCAATTAAGGAATGTCTGACGAGCGCGGCAAAAGCCTCGGGGTGGAACACGAGAGGAAAAGTAAGGGCTCCTTCGTCGGAAGGGAAAATTGCACGGGGGCGGGGAGTCGGCGTCGCCATCAAGACGACGGCCACGCCATCGAGCTCTGAGGCCGTGGTCATGCTAAACCCCGACGGCAGTGCAACCGTACTTGTCAGTACGGTCGAGATGGGGCAGGGATGCGACACGGTTTTATCACAGATCGCCGCCGAGGATCTCGGCATCCCGGTGGAAAAGGTCCGATTGGTCCGTCCTGATACTGATTCGACACCCTTCGACATGGCAACCGCCAGCAGCCGTTCGACCTATCACATGGGTAACGCCATCCAATTGGCCGCTGCGGAGATCCGTAAGGAGCTGTTCGCCGCTGCCTCGGAGCTTCTGGAGGTCCCGCCCGATCTGCTACAGTTTACCGACGGTAAGGTTTTCGTTCAGGAATTTCCCAAAAGGGCCGTGTCACTTCCGGAGATCTTCATGAAGGGGATGAACAAGCCACCCGCCGGGTATCTGATCGGCCGGGGGATGTTCCAAACAGAGGCCACGCTGGAGGATCCGGAAACCGGCCATACCGACAAGCTGAGCGTAAACTGGTCCTCCAGCGCGGCCATCGCCGAAGTGGAGATCGACTGCGAAACGGGTGTGTTGAAGGTCACCGAACTATACGTCGCGGCAAACGTGGGCCGCGCCATCAACCTCCGGCACTGTGAGCAGCAGATCCTCGGAGGCGCCACTCTGAACGTGGGCCTGACCCTGTTCGAACGGATGGACTACGATGGCGCTCAACTTACGAACGGGAGCTTCCTCGAATATATGATGGCGACTTTCGACGACATTCCAAAAAAGTTCGTGCCCATCGTTTTGGAAGAGGCCCATCCGACTGGACCCTATGGCGCAAAGGGGGTAGGAGAAAGCGGGTGCATTGCGACCACGCCTGCAATCTTGAACGCGATTCACGACGCCGTGGGCGTCTGGATTCGCGATCTGCCCGTCACTCCGGAGCGGCTCCTCCGCGCCATTCATGAGAGCAAGAAGACCGGAGGAGTTTCGTAGGGCGCACGCAAAGCGACTGGCAGCCCGGGAGAACAATCCTTATGGCCATTCCGGCCTTTCGCATGCATCATCCAAAATCAGTCAAGGAGGCGTGCCGAATTCTGGCAGACTTGGGGGAGGATGCCGTTCCCGTCGCGGGTGGCACGGCCCTTCTGATCCTCATGAAGGCTGGCCTGGCAGCACCGACCCATCTAGTGAATCTTTACGGCCTAACTGAGCTGAGAGGATTGCAATATGACCCCAAGGTGGGATTGCGGATTGGCGCCGTCTGCACCCACAGGAGCGTTGAGCGTCATCCGGCCGTACAGGCCCATTACCCGATGCTGGCTGAGACCCATCGCCGCATCGCCAACGTTCGCGTCCGAAATCGTGCTACCGTTGGGGGCAATCTTGCCCATGGGGATTATCGTCTAGATCCGCCCGCTCCCCTCGTCGCGTTGGATGCCCGGCTGAAGCTCTATGGCCCGGATGGCGAGCGGGAGATTCCCCTGGCCGAATTTTTTCGAGGGTATTATGAGGTGGATAAAGGTGCCGGGGAGATTCTGACGGAAATTCTGGTTCCCCCACCCGCCGAGAATTCCCGGGGAACTTACGTCAAGTTCGTCGGGAATGCCGCCGCCGACTGGCCGATCCTCGGCGTTGCGGCTCTTCTCAGAACGGCGAAAAATGGGCAAGTGGACGATCTTCGGATCGTGCTTTCGTGCGTGGCGGCGACGCCTCTAAAGGTTTCTGGTTTGGATAAATTGACATACGGTCGCCAGTTGAGCCCGGATTGCATCGCCTCAGTTGCGGAAGCTGCCGCCACCCAAGCGGGCCCGATTGAAGATGCGAGAGGATCGACCTGGTACAAACGGGAGATGATTCGCGTACACGTCCGCCGGGCGCTGGAACAGCTCTCGGGCGGGTCGGGAGGCTGAGAAAATGGAGACCGTAAGGCAAGTGGCGCGCCCGGTCGAGCTGAGCGTGAACGGGCAGAGACGAACGCTCTTTGTCACAGATAACACACTGCTCCTCGACGTCTTGCGAGACCAGCTTGGCTTGGCCGGGCCGAAAGAAGGCTGCGGGGTTTCTGCCTGCGGGACCTGTACGGTCTTGCTGGATGGAGAGCCCGTCAGTGCATGCCTGACGTTGGTTGCGCAACTTGAACCGAATCAGAATATCCTGACGATTGAGGGACTTTCTCACGGCGGCGAGCCCGATCCGGTTCAAGTAGCTTTCATTGAGGAATCTGCTTTCCAGTGCGGTTATTGCACGCCTGGGATGATCATGGCCGTCAAGGGGTTGCTGAAGGAAAATCCGTCACCCACCGATGCAGAAATCCGGGATTATCTCATGGGAAACTACTGTCGCTGCGGGGCGCATACCGACATTATTCGGGCGGTCCACCGGGCCGCAGAAATAATTCGACACAATCCGGCCTGATTTCACATCCCGCTCATCACCAGAGGGAAAGTTCCGACCCGAACCGACGTCTCCGGCTACTTAATGGGATCGCCTTTGAGGAACTCGTTGGTGTAAAGGTCATCCAACGGGATGTCCGTCTTTACGTCCCATCCTTTCACGATGAAATCCCGCGTCCTTTTCATCTTTTCCCGGTCTATCCAGCCAAAACCTTTGGTATCGAATTCCGGACCTTTCATCAGGGGAACCATATCCCTCACCTGATCTAGAACAATGGCGTGCTTGACGGTTGGGTACCTCTTGATGACCATGTCGACGGCGGCGTCCATGTTTTTGAACATCCAAGAGTAGCCCTTGTAAGAAGCGCGGACGAACTTACTGATGATGTGGGGCCGGGTAGCGATCACCTGCTCGTTTGTGACAATCCCGTTTCCGTAGGTGTCGAGCCCGAAGATGTCTCTCAGGAACGCGTGTCCCAGCTTCATGCCCTTTTCCGCGGCCATACCCTTTGCGATGCCCAGGTTACTTCCTGCCCAGCAGTCCGAGACGTCCGTCTGGCCCGATAAGACGGCCGGGATCGTGACGGCGGGATCCATCCTAATCATCGTAACCGAGCCCTTGCCCGAATTCGCCATCAGGATCGGAAGGATGATTTGAATGGGGGATTGGGCCCCGCCTCCGACCTTCTTGCCGTCCAGATCTTCGGGCTTCTTAATGTTCAGCTTCGCTGCGTCCCAGCAAAGGGCGATGGGAAGCGTATCGTTGATCGTCCCAATCATCTTGGTTTTCCCGCCCTTGGTCCGGTTCAGGACCATTCCTTGGGGATCGCCATAACCAAACTCAAACAAACCCGAGGCGACCTCGTTGACGGTCCGGAGACCGCCGTATCCCCTCTGCACTTCAACGTCCAGACCCTCTTTTTCGTAAAGCCCCAGCTCCCCGGCGACGATAAATCCGGCCGTGGAACCCTGTGGCAGCCAGGACATGTTGAATTTGATTTTCTCGGCTGCCCGGACATCGATGGGAGCAAAAATCAAAACGAAGGCCGCAACCCCCATCAGAGCTGACAATGTATATAGAAACCTGCGAATCATTGTGAGTCCCTCCTCTCTTCTCGAAATCAAACGGCAGGCGAATTGAAAATCTCGCACGACTTCAACACGCGCCCATCGTCTGAAATAGGTTATGTCTGACCCCCGTAAGGCCTGATAACGAACCCTTTATCCGTTTTTCCTTACGCCTGTCAAGACGTAAGAGCAGGAACCATTGGGCGACCGCGATAAGGACCACAGATAAGACAATCCTCGCCATACATCCAAAGCCCCTTTTCATGGTTGGGTCGGCCCGAGGTAACCCCGTCGTCGTTGCGGATCAAGCGCGAAGCTGGATTCTTCGATTTAATGGAGCCGGCGGGTAAGCCTGTCCCATGCATGCCTGAGGAGATCTGAGTTGCTGGTCCGCCAGCACTTCAGCGGACTCACACCCTGATACCGGACACAGATATTGCACGAGGTGCAGTCGACAACCCCCCTCTTCCCCCGTTCAATTTTCCGCACGAGATCCGGCTCACGGATGAACGGCCGAGCGAGCGAAACAAAATCGGCTACCCCCTCTGCTATCAAAGACTCCATAGTTTCAACGGTCCGGATCCCTCCCACTGCAATCACACAACCCCTGAAGCTTGCGCGGACTTTGCGCGCTTCCTCAAGAAAATATCCTTCGGGTCTGGGCCTGACGAAAATCCGGTGGAACAGCTTGTCCTGTAGGGCCCGTTTTCGACTGACACCGGCGTACTTCCACGCGCTGGGGGCACCCCGTGCGGTGAGACCAGCCGACGCCTCAATCGCATCAACACCGGCGCCCCCCAAAATCGCCGCCGTGTCCAGACCTTCTTCCAGGGTCATGCCGCCTGGGGGATAATCTCGCACACCCACCTTCACCGTCAGGGGAAAATCATCGCCGGTGGCTTTTCGTATTGCCAGAACCGCTTGGAGCAAAAATCGCTGGCGGTTCTCCAACGAGCCACCCCAATCGTCTTCTCTCCGGTTCGAATAAGGTGAGAGAAATTGGGAAATCAAGTAGCCGTGTCCGGCATGAAGGTGGACGCCGTCAAAGCCCGCCCCCCTGGCCCTTCGGGCCGCATTCCCGAATGCATCAATAACCTCGTGGATTTCCTCCTCGGTCGCCGGCTTGGCGGCCTTTCCCGTATGTGGATTTTGCATGAGGGACGGCGCAAGCGGTTCAATCTCGGGAAGCCTGCACTGATAGCCGGCGTGGTTGAGTTGGGCGAAGATGCGGCCCCCTTCCCTATGGACGGCATCCGTGACGCGTTGAAGCGGTCCCACGTGATCGTCCCGGTCCAGGCCGGTCATGAACCTCGTGAACTGTCCCCGTCGATGAACGTAGCAGTGACCCGTGAAGATGAGTCCCACTCCGTGCCGAGCCAGGTTGCCGTGAAGCTCCCGAAATCCTTCCGTAACAAACCCGTTTTCGTCGGCGAGGCTTTCTGCCGTCGCGGAACGGATGAAGCGGTTCCTGACTTCAACCGTTCCTACTCTTCCCGGCCGAAGCAGGGCAGACACGTTTGCAACATCCATAACGGAAGGTCCTGTTTTATATGGAAGGCCGGACACACACCCCTTTGAGGCTCAAATTCATGGGAATGAATGTCGCGCCCGTCCGCCAACCCTCGTTGGAAATCATGACAAAAAATCCACCAAATGAATTGTACCTGGTGAACTGTCATCGGGTGATGAGGACGTCCTGTTCGGCACCCGGACAATCCATCGGCTTTGCAAAGAATTGGGTCTTGCATCCCTCCCTACGACCGTCTAAAATTCGGCAAGCTTGATCTCAGAGAGATCCGAATGTCCGAAATCTATAGTGACGGAATTAAATAAGTTGACATCAAATCCCCTCTCGCTCTCCCAAATCCCCCTCTATCCCCCTTTACCAAAGGGGGAGAAAGGGGGATTTGAGGGAGGATAGGGTGATTATGGTAATTTTCTTTTTTCCTTCACTATAGCAACTGGAAAAAGGCTCCATGGCCGGAGAAGGCAATACGACCGAGAGTAAGACGCGTCTCGCGAAGGACGTTTTGGCCTTTCTGGGGTTTCTCCTGGGCGTACTCGTCGTTTGGGAAGCAGTGGTTAGGTACTTCGCGCTTCCAGCGTATCTCCTCCCCTCCGTGTTTGACGTGCTTCGACAACTGGGAATCCGGTTTGGCCTTCTGATGAAACATTCTCAAGTAACCATCATTGAAACCTTAGCGGGACTGGCGCTCGGTGGAACCGTCGGTACCGTTACCGGCGTAGCCATTGTCTACGTGCGCTTGATCCGGACCGGTCTGTATCCGTTGATTGTCGGTTTCCAGGCAGTTCCGAAAGTCGCCGTTGTCCCGCTTTTTGTGATTTGGTTCGGTTATGGCCTGCTGCCCAAGATCGCCATGAGCTTTTTGATCTCCTTTTTTCCCATGGTGGTGGCGACCATAGCGGGGTTGACGTCGGTTCCTTATAGCCTGATCGAGCACCTGAAGTCGATGAATGCCACCGAATGGCAAACTTTTCGGAAACTGCGCGTACCCAATTCCCTACCCTACCTGATGGATGGTTTCAAAATCTCGCTACCGCTAGCCGTGATCGGGGCCATCGTCGGGGAGTTTGCCGCCTCCGAGGAAGGGCTGGGCGCCATCATCATGCTTGCCAGCAGCACGCAGGACACTCCCTTGATCTTCGCCGGCCTTTTGGTCATCTCTGTCATCTCCATGCTCATGTTCGGCCTCATTGTCTTGCTGGATCGCCTTGTCTGGTGGCGCACCACCTCATGAGCCGGGGGAGGGATCAAACCGTGAACGATTCCACCCAGAGGGTCAGACACCTTTCACCGGAAGAGATGTCCGGCTCCGCCATCCAAGTAAGAAACCTGACCAAGATCTTCCAAGCAAAAGCCGGCGAGGTCAAAGCACTGGACGATGTGTCCTTCGAGGTCTCGGAGGGTGAGTTCCTCTCTATCCTCGGGCCCAGCGGATGCGGGAAAAGCACGCTCTTGCGGCTCATCTCCGGGCTGATTCCGTTTGAGGGCGGCGAGGTTCAAGTTCAAAAAGCCAGCAATGCTTCTGCGCAACACATCGGATTCATCTTTCAGTATCCCAACCTCCTCCCCTGGAGGAACGTCCTTGAGAACCTGATGTTGACGGTGGAAATCCATAAGCTCAACAAAAAGGATTACTACCCCAGAGCCAGAGAGCTCCTCGAACTCACCGGCCTGACAGAGTTTGAAAAAAGTTACGGAAACGAGTTGTCCGGAGGAATGCAACAGCGCGCCTCCTTGGCCGCGGCCCTGATGTTGAACCCGTCCATCCTCCTGATGGACGAACCGTTCGGCGCCCTGGACGCCCTGACCCGGGACAGGTTGAACATTGACCTGCTGGAATTGTGGGGGAAAAGCCGCCAGACTGTCATCTTTATCACCCACAGCATTCCGGAGGCCATTTTCCTTTCCGATCGCATTCTCCTGTTGAGCCATCGGCCGGGACGCATTTTGGATAACATCACAATTGAACTCTCCCGCCCAAGAACCACCAAGGCGACCAAATCCGATTCTCGTTTCGGGTCTTATGTGGCCCGCATCAGCGAGTTGATGGGGTTAGAATAGCAATATGGTAGTGGTTACACAAAGAAGTGGTTGCTCCGTTTCCGTCACGGCGTGGTACCCCGTAACGCTCTCGTCTCATCCCAGTCGATCGTCATCGTCTTGGGGTCGATCGCAACCCTGTATATGTCACGGGCGGCTTCGAGGCTCACAAATTCGTTGATAACATCTTCCAGGACCTTCTGGGGCTCCCGCTCTGTGGGGTTGCCCACTCCGCCGCCGCCGCCGCTGACCTCTGACCGGTCTTGATTGCAATCATTCGGTGTGTCCGGGCCGGGATCACCTCATCTCCGCGGCGCAGGTATGTCTTGCAGACCGGGCCCGGCTGACCGCCTGCGGCTCCCGGCGGTTGGGTCTGGTCGCCGTCTGAGCTGCCGGTTGCGATGCCCACGTCCCCCCCCAAGTTCTGCACCTCCCAGAGCATCCCGGATCCCCCGCGCCATCTGCCCGCGCCGGACATATCGGGGACGAAGTGATAGCGAACGGTGCGCCACGGAAACCGGATCTCGGTCTCTTCGATGCTTCCGCGCTGGATCGACCCCAGACCGGACATGCCCATAGCCCCCTCGAAGCCGTCGTAGCCCCAGACGGCCCCAGCTCCGCCGTCGGCGTCGGTCGTTGTCTGCACGTAGCGCTCGCCCGTTCTAGGGTCGATGCCGGCGATGTAATGTCCTCGACGTCGTCCCCACGATGCTATGGCCTTCTGTGGCATTGCTTTCGAGAGTGCTGCCACGGTGGCCTCCAGGACCTGCGTACCTACGTTGACTGGAGAGCCGCCCACCGTTGCTGGGTACTGTGCGTTGCAAACGCTCCCCTCGGGGGCGATGAGCGTAATCGGCCGCATGCTCCCCTCGTTGTGGTACTGGGAGAGGCCCGGGTCGAAGAAGAGGAAGCTGCCGGCGACGGCTCGGCTGTACGTCGAAGAGTAGACACAGTTCACGAACCCCTTGCGTTGCTTGTCGCTCTTGGAGAAGTCGAGGATCATCTCGTCACCCTTGATCGTTGCCTCGCACCGTACCCAGACACGTTCGTCCAGGACGGTTCCGTCATCGTCGGTTGCAGACTCGCCGTAGTAGGTCCCGTCGGGAACCTCGGCGATCAGCTTCCGAACGTTCTGTTCCATGCGGTCCAGCATATCCTCCACGCACTCCAACACCGTGTCCCTGCCGTACTTGTCCAGGAGGGCCACGATGCGGTTCTCGCAGACCTTCAGGGCAGCCATGAGTGCGTAGTTGTCGATACGCACCCCTTCGGGCCAGCGGACGTTGTTCCAGACTAACTCCAAGACATCCTTTCTCTCCTTTCCCCGATCGAGCACCTTGATGGGCGGGATCATGATCCCTTCGGCATGGATATCGTACCCGTTGGGGAAATAGCCGCCAGGGAAGGCGCCCCCTGTGTCCAACTGGTGCCCGCGAGTCAGCGCGACGAAAAGGAGCTCATCCTTGTAGAAGATGGGTCGGAAGAACCCCCAGTCTGGCAGGTGGTTGCAATACCCATGGTAGGGATCGTTGGTGAGAATCACATCGCCGGGGTGGAGGTCATCCCCGAACTTGTCAAGAATGTAGCGAACGGAGAACTGCTGCGAGGTCATCATGGATGTGGGGCCTTCAGGCACCGCTATCGTTTGGGCGCGGGCGTTCCAGATTCCGGCCGCCATGTCATGAAGCTGGGCCATGACATAGTTCTGGCAGGTGCGGTCGATGACGTGGCGCATTTCCCGGCCCATGCTCTGAAACGCGTGCCAGACCGTTGACAGCGTGATCGGGTCAACGTTTCGCGTGCTCATCATTCACCTCCTGCGAGACCTTCGGCTCGTGCGGTTCTGATATCTCGTTTATGCGAGCTCTTCCGGTCAAGCAAGTAGTTCCGCCCGTCGTCTACCGAGCACGAGAACGAGCTGGGAATTACTACCGTCGTGGCGGTTTCCTCGATGATCGCCGGTCCTGCGATCCGGTTGCCGGCCAGCAGCTTCTCCCCGTCGTATACGGGCGTGTCGATTTCGTGTCCGTCGAACCAACAGTTGCGACGCCGTTTGAGAGCATGGGAGGCATCAGGTGTTCCTTCGGCAATCCGGCGCAGTTCGAAGGGGGCCTTCGGGGCTGTTGCCCGGAGGCGGAACGTCAGGAACTCGACCCCCTTCCAGGGCATGTTGAAGGTGTAGAGCTCCTCGTGCCTCCGGTGCAAGTTTTCGACTGCCTGCGCGAGACTGTCGAGTGATAGCTCGCCGCTCGCCACCTCGACTTCGACCTCGTGGAACTGTCCGATGTAGCGCAGGTCCGCAGTACGGGAGAAAACGACCTGTTCCTCGGGGACATGCATCTCCTTAAAACCGTCCAGGGCTTGCTGCTCCATGTCGGCGTAGAGCCGCCTCACCCGATCCAGATCGATGTCCGTGGCACGAGCGATGTAGGACCGGGCGTAGTTGCGGCCGACGTCCATCGCAAACATGCCAAACGCGGAATAGGACGCGGCTACGGATGGCACGATGACATTGGGGACACCCAGCAGATCGGCGATGAAGGGCGCGTGGATCGGGCCGGCCCCACCGCCGGCAACAATGGCGATGTCTCTCACGTCATAGCCACGCCGGGTCGACACCTCGGTGATCTGGTCGGCCATGAACGAGTTGACCGCAGTGAAGATGGCCCGGGCGGCTTGCGGTACCTGTATCCCCAGGGGTTCGGCGACCTTCTTCTTGATCGCGTCCTCGGCCCGGCGTCTATCAAGCGGGATCTCGCCACCAAGGAAAAAGTCAGCCGGCACGTAGCCCAGAAGCAGGTCGGCGTCAGTGACCGTCGGCTCCTCGCCTCCCTTGCCGTAGCACGTCGGGCCGGGATCGCTCCCTGCGGACTGGGGTCCGACGCAAAGCAGCCCCAGCGAATCGATCCATGCGATCGACCCACCGCCGGCGCCAGCGGAGTGGACATCCACCATCTTGATCGCCACGCGTTCGTCTTGGACCCAGCCCTCGGTCGTCGAGGGGACCTCGCCGTTGCGGATGAGACCGACGTCGAGCGAGGTCCCGCCCATGTCAAACGACAGGAGGTTGTCGTGACCTGCCTGCCGGCCGAGGTGAAGCGCGGCAGCTGGGGCTGCAGCGGGTCCCGAGCCGATCAGGTAGACAGCGCGTGGAATGCAGTACTCGACTGTCTCCACCAAACCGCTCGAAAGCATGAGGAGAAGGCTGCCCTTGAATCCAGACTCGTGGAGCCGATCGGTCAGGGCCAGGAGGTAACGCTTGACCGCAGGCCCCACGTAGGCCGACACCGCCGTCGTGGAGAAGCGTTCCCACTCCTGCCACACCGGGAGGATCTGATGGGAAGACGTGATGTACACGTCGTCGAGCACCGCTGCGCTGAGTTCGGCGGCCTTCCTCTCGTTCTGTGGGTTCGCGTAGGCATGGAGGAAACAGACCGCGACCGATTCGACGCCGTGGCCCTTCAGCTTTGTGGCGGCTTGCCGCACGTCCTCTTCGTTGAGAGGGGTCAGGATGTCCCCTGTGTACACCGTACGCTCCTCCGCCTCCAAACGCAGGAACCGCGGTATTAAGGGTTTGTAAGGCGGCACGAAGACGTTGTACATGGAAGTGCGGATGTTCTTGTAGCCCCTGCGGACCTCGAGGACGTCGCGGAAGTTCTTGGTGGTAATCATCCCGGTCTTTGCGCCGTTCTGGTTGATCAGAGTGTTCGTGGCGAGCGTCGTGCCGTGAATGAGGAGATCCACGTCCGCCAGGAAGTTGGGTAGGGGCTCCGCGTAGCCCCGGGCCGCTTTTTCCAAGACATTCATGAAGCCGATCGACGGATCCGCGGGGGTGGTCGGACTCTTGAACTGTCGAAGATTCCGTTCTTCTTCGTCCAAGACGAGGCAGTCTGTGAAGGTTCCCCCAACGTCTATGCAGATCCGGTACATAGCGTTACCATTCCTCCAGCTCAGTCATTGCACGATCAACGGCGAGCCTTTAAGCCACCAGCACGGTGGCAGGTTTATATGTGGAGCGGTCTCCCGTGCAGCCGACCGATAGCACGTTTGTTATCCGGTACGCAACTTACGTGACTGAGCTTTTCCCGGACATACCGGCCACGCCATCCGTGTCCGCCGTAACGGAAAAGGTGAAGCTGCAGATCGGGGTCCTGGCCCTCCCGATCCGCAACTCCCTTCACATCGCCAAAGGAGACCACATTGATCTAAGCGCCCGGCTTCTACTGAGGCCGAGCTTTTGTATTTACGAGAGCTTGACACGGAGTATGCCCCCTGCTAGACACTGGCCCGCAGGCGGAGCTTTCCGGGGTGAAGAGATTCATGGAGGCGTTTGACATGTCCAAACTGCTCGAGGAAAAAGTCGCGCCTGAATTTGTCATCCCGTACTTGCTCGAACGCTTCTCCATTGCGGGGACGCCGGAAGAGTGCGCCGCGAGAGTCCGCGAGCTGGAAAAGGCGGGCGTAAAACGCCTCATGCTCACTCCTCCCGAAAAGGTTTTTACCCAGATGATGGAGGCTTGGGCCAAAGAGGTATCACCTCGCGTCTCGGCTGGATAATTTCAGCGGGGAGCGGGCACCTTGGTTCGATCCGGTCTCAGTCCGGCTATCGAGCCCGATGAAAAAACGTCGGCATTGGCGCCTTTGGAGTTAAATTCCCGCGGCGGCTGCGTGATCACGACCGCGTTTAACGGACGGCGATAACAGTCATTGTCTTTCGTGGCGTACGCATCCTTCCGACGAGGCGTTGTGCCACTTTTCGCACCCGGCGGCGCAATGAAGTTCAGGCAGGCGTCACCTAGGAAAATTCCAACCAACTAAGAACTTGACAATCCTTTCGGACAGTTGGAGAATCGCGCTTCCTACTATCACTTTAGCTGGTCAAGAACGGCGACGTGGCAGTGACAGTGCTGAAGCTCAACAACGAGGAACTGATCTTCCTCAAATCGCGCGAGGAGGACTGAGCAGCGCTTGCTCAGGCGACTATCGGCGTGCCCCGGCCGCTGTTCGACCAGGCGCTCCGCGCCTTCGGGACCCGGAACTGCGCTCCAGCCACTCGCGCCCAAACGGGAGATACGCATGAAGCGATTGTGCATCGACACGGGCGGGACTTTCACCGACTGCCTGGTGCTGGGCGAGTCGGGCGCGCTGCGACAGTTCAAGGCATCCACCACGCCCGACGCCCCAGAGCGAGGCCTCCTGGACGCCGTGAACAAGGCAGCCCGGGCGTACGGCCTGGGCCTGCGGGAGTTCCTGGGGCAGGTGGAGCTCCTGGTGCTGGGCACCACCCTGGCCACCAACGCCGTGCTGACGAAGCGCGGTGCCAGGACCGGGATGATCACCACCAAGAACTTTCGGGACATCATCGAGATCCGGCGCGGCATCCGCGGCATCGAAAACCGCAACATGTACAACCAGGTGCTGCCGCCGTACAAGCCGCTGGTCCCGCGCTACATGCGCCGCGGCGTGGAGGAGCGCACGCTCGCCAACGGCGAGGTCCTCACCCCACTCAACGAGCAGGAGTGCCGCGAGGCGGCCGCGTTTCTGGGCAAGCTGGGCGTCGGGGCCCTAGCCATCGGCTTTCTCCACTGCTACGCCAACCCCACCAACGAGCGGCGGGCGGCGGAGATCTGCCGCGAGGTGCTGCCCAACGTCTACATCACCACTTCCCACGAGATCCTGCCCGTGTGGCGCGAGTTCGAGCGCTTCAGCACCACCGTCGTCAGCGCCTACGTCGGCCCGATCATCGAGCGGTTTCTGACCAAGTTGGATACACGGCTGCGGGAAGAGGGCTTCACCGGACAGCTGCTGGTGGTCACCAGCAACAGCCTGGTTCAGACCATCGAGGAGTGCGTGCGGCAGGCGGTGTTCGCGCTCAACTCAGGGCCGGCCGCGGCGCCCACGGGGGCGATCGAGATCGGCAGCCGCGTGGGCGAGCGCGACCTGGTGTCCGTGGACATGGGCGGCACCAGCTTCGACGTGGGCCTGATCCGCAACGCCGAAGTGCCGACTACCACCGAGAACTGGGTGGGCGAGGAGCGAGTGGCGACCAAGATGGTGGACGTCCACTCGGTGGGCGCCGGTGGGGGCAGCATCGCCTGGATCGACCTGCTGGGCGTGCTGCGCGTCGGGCCTCAGAGCGCCGGCGCCGACCCCGGCCCCGCCTGCTACGGCAAGGGCAACGAGCAGCCCACGGTCACCGACGCCGACGTGGTCCTCGGCTACGTGCCCACCGACTACTTCCTGGGCGGCGAGATGACGCTGGACTGCAATCTGGCCGAGCAAGCGGTGGCGCGGCTGGCTGAGAAGCTGGGCCTGGGACTGGTGGAAACCGCGAGCTCCATCTTCACCACGGTCAATGCCACTATGGCTAACCAGATCCACGAGCTGTCCACCATGCGCGGCCACGACCTCCGCGAACTGACACTGGTGGCGGGTGGCGGAGCCGGGCCGGTGCACGCCGCCTTCCTAGCGCGGCAGCTCGGCATCCGGAAGGTAATCGTGCCGCCGGTGGCGGCGCTTTACAGCGCCTACGGCATGACCGCTATGGACCTGGGGCGAGATTACGCCCGCTCCTACGTTGTTCGCCTGGGGTTGCTTGACTCGGCCAATATCGATCGTCTGTACTGGGCGATGGAGGAGGAGGCGCTGGCCAACTTCGCCGGGCCGGGGGTGAGCGCCGACCAGGTGGTGCTGAGTCGCTCCTGCGAGCTGCGCTACAACCGGCAGTTCCACGAACTGGAAGTGCCAGTTCGCTCCGGTCCGGTGGAGGCCGAGCTAGTGAACGAGATCGTGGACACGTTCCACAAGCGCCACGAGGCGTCTTACAAGTTCAGCATGCCGGGTCAGGATATCGAGTTCCTGACCTTCCGCGTCAAGGCCTTGGTGCCTCACGCGCCGGTCCAGCCGCAGATCCTCCAGCGGGGTGACTCGGACGCCTCGGCGCTGGTCAAGCGGCGTCGCTCTTGCTGGTTCGATAACCAGGAGATGGATACGCCGGTCTATGACGGCGACCGCTTGCTCGCCGGCAATCAGTTGGTCGGTCCGGCCATCGTGGAGGAGCGAACGACCACCGTGGTCATCCCGCCCGGCTTCATGGGCGAGGTGGACGAGTACAAAAACTACCTGCTCCACGCCGGTGTGCCGACCCAGAGGGGGTCCGCGGGCGGTCTGGCGAAAGCGTAACGGAGATAGCCATGGCTTCGAACCTGATTCGGAAAAACGACCCCACCACGCTGGCGACAGTGTGGCACCACATGCAGACGACCTGCCGCGAGATGCGCCACCTGCTGGAGCGTAC
>JACPSF010000274.1 GCA_016193385.1 Deltaproteobacteria bacterium
CAGTGGCGGCTTCGTTTTCTCCAAGAAGTTCGGGCGGATTCAGGGGCTGACTGGAGACTCCCAGGGAAGGCTGTACGTGGCTGACGCCTTCCAGGGCTACGTCCAGGTCTTTGACAGCTTGGGCTATATCCTCTCGACCGTCGGGAGCTTCGGCCAAGGCCCAGGGCAGCTACGGACACCAATGGGAGTCGCTATTGACATCCACAACCGGCTCTTTGTCGGTTCGGCCAATAACGCGAGGGTAGAATTCTTCGGCCTGGATAGCTTTTCAGACCCCCACATCATCCCCGCCGTCGTCGATATCCAGCCGGACACATTGAACAGATCCGCCAACAGAGACTCCATTACAGCGTACATCGAGATCCGCGGATACCCCTTGGATCAGGTAGACCCCGCAACGATCACGGCCAACGGGGTACCCGCTCTCGCCTCCCGCACGACTATCGGGGACTATGACGCCGACGGGATTCCGGACCTAATGGTGAAATTCGACGCACAAACCATCCTGGCAGCGCTTCCTGACGGGGATCCGATCATAGTCGTCTCGGGAATGTTCTGGAACGGAAATCCCTTCGAGGGATCCGACGCGGTGCGGGTGAATTCGAGCGGGGGAAACAAATGAGGCGGATCACTTTAATCCTGTTAATCGTCCTTTTGGTGGGGGCTTTCGCGTGGATGGTGTACGCCCTGGACCCGCCGCACAATTTCACCAACACTATCGACTGCTCGAGCTGCCATACGGCCCATAAAGCGGCGGGCGGCGCTATTACGATAACTGCGGGAAACGCGAACCTTTGTCAGAGCTGCCATACAGATGGCGGGCTTGCCACGGGCAAACCCTTTGCTGAAGCTGATCAGGCTCTGCCGGGGCCGGGGCTCCCTTCTGGGACAAACCCAACCGGTACTTCCCATCGGTGGGACTCAGGCGCCTCAGGCCATGAGATGGCTAGCGGGACGAACACTTCGACGGGTGAGGTCCAGTCCGGGGGCACATTCACAGGCCGCTACGCCAAGACCTACACGATCTCGATAACGACGCAAGGAGATACAGGAACGGCCAGATTCAACTGGAGCGCCGTGCGATGGCCAGGAGACACCGGAGGCGGAAGCGGCACCAATGTCCTGACGGCCGCGATTGTGGCTCTGAATGAGGGGATCACAGTGGCCTTCACCAACGGCACATCGTCGCCGTCCTTCAAGCTAAACGACTCGTGGAAAGTCTACGTCAGGACGGACATCAACCAGCCGACCAACGCAGCGTTGGCGGCGCGGATCTCTGATGGGAAGATCATGTGCTCAACCTGCCACAACCAGCACAGCCAGGCAGCGATTCCATTCGATCCAAGCGCGCCCGCCTATGGAGGGTCGGGAACGGGCGAAGGAAGACACTACCAGCGGGTCAATAACGATACCACCCAAACGGGCGCGCTCGGATCGATGTGTCTGGACTGTCACAGCGCCCGGGATAAGGGCTCCCTGTCAGGGCAAACGGGAAACCTGACCCATCCCATCGGTCTGGCCAGAAGCATATGGAACGGCCTGTTTAAAGCGCGCGCATCGATCACACTGCCGTTGGACAAAGGAGCCGACGGCGTGGCCGGAAATACCGACGATCGAATCCAGTGCCTGAGCTGCCACAAGCCCCACTTCACACCGACCAATGACGGGTCTCTGACCAGGCTAACTGATATCACGTCACTGTGCGCCGATTGCCACACACTCGCCGACACTGCCTCAGGGTCGCACTTCAATACGACCACAGGTGTGCTGTGGCCTGGAGGTCAATACGGGTCAACTTTTCCCGCGATCACGGACGCGGGCAAGCGGGGGGCGTGCATCAATTGCCACCAGCCACACGGCTGGCCCGATGCCGCCGCCCCGACCCAGGACTACGCCAAACTGCTCGTCGATAAGCAAGAAAATCTCTGTTACACCTGCCACGATGGTACGGTCACCACCACGGCGAATGTCTACGCCCAGTTCAACGGCTCGACAAACTTTCAGATTTCGGGCGGCATCAATCAGCGGCACGATGTCTCGGACGCTGACCAGCTCTTTTCAGGAGCCGTGGTCGAGTGCACCAACTGCCACAACCCCCATCTCGCGAACGGCACCAACAAGCTCATAAACCCGAAGGGGTGGTCCGATGGGACGACTACGTTTGTAGCGGGCCAACCCTTCACCAAGACCTACAGCCCGAGCAACCAGTACGGCACAAACAGCTACAGGAGCGCTACGACCGACCAAGACCCTCTCAACCCAGAGGGGGCAGGGCAGTCGAGCGTCGGTTCGGCCGTGGCCAACCCAGCCAATACGGGGGATAACACGGCTACCAGCGGCGGCAACTATACCGGAAGTCAAGACCAAACGTACACGGTGACGGTCTCGACCGGTGGCGCGCCGGGCACAGCTAGGATCACGGTAACGTCCACAGGCTCGGACAGCTCCGGGCCGACGACGGTGACGGCGTTCGGCACAGCGGTTGCCGTAGGAAACTTTGGGGTCACCATTAACTTTACCGAGCCCTATTGGCCGTCGAGGGTCGGCCCGGCCACGTGTACAAGCTCTTGCGTCGACGACACAGCCACCAGTAGTAACTCGTACACGGGGCCGTCGAAAGGCACTTATACGCTGAATGTCACGACCGCTGGCGCTCCGGGTACCGCTAGAATAACCTGCACCTCGAATATTACTGGTGATGCATGCAACCCATCGACTATCTATACCTGGCCGGGCAACGGCACGATATTCAACATCGGGAGCTACGGTGCCAGAGTTGCCATCACTGATTCAAGCGCCAAAGCTTGGGAGCTGGCTGTTGGCGAAACATGGCAGATCCCCGTCAGTGATGGTGTGCTGACGCTGAACGACAGATGGACCATTGCGGTCACCGCGGCTGGGGCCGCCTTTTCCGAGCCAGACTACGTGGCTTTCTGCCTGACCTGCCATGACGGCACCCCGCCTGCGGGTGTGACCATGACAGCCGGCTTGACGAACATCGCCAGCGCATATCTTGCAAGTAACGGTAACAAGATGGGGGCCGCGCCGGGGCGCACGGGCACCACTATAGGCAACGGCTACTTGAAGTTCCCCTGGCACGTCCAGCCTGCGTCTTGTAGTTCCCCCACTTGGACGGGCTGCCAAGACCCGAATTTGCCTTATGCCGCCTTGCAGTGCACCACGTGCCACGACGGGCACGGCTCCGATAGCATTTACCACCTGCGGACCCAAATCACCGTCGGCGGAGTCCAGATGAAGGTCGGCGGCGACAACCCGAACTCGCAATTCGGCCCGGGGACATTCGCTCGCTGGGGCACCACGACTTACAGCCTGCCGTGCCAGGGGGGGAACGGTAACACGAACTGCGCCAATAATCCGACTGGGGCCCAGGGAGATTTTTATTATGGTGCTTGGTGTTCCTTCTGCCACGAGATGTCGAGTCATCCTTCCAAAAGCGAGACGACCGTGTGCTCAAGCACACACGCCCACAGTTCGGGGAACTTCTAAGGATGAGGAGGAGCAAGATGAAAGTCCAGGCGCTCACAATGCTACACATCGCGCTTCTGCTGGCCTCGGTTGCCTCTGCCCAGACCGGGGTTCGGATCAACAAGATAAACAAAGAAAACACCATTGCCTGGGTCGAGGATAGCGCCTGGGAGCCGGCTGGTTTCAAAAGAGGGACCATATTGCATGCCGCCAAGGTAGCCCAGGGGCCCAGGATAGACGGCCTGGCCGACGACCCGGCCTGGAAGCAGGCCAAAAGTCTGACGATTCCCCTGGCGTATGGTCCGGTAAAGGAAGCGACCCTCAAGGCGGTCTACACCGATCAGGAGGTATTCCTACTCGTTAGCTGGCCCGATCCGACCAAGGACGACCAGCACCACCCCTGGGTCTGGAACCCCGAGCTTTCCCGGTACGTCGAAGGCCACCAGGTGGAAGATGCGCTACTGGTGAGCATCGAGCAGTCATGCGGGTGGGCTCCCTCGCTGCTGTCCGGCTACGTCTACGACTTCGACGGCTGGCGCTGGCTGGCAGCCCGGTCCGACCCCATCGGCCAAGCCGTCGACACGCAGGGACTTGTCCAGGACCGCTCGATTCCTGGCTTCGTCAACTATCCCAGCAGGAACGCGGCGCCCTTCTGGAATCTGAATTTCGCCGACCTTCGACCTAATATTCTGACCAAGCCGTGGCAGGACCTCCAGCGAGCGTACCAGCTCAAGCCTATCGCGACGACGGTCTATGTCAGCATGGAGCCCGATGGCCGCCGCCAGCGGCCGGCGTTCGTCGAGCGGCTTCCGGCGCCCGAGGCCAAGCCTGCTCCCTCTGCGACGGCTCCGTTGCCCTTGGTTCCTCAGTTCAAGCCCGTCAAGCTTACAGGCGACGCCGGCGAGGTGGCGGCCAAAGGCCGCTGGGAGAACGGCCGCTGGACCGTCGAGTTTCGCCGAGTGCTGGTCACCCCGGCTAGATACATCACCGACTCGGTTTTTGATAGAGTGACCCAGTTCTCCATTTACGTCTTTGACCATACCGAGCGCGTGGACGAGGCCAGCGAGTCAGGCCGCCTGTACCTCCAGTTCGAACCTGGCGAGGCGGCGAAGAGCAAGTAACCTGATCGGGAAGCGAATGGGCGAAAGATGACATCCCGAACCCAGAAAATTCTTCTTTCTTTGGCCGGCGTCGTTGCCGCATCAGCATTGATAGTGTGGCTTGTCGAAGCGCAAGCCCATCGGGACAACGTTCGGATAGCCCGATTGCATCTGGAACGGGGAATAAAGCTCTACCACCAGAAGGCTTACGTTGAGGCGGAGGGCGAACTGCGCCGGGCTCTGCGGGCTGACCCGAAAGAATGGAAGTCACCGTTCTACGTGGGCGCGATCCAGATCGAACGGAAACGATTTGGCCTCGCAATCCCATATCTGGAACGAGCTTTAACTCTGAATCCAACTGAGCCGAAAATCTTGAATGCTCTTGGTGTCGCTTATTTCAAGCTTGGCCGGCTGGATATGGCCAGGGGTTATTTCTGGGCATCCCTGGATTTGGACCCCAGTAACAGGGATGCCCAGGGACTGATGGAGACCATGGCTAAGTTGCAACTGCGCGCCGAGCTTGGCGGGGCCTCGAAGCAAGAGGGCTAAAGGATGACCGTGCGACTTCTTCTCAGACGGGCGGCTGATTTTCTCACCTCCGTTAAGCTGGCCATTCCGCTCCTGGTCCTCATCGCCGCGGCCTCTATCTTGGGAAGCCTGATTCCCCAGGGAAAAAATGTCAAACTGATCTCGACTCTGCCAGACATTGTCCATAAGTTAAACTCTTATCTGCAGCTTAACGATATCTTCCACTCCTGGTGGTACCTGTTCCTCTTGGCCCTTTTGGGCCTTTGTCTTCTGGCTGTCACACTGAAACGGGTGCCTGTTGTCTGGAAAGTAAAAGGCCGAGGCCCGGCGGTGGGTATTTTTTTGGCTCACATGGGAGTCATTCTTATCATTGGCGGAATGATTTACGGCGCGCTTTCCGGTTTTCGCTATTATACCCGTGTGATCGAGGGCGACGTTACTGTGATCCCCCAGCTACCTTTTGTGGTCAAGCTTGAGCAGCTCGACCTCAAATACTACTCCCGAGAGGCCTTCAGCGGTCAGGGGCCGAACTTCCGGATGGCAGAAAAACAGAATAGTAAACTAACGCTATTCCATCATGGTAATCCTTTTCTTCAGGCCACTGTCGCTCCTGGAAACCCCCTTTCGGCTCGAGGTGTTACTCTTCTCCCTGCGCAAAGGGATGTGGGCTGGGCCTTCGACCTGGTCCTCACCGCAGGAGGACGCGAGAAAGTCGTCCCGATCCGCCCATGGGCGCCGCCGCTGATTACCCTGGGCCTGGGAAACCCATCCCGAATCATGACCCACCGGCTAACCTTGGATGGGAAGAAGGAGTTTGGATTTGAAAAAGTCCCAGCCGATGCCGCGGCTGAAGTTTTTCTATTACAGGAAGATGGCTCCGGCCGCTCTTTGGGATTTGCCCGGCGGACAGAGCCGCTGACGTTCGGCGCGTGGACGATTTCCGTGGCGAACATCCGACGATATACAGGTCTCCACATTTACAGCCGGCCAGAGATGCCGGTTCTCATGCTCGGCGTGTTCACCTTGGTTGTGGGACTCATCGGTTACTTTACGCGGTGGGGACGTAGTCTCCTATCTCATTTCCGGTACGACATCCGGAGACAGCGGCGATGGGTTGGCCAAGAAAGCGTGCCGGGTGGCTCAGAGGTTCCCGAACAGGTCCGGAGTCATGTCGTTCACGCCGCCAGAGATTGAGCTGTTCCTGCTAGGCCTGGCAACCGCTGGTTACGTTCTAGCTTGGGGTCTCTACTTGAGGGCGCTGTGGACTAACCAAGAAAGGTTCAGCCAGCAGGCTTCAATGGTTACCGGGATAGCTTTTATCTTTCAGGCTGGCTCCTTCGCGTTACGGACCTATCGAGCCGGGCACCTGCCGATCTACAATGCCTATGAGTTCTCGGCGATTTTTGCTGGAGGAATCGTTCTCACCCATCTGATCTTTGATGGAAACAGAGCCGATCCTCCCGATTTTCAAAAGTTTTTGGCTGAAGATTCATGTCCTGACAGCCTTTGTTGCCTATTCATCTCTGGCCGCCACCTTCGGCGCTTCCTGCCTTTACCTGATCACACGAAGATCCAAACAGGGCGAGCCTGTCGACAATAAAGCTTCGCGCCTGACGCTTCTCGACCGCGTGTCATATCAGGCGGCCATGGTGGGCTTTTCGTTCCTCACTATAATGATCATCAGTGGCGCCATCTGGGCGGAGTACGTGTGGGGTCGATTCTGGTCTTGGGACCCGAAAGAGACCTGGTCGCTCATCACCTGGCTTATTGTGGCTGCATATCTCCACACGCGGTATCACCGGCGATGGATAGGGCGAAAAGCGGCTGTGCTCGGGGTGGTCGGGTTTCTCTTTGTCCTGATGACTTTCCTGGGGGTCGATTTTCTCAGTCCTCGGCAGCATGATTTCTTGCTATGGCGGAGGGCGGGCCAATGAGCAGCGGAACGTTGAGAAGCACCTTGGCTGCAAGAATTTTGCTGGCAAGGACCACATCCAAAAAATTCAGAGGTAGATAGTCATGAAATGTTAGCACGAACCAGACCTCCACTTTCGGTGATATTCTCCAGTCTCAGGTGATCACTACGGTCTGGAAAGAGAAGATGGATAGGATGAGAGCAGGGGTGAAATTCAGCGAAGATCGGTGTTATGAAATTCTGCGACAGATGCGATGGCCGAAGGGGATCATCTGCCCCCTCTGTGAGGGCAAGCGAGTCACGACCCACTCAAAGTTTACCAGCACGTCGCGGCGGCGCTACCTGTGCGTGGGGTGCAGGCGGACGTTCACCGATCTCACGGGCACTCCGCTTGCCCGCACGAACCTACCCCTGGGCACATGGTTTCTCTGCCTCGATCTCACAGCGAGAGGTCAGAAGACATCCGAGCTTGCAAAGGAGCTAGGCGTGAAATGGGACACAGCGGCTTATATGGTGCGGCGGCTTGACAGGGCTCTGATCCGACAGGGCTTTGTCTGGAGGCTGCGCGATGCTGTAAAAGAGGCCCAGTATGAATAGCCTTCCAAGACGGGAAAACGGCACCTTTCTAGTCTCCATCTACGCTTGCTTCTTCCTCTCGGGTGCCACAGCCCTGGTTTACGAGATCGTCTGGATGCGGATGCTGGGCCTTATTTTCGGCCATACCGTTTACGCCGTGACTACGGTCCTCACCGCTTTCATGGCTGGCCTCGCCCTTGGGGCCTTCGTCTTCGGAAGGGTCATTGACCGAAGAGAGCGGCCCCTCCGAGTCTACGGTCTCCTGGAAGGGGGAATCGGCATCTACTGTCTTCTGGTCCCATTTTTGCTCGCCCAGGCGCAGCACGTCTATCTGTTCCTGTATCGGAGCTTGAGCCTTTCCTTTTTTGCCTTCATCCTGGCCCAGTTCGCTCTGGTCTTCATGATCCTCGTCGTTCCTACCACCCTCATGGGCGCCACACTTCCAGTCCTGAGCAAGTTCTTTGTGGAAAGGCTGGAGGGAGTGGGGCGAAAGGTCGGGGACCTCTACGCTCTCAATACTTTCGGCGCAGTTGTTGGCTCCGGGGTCGCGGGCTTTTTCCTGCTGCCTGCAATCGGAGTAGGGCTCTCCATTATCATCACTGCTATCCTCAACCTGATGATTGGTGCCATCGCTCTTCTAATCGACCGCACCCGAAGCCAACCGGTCCCTGCGGACGTGGTTCGACAAAGCTCATCACAGGTCGTGCCATCGCGAACGCGCGAGGAGTTTCCCACGGAAGGCGAGGAAGCCTTGCTGCCAGGCTCTCTCCTCGTTCTCATCCTATTCGGGATCGGCCTCTCGGGAGCGGCCTCAATGATTTACGAGATCGCCTGGACGCGGGCCCTTGTCCTCGTCATTGGCAGCTCGATCTATGCCTTCAGCGCCATGCTGACCACCTTCCTGATCGGCCTAGCCCTGGGAAGTTTTCTCTTCGCCAGAATCTGGGGCAAGAGGCAAGTTGACGCGAGTCTTTTCGGCTTCCTGGAACTGGCCATTGCGCTCATCACCATGACCCTCATGCCAGTGTTTGATCGAATGCCGGATGTAGTCTTTCAACTCATGCGGCTTGCGCCCGGCTCTTACGGCGCCGCGCTCCTGAGCCAGTTCTCCATCAGCTTTCTCGTCATGATCCTGCCCACGACCCTCATCGGGGCCACCTTGCCGTGCGTCATCCAGGTCGCTACAACACGGCTTTCGTGCCTTGGCCGGGAAGTAGGTGCTGTTTACTCAGCCAACACTCTGGGGACCGTTGTAGGCGCTTTTGTCGCCGGCTTTTCTCTCATCCCCGCCCTGGGCGTCCAGTCTTCTATCCTGGTCGCATCGGCGTTGAATGCGATGGTGGGAGCTGCGGTCCTTTGGGTGTGCGGAAGGCCAAGATGGCGTCGGTGGGCGCCGATCCCTCTTCTTGGTGTCTACTTGATCGGATTTTGGTTGCTCCCGAGATGGGACAGAGCGGTCATGGCAAGTGGCGCTTCAGTCTATGCGGCCCGCTTCCTTAATGTTCCAGACCCAGGAGGGCTCTTTAGGAGCGAGGCCTCCGGGCGCCAGCTTGTCTTCTACCAAGAAGGGATTACTTCTACTGTTTCCGTTGAGCGAACGGAGCGGAATACTTCCCTCCGGGTGAACGGGAAGACGGACGCTAGCGATGGCATCGATATGATGACCCAGCTCATGTTGGGACATCTGCCCATGTTTCTCCACCCGAAGCCTGAAAGGGCGCTGGTTATCGGCCTTGGGAGCGGGGTCACAGCAGGAGCCATGGCGCAGCATCCAGTTTTGAAGACGCTCGACGTTGTTGAACTGGAGCCTGCTGTTATCCAAGCCTCCAACTTCTTCACACACGTGAATCGAAATGTCCTACGGGACCCCAGGATGCGCGTGGTGGTCGCCGACGGTAGGAACTTCATCCTAGCATCAGGGAAGAAGTACGACGTTATCTCCTCGGAGCCTTCAAACCCATGGATGGCCGGGGTCGCCAACCTGTTTTCCCGGGAGTTCTACGAGGTAGTCCGCCAGCGGTTGGCCGAGGACGGGATCATGGTCCAGTGGGTCCACGGCTACTCGCTCTTTCCCAAGGAGCTACGGATGATCGTCAATACCTTTCGGTCTGTTTTCCCCCACGTCACGATCTGGTGGACAATCGAAGGAGACTATCTGCTGGTGGGAAAGAATCAGCCGCTCGTCATAAACTACGATCGCCTGCGGGCGCGATACGATGCCTCACCAACAGTCCGTGAGGATTTCAAAATCTTGGGCTGGCAATCTCCCTTGGCTCTTCTCACCCTTTTCATGCTCGATGAAGATGATAGCGCCCGGTACGCTATGGGCACGCCTATCAACACCGATGATCGACCGTTGCTTGAGTTTTCCGCCCCGCTGGCCCTCTACGCAAACACCAAAGATGAGAACCACAGACTGCTGAAGGCTGCGCGTCGCCAAGAGCTTCCTGCCATGGCGGGATTGGATGATAAATTGCTATGGACCACAGATAATCAGCTCCGCTTTGCTCGGGCGTTATGGTCTCGGGGAGATGCGGATGGCGCTCTAGAGCACCTTCAAAAAATGGATGTGTCCAAGCCGGGTGATCGTGCTTCGCG
>JACPSF010000275.1 GCA_016193385.1 Deltaproteobacteria bacterium
AAAAACAGGACCTCAAAACGGCCGTCGTCTCCCGGCTGCGTTATTTGCAAAAAAATCCCGCCCACGTCCGATCCTTCTTCCAGGCGGAAACCACTCGTTACGCCGCCTAATCATGTATAGTAGCTTTTGTACTCCTTAATACGTCAGGGCTTCATTATCGCGCTTAATTCTTTCGGTTTCCAGGTTTAACGTGTCGCTTTTCTCGCTTGAGGGCCAGAGGTGTAAGCCAGTTCGTGGTCGCACGATTTGTGGGAATCGGTTGGTGGAGGTAATATGATTACCGTATACTCTATGTCTGAAGGGGGCGTTCCGTTGATCACAAGCCCCGCACTCTATGAAACTTTACATCCTCGGTTGCGGTGATGCCTTCGGGAGCGGGGGCAGAAACAACAGCGGCTACCTCGTCGATGCCGGGGATCGGCTCTTTCTCTTGGACTGCGGGCCCACGACGTTGCTCGCTATGAAGCGGGCGGGCTTCGACCCGCGGCAGTTGGATGTCGTGTTTTTGAGCCATCTCCACGGCGACCATTGCGGCGGCCTGCCCTTTTTTTTCTTGGATGCTCTCCACGAACATCCGCGCGTCAAGCCTTTGCAGGTGGCGGGGCCGCCGGGCACCGAGGGTCGGGCCCGCGCCCTGTTCCAGGTCATGTTTGGTGACGCTTCGGAACCCACGCCACTGCCGCCGACACGCTTTCATGTCCTGGAGCCAGACCGAAAAGAGACCATCGGGGGCATCCGCGTCTTTCCGTTTCGCGTGCCGCATCAGGTGCGGGAGATCTCCTTGGGGCTGAAGCTTGGTTACCAGGGAAAACAGCTCCTCTATTCCGGCGATTCTGCCTGGAGCGAGTCGTTTGTCACCCATTCCCAGGGAGTGGATCTCTTTCTCTGCGAGTGCTGCTACTTCGATCGGGAGGCGCTCAATCATATGAGCTATGAGCGCATCCGGGACAACCGGGGCCGCCTCGGGTGCAAAAGGCTCATCTTGACCCACCTCGGTGAGGAGATGTTGGCACGCAGAGCAGAGATTGAGCTTCCGGTAGCGGAAGATGGAATGGTCATCGAGCTTTGAGATCGAGTCGGGCCTCCTTCTTGTACCTGTTGCCTCATGGCTCATGCCTTCAGCCTTCGTACGGTAGCGTGAACGTTACGGTCGTGCCTTTCGCCTCCTCGCTCTCGGCCCATATCTTTCCCCCGTGGGCCTCCACGATCATCTTGCAGATGACCAGTCCTAGACCGGTTCCTTTGTGTTTGGAGTCTTTGCCGCTGCGAGTCTGGCGATACTTTTGAAACAGCGCACTGATCTCCTGCGGCGACATGCCCGCTCCATTGTCTCTAACCCAGACCCTCACTTCCGCTCCATTGCTCTGGGCGGCACCCACTTCGATCTTTCCCCGCTCGCCGGTGAATTTGATAGCGTTGCTTAAGAGATTGGCAAAAACTTGACCCAAGCGGTGCGGATCTGCTTTGATCCGTGGCAGGCCCGAGTCCACACCACTCTCAAGCGAGACGTTTTTGTCATGAGCCAGGACCTGACAGTCGTCTAGGCTATTTTGGATCAGTTGTTCAAGATCGACCTGCTCCATGACTAAATCGATGCAGCCTGCTTCAAGTTTAGAGAGATCAAGGAAATCGTTAACGAGATCTACCAGCTTTTGCGTGTTAGCTTCGATCTTAGCAAGCCACTTCTTTTGTTCCTCGTTCACCGCCCCAAATAGACCATCCCCTACCATTGCAGCGGCCGATATAGTCGCGGTCAGAGGAGACCGTAGATCATGGGCGATCATGGCGCTGAAGTCTGCCTGCATCGTATTGGCCTTTTCCAACTCAACTGCCTGCTTTTTTGTCTGTTCGTAGAGTTGGGAATTGTAAATCGCTATGGCCGCCTGACCGGCTAGCGTTGAAAGAAATTGAACCTCCTCACTGCCAAATTCGTGCTCCTCTCTAGTGAGACAAACCAGAACTCCAAGAACCTCACCCTTCACGAGCAACGGCACGCCAAGATAAGAGATCAGCCCGTGGTTGCGGTAAAATGCGGGATCCAGCGTCCGCGGGTCTGTTTGAACGTTCCTGGCCACTACCGGAGTCTTCCCTTCTATGGCCGCTTGAATCAGAGAGGGGGTGCCGGTTAATTTTCTTTCTTTCCATTCCCGTTGATCGAGATTCCAGCAGGTAGCCCGTTCTACCTGCCCGGTTTCCCTATTGAATAACCACACCAGGGCCGCAGTATAGGGAAGAAACAGGTCGATCTTCTCCATCAGGAAATCCAGTACGGTATGGAGATCCAGGGTCGAACTAATGGCCGCCCCTGTTTCCCGAAGAGTTTGCATCTCCAGAAAGCGCCTGCGGCCCTCCTCGAGCAACCGGACATTATCCGCCATGGCCGTGTCGAGGGCACGAAGGGGCAAGATCCTCAATACGACGAATACGCCTAAGCCAAAAAGTAGCCCGAGCAGGGCAACCAAGCCTGTGCGAAGCAACAGCGGCTGCAACGAGCGGTTGATCTCGATCCTCCCTACCACGATGCCTGAGTCTCGAAGCTCCAGCGAGCGCGTGAGCAGCGGCGGGCGCAGGGGATCCACACTCTCGGCAATAACCTTATTTTGTGTGTCCAGGATACGCCGGCTCTCGGCGTGTCCATGTCTCGGCCGCCGGCTAAGGAATTCCTCCAACTTGCTTTGCTGGAAACGCCACATCTCGGAGTTCGCGTTGATCACCTGAGTAGCGATGCGGCCATTGATCTCCGCCTCGGCCTCCAGGGCACCCGCCTGATTTTGGTAAGAGAGGACGAGGTAGCCGAGCGGCAGGATGATCGCAACCGCTGCGGCGATCACCCCGGCGATCCGGCTTATCGTTCGGGCTGTCTTAGGGTCTACGCGCATGTTTTATTGACCGGCTTTGTTCTCAACAACCCAGTGGCCCAACTGGCCAAGGATCTCACGCCCACGCGTCGACAACACAAACGAGACAAACTCTTGAGTTGCCTGAGACGGTTGTTTAGCTTTAGTCAGCAGGTACATCGATTTAAAATAAGGATAGGTCCCATCAGCGATCGTTTTTGGGCTCGGAGTCACGCCATTGATTGCAA
>JACPSF010000276.1 GCA_016193385.1 Deltaproteobacteria bacterium
GGTCCATGTGCGCCACGCAGGCCACGGCGGGCTCGTGGTCCAAAGAACCGGCGATGATGTTCCCGTATTCCTCCAGCGAAAAGTCGATGTCTGCATTTCTCAGTTCCTGACCTAAAAAAGCACTCACAAAGCCCTCATGAAAAGGGGCGGTAGGCTGAGAGAGGAGTCTTTGGAGGAAGTTCACCAAGTCGAAGCGGGTCGCCATATTATAGTGACGAAATTAAATAAGTTGACATCAAATCCCCTCTCGCTCTCCTAAATCCCCCTCTATCCCCCTTTACCAAAGGGGGAGAAAGGGGGATTTGAGGGAGGATAGGGTGATCATGGTAATTTTCTTTTTTCCTTCACTATAGCTCAAAGCTACTATCACCGATCACCCTTCTTTTCCACGCCGGCTTTGTTCCATTGAGAATGGCCTCACCGTTGACCACCGGAGGGCAGGCCCGGAGCGGATGGAAGCCGAGATCAAGAAGCTCGGCTTTCCGGTCACGTTTTTGAATCCGGACCTGGGTAGGTTTTACACGTTTACGAAGTAAGCAATAGTTCCGGCACAGGCGCTGAGAGTTCCTTCAACTAGGGGCTAGACCGCGTAGCGGGGACCTCTCCTGGTCTGGCGCGTGGGATTCTGGACTGGGGTGGCGGGCTGGGCGGGGGCGGAGCCGACGCTTTTTGTCTCGGCTCCTCTACTTTTCGGGAAAAATCGATCGTGAGTTCCACTTTTGAGGCCCCCTTGCTGAAAACAACTCTATTCTCGTTAATTTCGGCCAACGCAAATCCTTCTATCGTATCACCCAGTTTAAGTCGCAGCATGGAGGGCGAACTTGCCTGCACCCTCGGAGCTGGGGTACGCATCGTGGATGGCTCTTGGAATATCGCATAACGTGTGTTCCCGAGTATCGCCGTTCCCACAAGAACCATACTTCGGATTCGTTGCAAAGCAACCGACGACGCTGCCCCTTCCTGCGTTTGACCCGCTCCCCTCTCCGGGTCGAAAAGGTTCTTATCTACAATGACCTTCGTGCTTACAGACTGGGGGTCCGAAGACTCTTTCACCGCTTGCTCCACGACAGGCAACTCCTTGCTTTTTGCTGGCTTAGGAAGATCCCATGGCCCTTTTTCCCAGACCCGATAGGTCCAAAAAAACACCAGGACCGTAGCCGTCAGGAGCAAAACGCTCAGTATGGACGCGCGCCTAAAAATCCCTTGCCCTCCAGGCCCAAGCTTGCGACAGAGTGGATTTTAATCCCTATGCGGTTTCTGGTCAAATTGGACTGAAACAGACGCCAGCAGGGCTTCAGGCCGATGGCTTGGTCCCGCTCTTGCTTGGAGCTTTCCTCTCGTCGGCTTTAGTCTTGGCTTGCCCCGCTTCAGGCTTTGCGGGAGGTGGCTGGCTTCGGACAAACCCGGAGATGATCAGGCTCACGCGTAAGTTTTGCTCCAGGGCTTGTCCCGGCTGCTGCTGGGCGGCGGCAACGACCGGTCGGAACAGAGAGCGGATATTCAGCTCGTCCACAACCAAAAGCTTTTCTGAAGCCTCGATGCCTTTGACCAGGTTCACCAACTGGTCGATCCGACCGCTGACCTCCACCTGAATCGGGATCTTGGTAAAAGGACCCTTGACATCCGGGTTTAACACCCTCGTGGTGATGAGCTGGACGCCCTCTTTTCCTGCGAGCGCCTGCACGGCTTGCTGAAGGTCCGAAGCGCTGACCGAGGGCGTGTCTCCCGTGAGGAGGGACGGCTCGACCGCCGCAAGCTCGGCTCGAGCCGCCTCCAGCCCCGCGCCAACTGCCGCTTTTTGGTTCAAGTAGCGGAGATTTTTCTCCAAAAGCTGGGGCTGCATCTCGAGCTCGGCGCTGACCCACTCCCTCCACTCCAAAAAAGGCCAGAGCAAAAGATAACGAGCCAAAACCAAAAGCAGAATGAAAAAGGCCGTGGCGGCAAGTGCCTTCTCTCTTTTGGATAATCTGGCCCACAGGTGCTTCATGGGTTTGCTGTTTTCGTTTTCGACCGTTCGATATCGGCCCTAACCGAAAAGGTGTCGCGGTTATCGCGCCCCCGATTGGAGGGGGCGGTAAACTTCACGTTTTCAAATAGCGGGGAGCGCTCCAAGATAGGAATCAAGTTGGAGGCGTTCTCGGCGCTTCCTTGCAACTCCACGCTATCGGTTCGATAGCGCAGGCTCGAAAGATATGCGGTTGTAGGCACGATGCGCGCTAGCTCCTCGAGAATTTTCAAGATCTCCCCTTTGTTCCCGCTCAGCTCGGAGAGCGACAGCCTCTCTTTACGCAGTCTGTTGAGCTGTTCCTCTTCGCGGCGCAGGGCCGCCACAGCGGGAGCGATTTTCTCATTTTCCTTTTGCAGTTGGCGTAACCGGATTTCGCCTTTTAAGGGGTAACTTCCTCCCCAGGCACAAAATCCAAGGATGAGGAGAGCGGTAATGGCGGCATTTAATCTGGAGAGAGCTTTGCCCGCTGCGCTCTTTTCCGATCCAGGAAGCAGATTTACTGAAAAAGTGGCTTCTCGTAGCCCGCGTAAAGCCGCGCCCACCGCAGGAATGAAAAAAGGATGGCCCAGCTCGTTATTGGCGCCCAACCTCGCGGTGCCCGCGGTTAGCAAGTTCTCAACCTGAAACGATTCCTTTTCCCCTGAGAGAAGGAAATCCGCTAAGTAGCCGCCCCACCCGAACAAACGAGGAGAGTCAGCCACACAGCGGTGAAAAATCTCCTTGCCTGTGCCGCTAATCCATTCGGCGTGAGGCAGCCAATGGTTAAAAAGAATCTCGGGCTCCTCGATCCATCCGTTGCCTCCGACATTTAGCCCGACCAAGTCCCACGCGCCTTTTTGTTCCCCTAAGACGACAGCCGGACCTTTGATGTCGTCCGTGGCAAAGAGAAGGTAATTCGCAATCGCCGTAGCCGTAGTCTCCACCCCTTTCGGCCTTATGCCAAACGCATCAAGAACGTCGAGAATCTCGTCCAGGATTCTCTTGGGTACGGC
The DNA here is from genome assembly GCA_016193385.1 of Deltaproteobacteria bacterium. The sequence goes on from JACPSF010000276.1 coordinate 3,001, forward strand.
AAAGAGAAAGACGGGGATCTTGTCCCCTTTTTTACCCCCGGGCAGAAAATCGTAATAGACGTCTTCCCGGCGCAAGGGGATCTGCCTTTCGAGTTCATATTCTACCGCCTGAGTAAGATTTTCCTTGGCGACTTGAGGGAAAGAGAGCTCAAGGGAGATGGCCAGATGTGGCGAAAGGCAAATATAAAACGGATCTCTGGCAGGATCGAAGTGCGGTAGAAGGGTGCGGATCGCCTGGCTAAGCGCCTGCCGCCTCTGGGAGGGATTTTCACCGGGAGCGATCTCCGTCAGCTCCTGGGAGACCACGGAGATGGGAAATAAGCTCTTCCGCATCCGCACCAGACAAAGTCGGTCGGGCAACACAAAAAGGCCCGCGCTTTTAAGAAAGTCGGCCCGCGAGAGATCTTTAATCCACCGAGCGTAAGTCATAAAACAACCACTATTATATAGAATAACGGGGATTGACTGCCAGGGGATAAATTACTCAGTCCTCATTGCCCGGCCCTTCTCGGGTCCTCACGACTCGATCCCCGGTATGTCCCGATCCACCCAGCGAATCAGTTGATAACCGGCCTGCCCTCCGACCAACCGGATCACCGCCTTGACCCGGCGCGATGCCACCATATCCCCATGGCGCCCTACCGCCTCAATGGTAAGAACGGAAGGGTTCGTAAAAACAAACTGACGCAGGATCGCATCTCCGGCAGCGATCCCCAAGATTTTCAGCAAATCCGCGACGGGTTTCTCCGACAGTTTTTTCCTCTCTTCCACGAAGGCTCGGCTCTTATCCAACGGCAACCCGACCAGCGCGCGGATGACCTCGGCCGAGGCAGTGCGCAGGTTGATTCGGTCAATAGGGCTGTCGACAGTGAAAATGTCCTTCAAGCCGATTTCAGACTCGCTCCCGTAGAAAAGCCCCGGGGTCATCCCCCTCACCCAAAGAAGCTCTTCCACCGTATCGAATGGCCCATTTTTGGCTGTATACGAGGGCGATAGAGAAAGGTAATAGTCACTTTCCGTCCCATTCGTCCGGTGAAGATCATCCTCATCCCGCCAGTCCAAAATAGAATCGACGAGAATGGATTTGCGGGACTCTTCAACTCCCAGGTTGGTGAAAATGCGTCTCAGGGTGACGTCATCGACGCGATTGAGGCTGACCTTCCCCCCCTCATCCACCAAACGTACACGATAAACACCCTCTCCCAAATTTCCCTCGCTCCAGCTCCCGTCCGCAACCTGCCAGCCTTGTGTCAGAGGAAACCCCGGACTAGCGGCTGGGTTTTCCAATGCTGGTCTTTCCAGCAGGCGAAAGAGCCCTTCCTGAAATCCCGCAAGCGCAAGATAATAGCTTTCGGACTCCTCTGCATAATGGTGCGCCGCCATCCCTTCCTCTCGCACGGAAGAGGAAAAATCAAAGGCCACGACAAACAGAAAGATAAAAATCCACAGCACGACCACCAGAGCAACACCGCGCTCATTAAGAGATTGCGAATTTCGGATCGCGGATTTCGAATTGCAAGATTTGCGATCCACATTTCGCATTTCGCAATTCGCAATGGTTTTCATGGCGCTAAAACCGCCATCATGACCGGAAAAACCCAACGGATCTCCTGCCCGCTTTCGTTGCGATAATTCAGCCGAACCGCCCGGGGAAGGCCGTTCCGTTCCTTTCCGTCCCATTCCTCAGACCAGCTTTCCTCTCCACTCTTAGGATCCTGATAAAGATAATCGATGTGAAAATCCGTGATCGCTCGGGCAAGCACGACCCTGTTCTTATAGCCCGTTCCAGCCTCCTGGTCTTGAATGCGCACAGGGGTCTCCTCTGCGAGAATCAAATTCCCTGCCCCCTCGCCTTCCAAAGAAATGCTGACCTTGGACATGCCTCTGCCCCCCATCCCCTGAGAGACAGCGGAAACAAAGGTAAGATGATCTGCCGCGCCCGAAAAAAAAATCGCCGGCTGCTGGGATGAGGAGCGGTAAGGGTAACCCGATCGAATATAACCCGCCAAAAGTTCCTCCGTAGAGCGCAGATTCTGACTTACCTCAGAGCGAGCTTGGGCTTTTTCCACTGCCCTATGGCCCACATAAAAGGCCCCGTAAACGGTTAGCAGCAACAGGGTTAAAAGGGTCATGGCAATGCTTAATTCGACCAGAGTGAATCCAGCCTGAGATCTGCAATTCGAAATTTGAGATTTGAAATTTGAAATTCGAAATGTCATGATCTCTTCTTCACCAAGCGCAAAGTCTTCATCTCAATCTGTTTCTCCCGCTCTCCGTCCCGGTACCTCATTTCAAGCGTAATCTCCTTCAACTCCCAAGCGCCCGGGGAAAGCCGCTTGAATTCCTCGCCGACAGGCGCAACGTTTAGCGTCCAGCGATATTCCTCCCCAAAAGCCCCCTCCGCTTGACCCTCCGGGACTTCGCGATGAACCAGAAATTCGTCCATCACCTGCCGCCCGTAGGTTACCGCCGCGGTTCTAGCGTAGCTCCTGGACCCTAGCCGAAGGCCCAGGGAGAAAATCTCCAGGAGGGTCACAACCCCCAAGCCGACAATGGCCATGGCCACCACAACTTCGAGAAGCGTGAATGCCTCGCGACACTCGCCATTGAAGATTTGCAGTTTCATCGGGCCTTCCTCTGCACCACGACCACTCTACCCGTAAGCGGCTCCAACTGAATAATATAGCCGGACCCCTGGCGGGATGAAATCCCAATCTCCCCCCCGAGAGCGCTCCCGTTGGGAAAAAAGAGGAAGCGCCTTAGCCCTTCCTCGGCCGGTTCCCCTCCCTCGATCCCAGTCATCACCATGTCTGAGGGTAAAAGGACTTTGTCGCCCGCCAGGGTCTGATAACTGTTCTCAGACGGATTGAGAACGAGGTACTGGAGGGCGTTTTCATAGACTGCCCTGCGACGGAGGTCCCGAGCAACAGCAGCCAGCTCCAGGACAGACTGTCTCAGTTCTCTCTCTTTGAGCCCTCGATCAATCGCCGGAAGGACAAGAGCGCTACTCACCACCAGGAGCAAAAGGACCACCAGAAGCTCTAGCAGGGAAAAACCCCACCTACCTCTCCCAGCTCGTGATGTCGGCATTATCGGCTTCCCCCCCAGCCGCGCCATCAGCGCCATAGGAGAGCAGATCGTAGGGCCCATGCTCACCGGGACTTCGATAAACATAGGGCCTACCCCAGGGATCCAGAGGGACCTCCTTTTTGAGGTAAGGGCCATCCCACTTGTCCAATCCACTAGGCCGTGTTCTGAGCGCTTCCAGCCCTTCCGCGGTCGTGGGATAGCGTCCCGCATCCAGACGGAGGGTATCCAAAGCCGTGCCCAACAGCTCGATCTGGGCCTTCGTTGCCTTCAACTTGGCTTTCTCCTCCTGCCGGATAAAACGCGGCGCTACCAGCGCCGCAAGCAAACCAATGATCACCATGACGACGAGAAGCTCGACGAGGGTGAAACCCCGATTCTTTCGTGTTCGTGATCGTGATTCGTGTTCGTCACGAGCACGAGCACCGAGCCACGAGCACGGTAACTTAAAACGGTAAATCATTGATGCTGAAAATCGCCATTAACATTGAAATGACAACCACACCAACCACCAAGCCCATTCCCAATATCAAAGCCGGCTCCAAAAGTGACATCAGCCGCTTGGTGGCGCGCTTGACCTCCTGGTCATAATGCTCTGCCACGGTGACCAGCATCGTTTCAAGCCTGCCAGTTTCTTCCCCCACAGCGATCATGTGAAGAGCGAGATCGGGGAAAACCCCGCTCTCAGTTAGGGGTCCCACCATTCCTTTGCCCTCCCTCACCCTTTTTTGAACCTCAGCGATAGCTTGTGCCAGTACCCGGTTGGCGACCACTCCCTGCACCGTGCCCAGGGCTTCTAAGAGAGGCACTCCCCCTTTTAACAGCGCGGCCAAGGTCGTGGTGAAGCGCGCCACCTCAAGTTTGCACAGAAGATCACCCAGCACCCACAGCCGAAGCCGCCAGCGATCCCACCGCAGCCTCCCCTCCGGATTGCGGATATAAAAGGCGCCGGCGACAGCGCCGATGACGATCAGCAAGAGCGCCGCCCAGCCGTAACGGGACAGTGCGTAGCTGAAGTTGATCAGCAGCAGCGTCATCCAGGGAAGGGCCTGGTTGATATCCTTAAAGATGAGAGAGAATTTGGGGATTACATAAACGAAAAGGACAGTGAGGGAAAGGCCCGCTACCGTCGCCAGAAGCACCGGGTAGGTCAAAGCGGATTTAAGATCTTCCCGGAGATTTATGGAGCGCTCAAGGTATTCCACAAGGTGGCGGAGGACCGCTTCGAGGATGCCCCCGGTCTCCCCCGCTCGGATCATGTTCACGTAAAGCTTGGGAAATACGTCGGGATGCTCAGCCATAGAGGCGGCCAGAGACTTGCCCGCGCGAACGCCTTCCAAGAGAAGGCGTATGGTTTTCCTGAACTCTTCGCTTTGAACTAGGTTGGACATGACCGAGAGGCTTCGGTCAAGCGGCAGCCCCGCGCCCAGCAAGGTGCTCAACTCCTGAGTAAAATGGAGGATCTCTTGCTCCGTTATCCGTCCGCGGAAAAAAAGGGAAAAGGAGAGTGACTTGCCGGATACCTCACCCGGTGCGGTGATCCTCAAAGGGATCAAACCCATTTCATGGAGCCGCGCCACGACCCCGTGTTCGCCTTGAGCCTCCAGGAGCCCTTCGACCAATTTACCCGAAGGATCGGTAGCGCGGTATTGGAAAAACGCCATATGTAATGCTCATTTTAGATTTTAGATTTTCGATTTTAGATTCAACCCAAAATCGGCAATCCGAAATCTAAAATTTGTTTACCCTTCCTCTCTCGTTACTCTCAGCACCTCAGCCAGTGTAGTGATTCCACCGCGGGCTTTCTGCCAACCATCCTCTCTCAGAAGGTGCATGCCTCGGGCTACAGCGAAGCTTCGAATAGAGTTAGCGTCCGCCCTCTGAACAATCAGTTTGCAGATCTCCGGCGTTGCCGGAAGCAGCTCAAAGATACCGATGCGGCCCAGGTAACCCGTACCACCGCAGGACTCACACCCCTGAGGTTCCCACACGAATTTCAGAGCATCACTTTCGAACCCTTCAACCCTTGAACCCTGAAACCCTACCTCTTTCCGACAGCTCAAGCACAGCCGCCGCACCAACCTCTGGGCTAGAACACCCAGGAGCGAGGAGTTGAGAAGATAATCCTGTACCCCCATTTCCAGGAGGCGGGAGACGGCTCCGGCAGCATCGTTGGTGTGCAGCGTGGAAAAGACCAGATGCCCGGTGAGCGCGGCCTGCACCGCGATCTCCGCCGTCTCAAAGTCGCGGATTTCTCCCACCATGATGATGTCGGGGTCCTGCCGCACGATCGAGCGCAGCCCGTTGGCAAAGGTGAGACCGATCTGCGGCTTCACCTGAATCTGGTTGACGCCGCTTAGCTGATACTCCACCGGGTCCTCGATGGTGATGATTTTCTTACCCGGATCGTTGATTTTCTGAAGAGCGCCGTAGAGCGTGGTCGTTTTGCCGCTACCAGTCGGCCCGGTTACCAGGACCATCCCGTGAGGCTTGGTGATCATTTCGTTGAAGCTCCGCAGCACGTCGGGGGGAAAACCGAGCGAGTCAAGGTCGCTAAAAATCTGTGAGCGTTCGAGCAAGCGAATGACCACGCTTTCTCCGTAAAGTGTGGGGATCGTCGCGATGCGGAGATCAACATCCTTACCTGCGATCCGGGTCTTGATCCTACCGTCTTGCGGCAACCGCCTCTCGGCGATGTTGAGTTGAGCGAGGATCTTTATGCGGGAAATAATCGCGGCTTTGAGCTGGCGCGACGGCGGATCGACCTCATGTAGGATCCCGTCTATGCGATAGCGCACCTTGAGCTGGTTCTCGAAAGGCTCGATGTGGATATCTGAAGCCCGGCCCTCGAGCGCCCGACCGAGCATCTGGTTGACCAGACGGATGACAGGCGCCTCCGAGGCCAAATCACGCAAATGCTCAACCTCCTCCTCATCCCCAGACCCTTCCACCTCGCGAACACTAGCTTGCGCGGATAGAGACGAGGCCGAGTCCCCGTTGCCGAAGAGGGCCTCGATCCGGGCTGTGATCTCCCTCTCCTTGGCCAGGAAAGGCTTGACCCTGAGACCCGTCGCCACCTCCAACGCGTGGAGGCGGGAAAGATCCGTAGGGTCGGTGGTGGCCACGGAGAGTTCTTGTCCTTCCACTCTGATCGGGACCATCCGGCTCAATTTGAGAAAATCGACAGCGTCAAAAAAAGGCTCCAGCGCAAAAGGTGTCGAGGGGGCGTCTTTTAAAGATACCAGAGGGATGCCTAAGTGCTCGCTGAGAATGGGCAGAAGGTCGTCCTCAGAGAGGAAGCCAAGCTCGACGATAAGCCGCGTGAGCGGAGCGTGCTGCTCCTGCTGGAGACGAGCGATCCGTTCTAACTCTTCGGCTGAGATCAGACCGCGCCCGATAAGCCGCTCAGGCAAAGTGAGATAGTTTTCCATCCGTTCCTACCGTGCTTACAGCTCGATCTCCTCCACCGAATCATACCAGATTCCATGAAGCGGGGAAAACCAAGACGACATATCGGAAAAGTGGACCGAACGCCCTACGAAAAAGACTCCGGATCAGGTCGACGGCGGGCAACCCACGGAGGTTGACAGAGAAGGGAGAGGATCCGCTATCTGGTTCGGGATATGGCTTTATCGCGAAAAACAGGTCCGCGAAAGCCTAGGGTTGTTTCCCTGCCCGGCCGTAGCGGTCTTCTACTCGGACGACGTCGTCGAGCTCCGGTGTAGAGACCTCCAGGACGTCGCAGTCTTCGATCGCGGTCATGCGGTGCCTCATTCCAGGAGTGATGTGGAAGCAATCCCCGAGCAGAAAACGGATCTTCTTTCTCTCCCCACCCGCCTCGATTTCCAATTCCATCGCGCCACGCAGAAGCTGGATCGATTCATCCTTGATGCGGTGGTACTGGTAGCTCAGGGATTCACCCTTGTTGATGTGGAGAATCTTCCCCACATAGCGGTCTGTGTGGGCCCAGATCAGTTCGTAACCCCAAGGTTTGTCGACTCTTCCGGGTTGGTAGCTCTCCATGACCAAAACCTCCGATTGACGTCAGGCAAAAAACCGAGTTACTGAAACATCTCCTTCGCCTGAGATCCCAATCCCAGAAGGTTGAAATCGAACTTAAAGCTGGTTTTGCCGGGGTTTGTCCTGCGATTGACGGTAAGACTGAGCGTCCAGCATTCACACTGAGAGAGGACTTTAAGCCCGCCCCGATTGCCGGCGAAGCGCCCGTCCCGTACGTTGTAGTTGGTGTCGTTGGTAAGGAGCAGGTGCTCGGTCAGGTGAAGCAGGATACGAACCCCCAATTCCCCCAAGACGTTACGGGTAATGAGCCTTTCATCCTTGAGGGTCGTGAGGTTCGCGTTCTCCGCCAATTCGGCCAGAGAGTTCCGCCGGATGAAGCGGTAGCTGAGAGCTAACTGGTTCGCCTTCATAAAATCCCGGTCGAGAACACGGTGCGTAATGGGCCGAGGATCCCGCAGCGAAAGCAGAGCGGCTGCCTGCGTCATCTGCCAGGGACCGGGGTTGAGCCCGGTATCAAACCCGAAAGTCAAGTAGTCGAGAGGGGTGAGCCTCAGGTTCATATGAAACGGTCACAAGTTCCACATCCCTGTCCTCGGGAAGCTCTGCCGGCTGCTGCCCGAACTTTCCCCAAAGGCGGTTCGTGAGAGAAAAGGTCAAGAGATTTCTCCGATTGATTCGGTCCGTGCCGTCAAAAATGGGGATATCGCGATGGTTGGCGCGCGGGATAAAGAGATAGCTCACCTCCGGCTCGATGACGTGCTTCACCTTCTTAAGATAAGAACCATCCGGATCAAAAACACGTGCCAGTGAAGTGCCGACGCTTCCCCTGACCTCCATTAATTCGCGTGAATTATTCCGATCGAAGGACCCTTCTGTCTGGTAGAGATGATACGCCGTCTCACGCAAGCCGATGCCGAAACCGCCGATGAGATATGGGGTGACATGAACAGGCAGAAAAAGCTCGGGTCGGAGGTCCAAACGGAGCCCGTCGGCGCCTTCCCGGCGCACATAATTCACCCCTTCCGCGCGCCAGCGAAGCTCCAAAGGGGAGTCTCCCAAAATGTGCCTTCCCCTCGCGAGGAGCTGAGGAGTCCTATGCAGCGTGCGGTCATCGTCCTGAATAAAATCCTGGTAAAAGCCCCACTCGCCCTGAAGCCTGACATCGCCCCAGTCCCGGAGAAAGCCGAGGCGCGAGCGCGTGTAACGGCTGGTCCTGAGGTCCCTTTCCCGGCCATAGGCATCCAGATTGAAGCTGTGAAAATCTTTGAGATCGATCTCTCTGAGAAACAGGTCATCGCTGTAGGCGGAGATATCGCTATAGGTCTTCCAGCCCGCAGGGCTCGTATGGCGATGGGTCGCCAGGACGCTCCACCGATCCTGGGGGATCGTGGGGTCGGCGATGGTGCGGTCCTTGATCGAACTCTCCTCGTTCTTCCTGAGCCCTTCATTAAGATAGGATAGGTCGATTTGCGCCTGCGCGTCCCGGCTCACGATCGTCCTCAGCTCTCCCAACAGCCCCACGCGCGCGCGGGTTTCCACATCGATCCCGAAGGTGGCATCGCTGCTCTTGGAGATGGCCCAGAAAAACGGCTGTTCGAAGGTAAAGCCTTCCTTGCTCGAAGAGCCGATGCGCGGAAAAAGAAAACCGCTCTGCCTCTCGGTCCTGACCGGAAAAAAGCCGTAGGGCAAATAAAAGACGGGGACATCCAAGAGGTAAAATGTCCCTCCCCTGACGATCCCCGTCCCCTCCTGGGTGAGATCGATCTGCTCGGCCCCTATTCTCCAGGTGGGAGGTCCGGACTCGCAGAGACAGGTGGTAAAGAGCCCCTCGCTGATATGATAGGTTTGCCCGGCGGATTTCTGTATGCGTTTCCCGCTCAGGCTGAGATGGCTCTGGCCGAAGAACAGATCTCCGTTTTCGATCTCGCCGGTCTCCTGCTGCAGGTTAAAACGCGCTGCCTCCGCCTTGAGGGTGCCGTGAGGATCATCGACCGAAACCTTCCCCTTGGCCTCCACATCCTGAGTTGTCCGATTCACCCGGACCTCATCGGCCTTCAAGGTCATCTCTCCCCTGCGGATCTCCACGTTTCCCTTGGCCTCGACCTGCGTCCCGCCATCCCCAACCGAGAGAGACTCGGCCGTGATGTTGATCTCTCCCTCTTCCCTCGGAGCCGGCGCCTCGGCGGCTTGACCTAACGAGGCAGAAGACTGCAGCCACAGGACCATGCTCAAAGCAAACGCGCCGTATCTTCCTCGCAAAGCCATCACACGAGCCTCAAACCTCCACCGGCTTTCTCCCTGCCATACCTGCCCGCGCCGCCGCGACAAGACAGGGCCTCACCTCTCCTAATAGATAGAGCGACCCGGCCACGAGAATAGTCTCGCCCATCACGGCGCTGCCGAACAGATACTCGGCGGCTTCCACCGGTTTCTCGATGATCCTGACCGGCATCTCCTGCGGAAGCGTCTCCGCAAGCCGGCGCGGGTCCGCGCACCGCTCCATCGCCACGCGCGTCAAAACCACCTCGCTCGCCACACCCGACAGCTCTTTTAGCATGAAAGGCCAGTCTTTGTCTCCCATCGAAGCAAAGAGGAGCCTGACCTTCTTCTCCCCCTGAAAATGGCGGATCTCGCTTACCAGCGCCCGAACACCCTCGCCGTTATGTGCCCCGTCCAGGATTACGGTGGGATGGTTGGAAATCACCTCAAGGCGACCGGGCCAAAAGACCGTCTCGAGCCCTTCCCGGATGGCCGCCTCGCTCACCGGAAAGGCAACGCGGGCCACCTCTAACGCGCCCAAAGCAATCGCTGCATTTCCCCGCTGATACCTGCCCCGGAGCGCCAGGGAAAGGTCCGCAAGCCTCCACTCAAGCCCGCTATAGTCGAAACGATCCGAGTCTTTTAGGTTAACGGAGAAGTCCCGCCCCAAGAAGAAAGGTGTCGCTCGCTTGGCCGCGGCTATCTCCCTGAGAACGTTTTCAACCTGGGGGAGGAACGCTCCCCCCACCACGGGCACCCCTTCCTTGATGATCCCGCCCTTCTCACGGGCGATGGATAGGACATCCGAACCGAGATAGGCCTCATGGTCCATAGAGACGGTCGTGATGACTGCGACCTCGGGAAACAAGACATTGGTGGCATCCAATCTCCCTCCGAGTCCCACTTCAACCACAGCCACATCGACCCCACTCCAGGCAAAGTACAGGAAGGCCACCACGGTCACGAACTCGAAAAAGGTCAACCCGATCCCCGCGATGGCCGATCGGTCCCGGACCAGCTCGGCGAGCTCCACGACCCGTTCGGGCGAGATTTCACGGTCTCCGATCCGGATCCGCTCGGTGAAGGAGGCGACGTGGGGCGAGGTGTAAAGGGCCGCGCGATAGCCCTGCGCTGAAAGGATGCGCTGTAGCATCGCCGCTGTCGACCCCTTTCCATTCGTCCCGGCAATATGGAAGGCGGGGTAGCGTCGCTCCGGATGGCCGAAGAGGGAGAGGACTTGCTCCACGCGATGGAGTCTCAAGTCAATCTCCCCGCCGCGCAGATTGAAGATGTAATTCAGCGTGTCTGAGTAAGATGCCATCAGATTAGGCAGCAGGCACTAGCAGGTTGCGGAAAAAACCCCGTTCACCTTTCGACGAACTCAGCGCGAACGGAGGCCCCTTTGAAATCATTGATGATTTTCCGTTCATGCTGAGGCTCTCGAAGCATGAAAATCACTTTTTCCGCAGCCTGCTAGGCATCAGGCAACAGTTTTACTCAAGCCTCTCGCCTCCTGCCTTCTTTGAAACTCGCTTCATCGCGCGCTTCAGCCGCGCCACAAACGCTCCCGCCCTCTCCACCTTCTTGCGCCACCCCGGGGCCTTTTCGATAACCTGGATCAGCGCGCTCCCTACCACCACGGCATCGGCAAAGGAGGCGATCCAAGCCGCTTGCTCTGGCGTCGACACGCCAAATCCGACACCGACGGGAAGCCGGGTAACCTGCCTCACTCGGGACACCTGGGCTCGGAGATGATCCTCGAAGCGCTTGCGCGCCCCGGTCACCCCTGTGACCGAGACATAATAGACAAATCCCTGGCCCTGCTCCGTAACCAGCCTGATGCGCTGAGCATCGCTCGTCGGCGCCAAGAGAAAGATCGTATCCAACCCATGAGCGTCGGTCCAGCGCTTCAGCTCACCGCTTTCCTCCGGAGGAAGGTCCACACACAGGATCCCATCGATGCCCGCAGCCTTGACCTCGCGCGCGAAGCGCTTAAGCCCATAACGAAAAAAAGGGTTGTAGTAACCAAAAAGGATGAGCGGGATATCTGAATCACGGCGAAATTGGCGAACCATTTCCAGAATCTGCGGTAGAGTCGTGCCGCTCCTCAGGGCGCGCTCTGAGGCGCGCTGAATCGTCGGCCCATCGGCCATCGGGTCGGAAAACGGAACGCCCAATTCGATCAGGTCCGCGCCGCTGCGCTGCAAGGCGCTGAGGATACGAAGAGTGGCGCCGAGGTCGGGGTCACCCGCGGTCACGAACGGGATAAGGGCCCGTTCGCCCCGGCTCCTGAGCCGGGAGAATTTTTCGTCGATGCGGTTCATTCCTAATAGTTTTGAGTTCTTATAGTGACGGAATTAAATAAATTGACATCAAATCCCCCCTCGCTCTCCTAAATCCTCCTCGATCCCCCTTTACCAAAGGGGGAGAAAGGGGGATTTGAGGGAGGATAGGAGGATTATGGTAATTTTCTTTTTTCCTTCACTATAGTTCTCAGTTTTTAGTCTCCGCCTGGGGCGGATCA
>JACPSF010000277.1 GCA_016193385.1 Deltaproteobacteria bacterium
AAGCCCTCGGCTTGGAGATCGAAGCCGCCATGGTGGAGCATATGAGACAAGAGGCCCGAAGACTCAATCTCACAAACTACGAACCGCGTCTGGTCAAGCCTGATGGCCCGGGCCTGGGGCCGCAGTCAGTAGACGTCATTTTTTTGTCCAACACGTATCATCATATAAGCAATAGAGTGGAGTATTTCAGAAAACTCTCAAAGAGCCTAAAACCGAACGGTAGGATTGTGATCGTTGACTTCTACAGGAAGCCGCAACCTGTTGGTCCGCCCTTAGAGCAAAAGGTATCGCAGGAGACGATTATCGAAGAGCTTCGACAGGCCGGTTACCGCCTGACCAGGTCGCTGGACTTCTTACCCTATCAATATTTTCTTCAGTTCGGTCGCTGAACCTCTGTCTAGCGGCCTACGTTGCTGAGAGGTTGATGTGCGGTGTCGTGCATTTGATCCTGCGCAGGATCTTGCCTCATGGCTGTGATCCCTCAAAGGGCAGGCTCAGCGGGCGGGTATCGTGATGATGGGTCTCTGCGGTACGGCGCCTGTCTCGGCGAGGGAGGAGAACATCATCAGGAACATGAACACCCGCTTCGAATTGAGATCACGGTCGTCAATCCAGAACCAGTAATTTCGGTAGCTCACCGCAGTGTATGCGTCCAGAGGGCGTCCGCCGCTCGATTGAATGCGCACGAGCGGATAGTTGCGCGGATCCGCATCCGGATCCGGGCGCGGTCTCGGTGTCGCCCGGCCTTCGATCAAATCTTGCTCGGGCACTTCGACGCCGGCGGAAAGCTCGCTTAGAATCTCCTGCATGGAACGCGTGAGCAGCGCGATTTCGTCAGGACTGCGCTGGACCAAACCGAAGGTGAGCAGGAACTCATCGTTGTTGGGATTGAGCCCTAGCGCATCCTTTACGAAGCGAATGTCTTTCTCCACGTCTTTACCTACTTTGCGACGAAAAGATATCATTGTCAGGTCTTGGTCGCCGCGTTTCTCGATACGCACGCCGAGTGCTCCGGCTTGCTGGATGCGGCGAATCGCTTCGGTCACCATGTAGAACTGCGGATCTGCGCGCCGCGCCCGTGGTGGAGAGGCGGAATAGTTATAGATCCCATTGATAGCTTGCACTGTCGCTTGCAGGATGAAGTCGGCCGGATGGCCAGCCCCCATCATCACGAAGATTGTCTGGGGCAGAATCGGTCGCAGCAAGCTGTTGATAAACCTTTCGCCGGTAAGCGGCGTGTAGGAGATTGTGGGCCGGTCCGTGTACGTGCCCCTCACCCCAGGACTATAGTTGGTGTCAATTGGTGATCTCGGGAAAATCTCCGCCGCGACATTGACCTGGCTTTCAAGCTGGTATGAGCTGATGACCGAAGACACGTCGAGAAACACCGGTGGGTCTAAATAACGCAGCTTGACAATGTTGAGCAGCGTTTGCTCCTTCCACGAATCACCCATGGCGCGAGCATAGTCTATGCGGTCGCGCGGAATGCTTCCGGGACCCATGGTCTGACAACCCGCCGCTACAAATGCAGTGGCTAGCACCAGTGCGAATCGTAAACACGTCTGCATGTCAGCCCTCCAGATTTCTTGGCGCGACTGCTTGCTTGCGTCCGGCCCGACGATGCTCCCGAAAGCAGAGTAGCCTTGCGTATCGAATGGCATTATTACGAAGGGCTCCTCGACTGCCATACCGTGAGCCGGAGGCTATCCGATAAGGTACGCTTGCGTCAACTGAGGTGGACCTTCCTGGCAAAGCCGTCGCGGTTCTGCAAACATCGAGTTCTGAGATCGGAGAAAAAGCGCGGGAACGCTCTGGCATGCGTCTTGCTAATACTACCAGCGATTGAAAAGCACAGAGGAGGATACTCTTGTGGAAATTTTACGATGGATGATGTCTGTGGCGCTGGTGTCTCTTATACCAGGTACAGCGTATGCTCAACGGCCTCCCTATGAATGGGGATGGGAGCACCCGATGGGCTGGATGTGGGGCGCGTGGGGGATCGGGATGGGGCTCCTGATGCTGTTGTTCTGGGGCGCGGTGATTGTCGGGATTGTGCTTGTCATTCGCTGGCTCATCAGCCAAGGCAAAGCATCCCCATCGGACACCGCCCTCCAGATTCTCCGCCAGCGCTATGCCCGGGGTGAAATCAACAAGGAGGAGTTCGAAGCCAAGAAGCGTGACCTGAGCTAGTCCCTTTTTTGCATCCTTGCAATCACGGTTTTTGCCATCGCGCCTTATTATTGCGTGGAAGCAATCGGATGGACGGCTCGGAAGCTTTTATAGTCGGACGGTGCTACAAATCAGGTGAGACTACGGTTGGGGTGGAGACTGTGATCAAAACCAGTTTTCAGTGGCAGCGGGTGGTGTTGCTTGCTCTTTTTATCATTGCCGCGCTCACGGCCGCGATGTTCGCGCTAAGAACTTATCGTTCTTATTTGTTGCTCCGCTCGGCATACGAATTGGGCGCGCCAGACGTCAGCAGCGTCCGGCCGTGGATGACTCTTGACTATGTCGCACCGACTTATCGCGTGCCTGAGACTGCGCTGGCCGAGCGTCTTGGGTTATCGCCAGACATAGATCCGAAAACAACCTTGAAATCTCTTGCCGAGAGGCAAGGCTTGTCACCGTTTCAGTATATCCAGCAGGTCCAGAAAGCGATCTCGGAGTTGCGCACCACCTCGTCACCCCAAGGCGGGAAGGAAACGGTCAGCGAGCCGGGCACACTTGGTGAGGAAATCCTCGCCGCGCTACTCGTCTACGGTTACCCGATTCTTGGTCTTACGCTTCTGCTCGGTACTATCGGCGCGCCTTTTCCATCCGCGCTGTCGGTGGTGGTCGCCGGGTCGCT
>JACPSF010000080.1 GCA_016193385.1 Deltaproteobacteria bacterium
CAACTTATTTAATTCCGTCACTATAGTTAACGGATATCTGAGACAGGACACTAGAAGGGAGGGCCTCTATGGTGGCCAAAGACATCATGACCAAAAAAGTGATCACGATTGCGCCGACGGCCTCGCTCAAGGAGCTCGCCAGGACCCTCACCAGGAACCGCATCAGCGGGGCACCGGTGGCGGACAAAAACGGCAAGATCCTGGGCGTGGTTTCGGAAGCGGATCTGGTCGCGAAGAAGGGGAAGCAGGTCAAGGCCATCATGAGCCCAAAGGTTATAAGCGTCACCGAGGATGCGCCGGTGGAAAAGATTGCCAGCCTTATGACCACGCACAAGGTCAAGCGACTGCTGGTCCTGCGAGGGGAGAAGCTGGTCGGAATCGTAAGCCGATCGGATATCGTCCGTGCCATCGCGATGGGAAAACACATCGCCCTGCACACGCCGGTCTATGACCTGTAACCGGCCTGGAATAACGTCTCCGGCCGATCCGGAGCGCAAACCGTGAGCGAGCCCGATGGGGACAGGATGCAGAGTTGCGTTGCTGCGGCCGAGGAGTCGGCACGGGCCGCGGGAGCGCTGATTCTTGAGAATTGGCAAAAATTCAAGCGGATCGAGTACAAATCGGCTATTGACCTCGTCACCGAGGTCGATCGAAGCGCCGAGGAGAAAATCGTTAGCATCCTGCAGCGGCGCTTTCCCGATCATTCGATCCTCGCCGAGGAGGAAACGGCCATTTCCGGGTCATCCCCTGATTACCGCTGGATCATCGACCCGCTCGACGGAACCACCAACTTTACCCACGGTTATCCCCAGGTGAGCGTATCCGTAGCCTTGGAGCGACAAGGTGATCTCGTCCTCGGGGTGGTGTTCGATCCTCTGCGTCAGGAGCTTTTTAAAGGAGCCAAAGGAAGCGGCGCATTTCTGAATGAGGCACCGATCCGAACCTCCAAGACAGCCAAGCTGGACAAGGCGCTGCTGGCGACCGGATTTCCGCACGATCGCAGGGAGCTAGCCGATTTTTATCTGGCCTTTTTCAAAGCCTTTATGGTCCGGTGCCAGGGCATCCGGCGCGCCGGCTCGGCGGCGCTGGATCTCTGTTATCTCGCTTGCGGCCGCATCGACGGCTTCTGGGAACTAAAGCTCCATCCGTGGGACACCGCCGCGGCGAGCCTCATCGTGCGAGAGGCGGGAGGGATGGTCAGCGATTTTAATGGCGACGAATTCTCCATCTGGGGGGAAGAGACCCTGGGGTCCAACGGGCTGATCCACGCCGAGATGGTGGCGGTCGCCTCCAAGATCAAAGCTGCGAATCCGCCATAGCAGGCTGCGGAAAAAGTTTTTTCATGCTTCGAGAGCCTCAGCATGAACGGAAAATCGCGAATGATTTCAAGGGCTGCTCCGTTCGCCCTGAGTTCGTCGAAGGGTGAACGGAGCGTTCTTCCGCAGCCTGCTAGACGGAGAAAACGGGAAATCTCCCATGACAAAAGTTTGGGTCTTACAGCACGCCCACTGCGAAACTCTCGGCACCATCGCTGATGCTCTCGAAGCCACAGGCATCCGGCACGAGTATGTACGGGCCTTCAAGGGAGAGCCGGTGCGGAAGGAGATGGGCGACGCCGCCGGCCTGATCGTGATGGGTGGCCCCATGGGGGTCTACGAGCAAAACGATTACCCGTTTTTAACTCAAGAAACGCACCTGATCGAAAAAGCATTACACGCAGGAAAGCCGGTTTTAGGAATCTGCCTCGGAAGCCAGCTCCTTGCCGCGACGCTCGGCGCAGCCGTAACCAAGGGCGAGAAGAAGGAGATTGGCTGGCATCCGGTGACCCTTGAGGATTCTTGCAAGACCGACCCCTTATGGAAGGGCATTGAATCTCCCTTTACAGCCTATCATTCCGACGATTATCCGTGAGATGGTCGAAACCTTCGACGGCGAGCTTCGCGAAGCAAAAGTCGACGGCGCGGAGATCCTGCGAAGAGCGCCGGACTACCTGCCCCGTCTTCAAGCCATCGGGAGCTTAGTCTTCCAAAGATGGGCTGGCCTGGTGGAACGAGGTTAGGAGCAAGACAGCTCAAGGCTTGCATCCCTCAACAGCCGCTCGACCTCCAGAAGCGAGGTACAAATGTCCTATGTCCTATCCAGTCTCCGTTCTCGCTTGATATTACTGGTCCTGCTTTCGGCCATTCCACTACTAGCACTGGTCCTTTACACGGGCTTCGAGCATCGTCGAATGGCCGTCACCGAGGCCCAGCGAGCTACCCTAACCTTTGCGAATGAGATTGCCGACGCCCACGCACAAGTCCTCGATGGAGCACGCCAACTTCTTATCGGCCTAACCTATCTTCCAGTCGTGCACAATCACGACTCTCGATCCTGCAACGCGGTCTTCGCTTCTACCCTCCAACGATTCCCGCTTTATACGACCCTCGCAGCGGCGACGCCAAACGGCGATGTATTTTGCTCTGGCCTAGCTCTTAAACAGCCGCTCAACATTTCTGACCGACCCTATTTTCAAGAGAGCCTACAGACACGTGATCTTGCCGTTAGCGAGTATCTGGTTGGTCGCATTAGTGGCAAAGCGAGCTTGGCGATTGCGTACCCTTCCCTTGATGCGTCAAGCAACGTGCGTGCCGTAGTCTTCGTTGGAGCAGATATTGCTTGGTTTGAGGAACTGATAACCCGCATGTCCCTGCCTCCGGGATCGGCTGTAACCCTGATCAATCAAGAAGGTACGATCTTATACCGTCACCCAGACTCTGAAAAATGGGTCGGAAAGCC
>JACPSF010000081.1 GCA_016193385.1 Deltaproteobacteria bacterium
AGTTCCGTTTGAAGAACATCATCGGCGAAGGCGAGGAGAACGCTTTGGGGGTTCGACTGCAAGGCGTGAAGGCGCGCGCCACGCTTCAGGCCGCACTGGATGCGGCCGGGTGGAAGCGACCTAAGCCCGGCCCCAACTACGGCCGTGGTGTCGCCATGTATGAGCGTTTCACGGGAGCTGGCCCTGGCTGGGTCATCCTTACCGCTGAGACCGACGGTAGCTTCACGCTTTTGAGTGTCAACGGTGACCAGGGAACCGGCCTGCGCACGGTCCTGTGCCAGACCGTCGCCGAGGAGATGGGGGTGCCCGTCAAGCAAGTGCGGGTCGTGGTGGGCGACACCGATGCGGCCCCCTTCAATATCGACATTGGCTTCGGGGGCAGTCGCTCTACCAATATCGGCGGCCGCGCGGTGATCCAGGCTTGCAGTGACCTGCGCGAGAAATTGGTTACCCAAGCAGCCCAGACACTCGATTGTCCGAAGGATCAAGTTGTTTATCGAGCCGGGCGATTCTGGAAAGGAGATGACCGGCGTCGAACATTGAGCCTCCGTGAGGTGGTTGCGAAGGCAGGCGGCGGCCCAATCAGCGTGACCGCTAAGATAGAGATTACGATAGAGCGCTCTTCCACTTCTTTCGTCGCTCAGGTGGCCGAGGTCAAAGTCGACCCTGAGACAGGCCAGGTCAAGCTCGACCGGTTCATCACCGCCCACGATGTCGGCACGATTATCAACCCGATCGGCCATCAGGGACAGATCGATGGCGGGGCGGTGATGGCCATCGGCGCGGCGCTGATGGAGGAGATCACTTTGGAGAACGGCCAGGTCACCACGCCCCACCTCGGAGATTACAAGCTCCCCAGCATCGCCGATATACCCCGGCTCAAGACGGTGCTGGTGCGCTCCGATAGCGGTCCCGGCCCCTACGAGACTAAAGCCATCGGTGAGATGGCCAACGTGAGCCCCCCGGCCGCTATCGCCAACGCCGTGGCCGATGCCGTGGGAGCGCGGCTCTTTGAGCTGCCGATCACCTCCGAGAAAATCTACAACGCCTTAAGAGACAGGAGATAAAAAATAGAGGTGACGCATGAACGAAAATGTATTTGGCGATCTGCGCGCGTTTATTGAGCGCGCGCGCGCGGACGGCGATTTGGTCGAGCTTGAAGGAGCGGACTGGAATCTCGAGATCGGGGTGATAACCGAGTGGCAGGCGAGCCGAACGGATGGACCGGTCCTTCTCTTCGATGGGGTCAAGGGCTATGCGGCGGGGTACCGGATCGCCACGAACCTCTACACCACCCATCGCCGCGCGGCGCTGGCTCTCGCCCTACCCGGCGACGTTTCACGGCTGGAGCAGGTCCGCCTGTGGCGGGAGCGGGAGCGAAACCTCCAGCTCATTCCGCCGCGCGAGGTGACCAAAGGCCCGCTGCTTGAACACGTCATGACCGGCGATAAGGTGGACCTCCTCGCGCTTCCCGTGCCCCAATGGCACGAGCACGACGGCGGACGCTACCTTGGCACCGGCTGCATGGTCGTGACCCGCGACCCCGATGACGGCTGGGTCAACCTCGGCACTGAGCGGGGAGAGGTGCACGACGGGCAAACTCTCACGATCTACCTCTCGCCCGGCCGCCACACCGCCATGATCCGACAGAAATACTGGGAGCGCGGAGAGGCATGCCCGGTGGCAATTATCTGCGGGCAGGAACCGCTCCTCTGGGCGGCGTCCAACTTTCCCATCCCCTGGGGCGTCTCCGAGTATGCTTACGCAGGCGGGCTGCGTGGGGCGCCAGTGGAGGTCGTAAAGGGTCCCACGACCGGGTTGCCGCTGCCTGCAACGGCGGAGCTGGCAGTGGAAGGGTTGATGTTGCCCCCCGGCACGAAGCCCGATCTGCCCGAGGGCCCTTTCGGCGAGTGGACGGGCTACTACCATCCCAGCAAACCCCAGCCTCCCGTCAAAGTAACAAGCCTTCTCCATCGCGACCGCCCGATCCTGCAAGGGACTCCACCCCTGCTTACACCGTTGGACTACGCTCTCGGCCGCCACATCCGCCGCTCCGCTGTGACCTGGGATATCCTCGACCGCGATTTTCCCGGGGTGCGCGGGGTGTGGTTTATGGAAGGTGGCACCCCTTACGGTGGCGTGATCGTCGCCATCGAGCAAAGGTGGGCCGGCGAGGCGATGCAGGTGGCGCTGAAGGTGGCCAGCAGCTACTCCACCGCCTACCTGCTCCGCTGGATCATCGTGGTCGACGAGGACATCGATCCCACCGACTGGCACCAGGTCTCCTGGGCGCTAAACACCCGCTGCGAGCCCGCCGACTCGATCCAAATCGTGAACCAGCTCTGGGGCAGTCCCATCGACCCGCGCCTGACGCCCGAGAAGCGGGCCGCGGGCGACTACACCCACTCGACTGCGATCGTCCTGGCCTGCAAGCCCTATCATTGGAAGGCGCACTTCCCGCGCACCATCTGCACTTCGCCCGCGGTGCTGGAGTCGGTCAAAAACAAGTGGCGCTCCCACTTCGAACGACATTGCTAAGGAACTCATGAATAAGTTCCCATCAGGCAACCGAGGGGCGAGTCCTGGAGAGCGCGGGCACAGGGACGTAGAGGTTGCGTTGTGGCCCGGGCTGTGAGAATAGCCACCCTTGGAGCGGACGGGGTGGTGGCCTACAAGGCAGAGGCCTATTGACCGCGCTCGCAAGGGCTCGGCCCGAGGGAGGCCGGCAATCGGGGAAATGTCGCTTTTCCGGATACTATAGTGAAGGAAAAAAGAAAATTACCATAATCCCCCCATCCCCCCCTCAAATCCCCCTTTCTCCCCCTTTGGTAAAGGGGGATCGAGAAGTGAGCGGTGAATAGAGAGGAAACAACATGGCCTTGTCTGACTTGAGAGGGTTTATCGCCGCGCTCGAGAGAAGCGGCGATCTGGTTCGGATCAAGCGGGAAGTGGATTGGGATATGGAGGTGGGGGCCATTAGCCGGCGCGCCTATGAGAAGACCGGTCCCGCGCTTTTGTTCGAGAAGATCAAGGATTATCCTCCGGGCTACTCCATCCTGAATGGTCCCGTGGGGACCTGGCGCCGCGTGGCCGTTGCCTTGGGTCTTCCGGCGCAGACTTTCGTGCGCGAGCTTTATGCGGCCTACGAGGAAAGGCACGAGAGGAAGTTAGAGCCGGTCACGGTCGATACTGCTCCTTGTCAAGAAATTGTGATGGCCGGTCCTGAGCTGGATGTCTATCAATTGCCCGCTCCCATGGTGCACGATGGCGACGGCGGCCGCTATATCGGGACCTGGGATATTATCGTGACCAGGGATCCGGACACGGGATGGACCAACTGGGGCATGTACCGCTTTATGATCCACACGAGGAACATGCTTGCGGGCTGGCCCCAGGCCACAAGCCAGCTTGCCATCATGATGAAGGGCAAATACCTGCCGCGCAAGCAGGCCATGCCCATAGCCGTCGTCATCGGTTGTGAGCCCCTTTGCCACATGGTGGCCACAGACCCCTATAAACCGGGTGAAAATGAAGTTGAGTACGCGGGCGGGCTGAGGGGAGAGCCGGTGAAGCTGGTGCGGTGCAAGACTCAGAATCTTCTGGTGCCGGCGGATGCGGAAATCGTCATCGAGGGGGAACTTCTTCCCGACCGGATCGCTCTGGAGGGACCTTTCGGCGAGTATCCGGGTTATCGCAGCGGCACGATGGGCGAGGGCGTTTTGGTGCAGATAACCGGGATCACTCATAGAAAAAATCCCATCCTTACTTTGAGCACCCTGGGTGTTCCTCCGGACGATAGCTCCATTGCGGCCTCACTCACTGCGGCCATCGCGATGAAGCGGGGGCTCAGGCGGCGCGGCCTTCCGGTGAAGGACGTTTATGTGCCGCCGGAGGGAGTGACCCATCTCATTGTGGTGAGCGTCGAGCGCGGCGGCAGCCAGGTGGCGCGCCAGGTGCTGGATTTCTTCACGGCTCGCCGCGTCATGGTCTCTAAAGTGATCGTTGTCGATAGAGATGTGGATGTTTTTGATATGAACCAAGTCGTTCACGCCTTCGCCACGAAGTGCCACCCCGGACGAGGGATTACCCTGGAGCATTATGAGGGCAGGGGGAATGCTCTGACCCCGTGTTACAGCGCCGAGGAGCGTCGGAGACTAAAGGGGGTATCGGCGGTTTTTGACGCGACCTGGCCGGAGGATTGGGAAAAGGAAGGCGTTCCGATCAAATCCTCCTTTGAGACAACTTACCCCGACTGGCTTCAAGAGAAAGTTCTGGCCCACTGGGAGAGCGATGGATTGGGAGGGAGGTCATGAAGAGAGAGTATGTGACTTTCGTGCGCCGGCTCAGCAGTCTCGATGAAGGAGAACAAACGCTGTTTATTAAGGATCTGACTCCCGGTCCACGCAAGTACGACACCAAGTTGGTGCGGGCTCAACTGGCGCGCGAGCCGGAAAGTCTTTCTCAAGGGGACCTTCTCTGGATTCGCTCCGAGACCGGCTACCTTCACCCTAAGCCCTGGGCCATTCGCGTCCTGAAAGAACTCCCTCCGCATGTGCCTGGCCAACCCTGGCAGGATGTTTTTGCCTCCCTGAAGAACCTCAAGTAACGGTTTCCCGGAGTTTAAGGTGGCCTCGCCAATTCGGCTCGCAGAAGAGACCATGAGGGACTATTTGAGTCGGGGAATTTGGCAGACCATGAGCCTCTCCGGTCACTGGGATCGCAATGCATCCCGAATTCCGCAAGCCATTGCCGTCACCGATGGAAAGAGAAACATATCGTGGGCGGAGGCGAAGGTTTGGACGGACCGGGTAGCGCTCGCCCTCATCCACCTGGGATTGGATCGCGATGATGTGGTCGTCCTCCAGCTTCCGAACTCTGTCGAGCTACCACTCCTCCGCGTCGCCTGCGAAAAAGCGGGAACGCTCAGCCTGCCGGTCCCCCGCACTCTGCGGCAGAGCGAGATGAGGTATTGCCTTCGGTACACCGAGGCAAAAGCTGTCGTTGTGCCGGGGAGGTACCGGGATTTTGACCACTTCGGGATGGTCCGAGAGTTACAAACAGAGCTGCCCTGCCTGCGCTCGCTTTTGGTTGTCGGGGAAGACGCGCCTTCGGGTGCATTGTCTTTGGATGAAATGGCTTTCGATCCCTGGGAAAAAAAAGTCTCTCTTTTGCTCTTGAGTGAGCGCAGCTATAAGGCGAGCGAGGTTTCTCTTATCAACGCCACCACGGGAAGCACGGGTCTACCCAAATTCGCCGAATACACGGCCGCGGCTCGTCTTCTCTATGGCCGCGGCTACATAGACGTTTTTGGACTCGGAGATACGGACGTGTTGGCGGCTCTCTCACCCGCGGCCGCAGGTCCCAATATCCCCGTTTACTTTGCCGCGCCGCAGTTGGGGGCCAAGACAGTTCTCTTGAACCATTTTGGGGCGGAGGCAGCTTTTGAGCTAATCGAGCGAGAAAAGGTTACGCTTGCCTGTCTGGTCCCGGCCCAACTGGCTTTAATGGTGGCTCACCCACATGCGCATCGCTATGATCTCTCTTCCGTGCGTTTTTGGCTTAGCGTTGGCGCGCCGCTGCCCCCGAACCTGGCTCGAGCGGCTGAAGAAAAGCTCGGAGGCATCGTCCTCAATTGTTATGGCGCCGTGGATTGGGGCGGCGTGGTTTTTACCTCTCCCCTCGACCCTCCGGAAGTGCGCTACTTTACTGTGGGGAGACCTCACGTGGGCACTGAGGTGCGCCTCGTGGATGAGGCAGGCAAGCCCGTGGGCGTGGGAGAGGTGGGGGAAATGCAAGGACGGGGTCCCGCATGTTCTTCCGGTTACTACGGAGATCCCGAGGCTACATCCAGGGCGTGGACACGAGACGGGTGGTTACCCTTGGGAGATCTGGCTCAGTGGAATAGCGAGGGCGATCTGGTAGTGGTAGGAAGAAAACACGACCTGATCATCCGAGGAGGTCAGAATATCGCGCCCAGCGAGATCGAGAATTATCTTCTCGCCCACCCTAAAGTGAAACAAGCCGCCGTGATAGGTATGCCTGATCCCGTCTACGGGGAGAGAGTCTGCGCGTACGTGGTTCCTCGGGGAGATGAGCCGCCCACTTTGGAGGAAGTCCTTTCCTTTTTGCGCTCCAAGAAAATCGCGCCATACAAGTTCCCCGAACGGCTGGAGGTGACCGATAGCCTGCCTATGATCTCGGACACTAAGGTCAACAAGAGGATGTTGGTGGAAGACATCACAGGGAAACTGACAGAGGACGTATGATGGACCTGCGAGGAAGCGAATAGCAAACTCACACCGACCCCGAAATCCCCATTGGAGACTCAACCAGGAGGTTTTTCCCCATGCGTTACGAGCTGTATTACTGGCCCGACATACCGGGCCGCGGCGAGTTTGTCCGGCTGGCGCTGGAGGATACGGGCGCCGACTACGTGGACGTCGGCCGTCTGCCAAAGAGCGGCGGCATTCCGGCGCTGATGCGCTTCCTGGAAAGCCGCTCGGTGGAGCACCCGCCGTTCGCGCCGCCCTTCTTGAAAGCCGGCAAGCTGGTGGTCGCGCAAACCGCGAACATCCTACTATTTCTCGGTCCGCGCCTCGGCCTCGTGCCGAAAAACGAAGCGGGCCGGCTCTGGGCGCACCAGTTGCAGCTCACGATCGCCGATTGGGTCGCTGAAGTCCACGACAGCCATCATCCGATCTCGGGCGGCCTCTACTACGAGGAGCAGAAGCGCGAAGCGAAGCGGCGCGCCGCGGACTTCAGGGCCGAGCGCCTGCCGAAGTTCCTCGATTACTTCGAGCGGCTGCTCAAGCGCAATCCGAAAGGGACCGACTATCTCCTGGGCAAGGCGGTCTCCTACGTCGACCTATCGGTATTCCAGATGATCGCCGGCCTGCGCTATGCCTTTCCGCGCGCGATGGCGAGACTGGACCCCAAACATCCGCGGTTGGCGGCGTTGCACGATCGCGTTTTGGCCCGTCCCCGGATTGCCGCCTACCTCAAGTCGCCGCGCCGCTTGCCTTTCAACCAACAAGACATCTTTCGTCATTATCCCGAGCTCGACGGGTAGGTGTCGCCGATATAAAAACATAGGAGGTGTCGCAATGAAACTGGATGGTCAGGTAGCTATTGTGGTTGGCAGCGCCCGGGGAATAGGCGCGGCGATCGCCCGCACTTTCTCTAAGGAAGGAGCAAACGTCGTGCTCGTAGATCTAGAAAGGATGAAAGCCCAGCTGGACGAAGTGGCTCAAGGCATTAATCAAAAGGGCGGGAAAGCAATGGCTATAGTAGCTGACGCCACGGATGAGGGCCAAGTTAATAAGATGGTAGACGAAACCGTACGGCGGTGGGGGAAAATCGATATTCTGGTCAACAGCGCCGGACTCAGAGGACCTCTAGTGCCGGTGCAAGAGGTCGCGGAGCAGGAATGGGATGCGGTCCTGGCCGTTAACCTGAAGGCGGCGTTTCTTTGCAGCAAGGCCGTTTTGAAACAGATGATCAAGCGGAAAAGCGGGAACATCGTCAGCATCTCTGGCACCGCGGGGAAAGAAGGAATGGCTCTTCGCGGCGCTCTCTGTGCGGCTAAGTGGGGGCTATTGGGATTAACCCAAACCATAGCCAAGGAGGTTGGACCCTACGGTCTACGAGCAAATGTTATTTGTCCGGGCGGGGTCGATGAACCGGATCTCAGGACCATGTATGCGGAGCGAGCAAAAGGGCTGGGAATGGCCTTTCAGGAATTGGAGAAAAACGTCTTGGAGCAAACACCGCTCAGGAAATACGCGTCTCACGACGAGATAGCCAAAGCTGCTCTTTTTCTGGCATCGAGTGACTCCTCTCATACGACCGGCGAAGCACTCAATGTCTCCGGCGGCCGCTTGATGAATTAAGGGGAGAAAGAGTACGTAATAATCCCCCGACCGAGAATCCGCCCGCTCTCTAAGTCCTCAACCGCTTTGTTGATCTGGGCAAGCGTATATCGATGAGTTACGAGGTCGTTCAACTTGAGTTTGCCTTCCCGGTACCACCGAACGAATAGCGGAAAGTCGCGATCGGGGCGACAGTCTCCCCCGCTCGTTCGTGTGAAATACCGACTACCGGCAAAGAGGCTCGTGTCCAAGCGAGCTTGAGCGTCCGGCGGGGTAAGGCCGATGAGTAACGCAGTGCCTCCCCTGTTAAGGCCCGGATACCCCACCCTTACGGCCCGAAGAATCTGTTCCTGGGTCTGAGGCAACCCGACCGCATCGATGGCGTAGTCAACTCCGCCACCTGTAAGGTCCTGGATTGCTTCGACCGGCTCAACTTTCCGCGCGTTCACCGTCTGCGTTGCGCCGAGACGCCGGGCAAAGGCGAGTTTATCCTCGATTACGTCCACTGCAACGATGGGATGCGCATCGACGATGGCGGCGGCCATAATGGCGCAGAGCCCTATCCCTCCGGCGCCAAAGACAGCCACCGACTGCCCGGGCCGGAGCTGGAGGGTGTTAATAATCGCGCCGGCCCCTGTCATCACGGCGCAGCCGATGATCGCCGTAACGTCGGTAGGCGCGTCCTCGGGGAGCGGAACCACAACGCGATCAGACGCCAAAGCGTATTCCGCCCATGTGGCGGCGGAAGCCGAGACCTCCTTCCCGTGCCACATGGCTATAGACTGTGGGCGGTCATTTAAAGCATGAGAAACGGGCGGCAGCGGGGTATTGGAATTATTCCGATCGACCCACGTCGTTAGAACATGATCGCCTTCTTTCACGTGCTTTACGTCACGTCCTTTGGCGACCACAACCGCCGTTGATTCATGACCCAACAGCGCCGGGAGGCGATGACCGGGTCGAGGCGGCCTGCGCATCGTGTGGATTTGCGTGTGACAGACGCCGCTGGAAAAGAGCTTTACCAGAACCTGATCCGGCGCAGGATCCGGAAACTCAACTTCATCCACAATCAGAGGCTTATTGGGTTCTACGAGGATTGCCGCCCGACACTTAATGCTCATCCTGCTTTCCTCCTTGTGAAATCGGGGAGGACACGATTTGAGGGGGTTTCTAATACAATGCGGCACAACCCGTCAAGGGAGTGGTTCGAGGGCCGCCCAGTTGCTTTTCTTTTTTACTTGTAAAGCTATAGTTGGGGCGAAATGGAGAAGCGGCTTTGACTCGAGTCGAAGAGGTTGTCTCTGAAAAGGAGCTAAAGAGGGTCTTTTCTATCCGACTCCGCGTTTTTGTCCGCGAGCAGGGCGTCCCTGAAGAGATAGAACTCGACAAAGACGACCAACGGGCCACCCACTTCTTGGCCAGGGTTCGAGGAAGGGCCGTGGGAACCGCCCGACTCGTCATTAAAAACAGGCGGGCAAAGATCGGGCGGATGGCCGTGCTTAAGAGCCATCGTGGCAAGGGAGCAGGAACGGCATTGTTAAAAAGGGCTGTCGAGTTCGCTCGGGAGAGCAAGGCCAACATGATCTATCTCCATGCCCAGATTCCGGTGATCGGCTTTTACGAAAAAATGGGCTTCCGTTGCGTTGGGCGGATCTTCAAAGAGGCTGGAATACCCCATTGCAAGATGGTCTTTATGCGGGATCGAATACCTGAGCGGATCCGGACACTCAGCCGAAGTTAATTGGGCGTAAAATAGGGCAAAATCATTAAGAAGGGAACAGGCAATGGTCGTCAGGCAAAGAGGCAGGTCGTGTTGTGCACCGGCACGAAATCCGAGCACGAACGTGAGCGAGACGGTTGAGCGCAACGAAGGAGATGGGCTTTCTCAGAAGTCCTATCGCGGTTGGTGTAGACGAGTAAAGCTATCCCGATTCGACGGACACCGTCCCCAACTTTCCGCCTTTGTCTCATTTGCCTGGCAATTGCTGTATCCTGTCCCCGGAAATCCCCGGAAATCCACTTGACCAACCGTATTCTGGACGCTACAATCCACTACATGAGGCTTCTGATGGATGCTGATTGTTTGATTAAGCTTACGAAGGCGGGGCTTAAAGAATTGGTTGGGACTCATGACGTGATCATCATCCCAGAGGCGGTCCGGAAAGAAGTGGTTGAGGTTGGCAAGGACAAGGGGCTTGCTGACGCGGCTTTGGTAGAAAAAAATATCCAGGCAAAAAGGGTCCAGATAGCTAAGGGAGCTCATTCTCACGGAACGGGCGATGAGGCCCTTATAGAAGCTTTCGGGGCTGGCGGCTATGATGCTGTAGCGACGGACGACAGGAAGCTCATACGTATTCTTAGGGCAGCGGATGTCGCGTTTGTTGTGCCCGGCATCATTCTCTATTCTCTCAAGGAGAGAGGACTCGTACGCCGGGAAACGGCTTTGAGAGGTCTGGATCAGTTGGCCGATTTCATTAGCGAGGACGAATATAGCACGGTCAGATTGTTGCTGGAGGAGAAAACATGAGCGTCAAGTCTTTAAGGATTCCTGAAGATATCGAGAGGGCTATCGGGTACGTGGCGAAGTTGGAGAAGATCGAAAAAAGTCAATCGCTGCGAAAATTGACTCGCATCGGATTCGAATGCTACGTGGCCAAATCTTACGAACAGGGCAGGTTAACTCTTCGGGAAGTTTCCAAGCTTCTAAACTTGACTCTTTCCGAGACCCTGGACCTCTTGTCGGCAATGGGGGTCAAAGGTAACATCCGATCCAGTGAAGTTTTGGAAAGCTTGAGGGCGATTCGGTAAGTCATAGGCGATTTAGGCCGAGCCCATTGAGGTCGAAGGCGAGAGTGGAGGCGGAGAGGAAGACATCTGGTAGTAAGCGAAGGGGCCA
>JACPSF010000394.1 GCA_016193385.1 Deltaproteobacteria bacterium
CGGGTCGCGCCAGTCTCAGGACAGGCCGTAGAAACGGGCCGGATTCGATTCCAGGATGCTCCGTTTGGCCGAGTGGCTCAGGTCCTTACGCTCCCCCAACATGCGTCCGGCAAAGCGCTCGCGATCTCCGTGGGGCATGTCGGAGCCGAACAGGATCTGGCCTTCCCCCACCAGATCAATGACCTGTGGTAGCAGCGCGTCCTCGATCTCGGCGCTGAAGTACAGATTTCCCCGCCGGACGTATTCGATCGGAGAGTGGGCTGACTTCGGGGCCAATTGTGGGAGGATCTTGGCAAGGCTGTTCTTGAAGCGGTGCTCCAGGCGATCGAGCATGAAGTGAATCCACAGCGAGCCGGCCTCGAGAAAGGCGACCCGCAAATTTGGATAGCGGTCGAGGAGGCCTCCGCTGATGAACGAGGCGAAGCCCATCAGCACCGGCGCGCAGAAGGGGCTGACTCCGGACGGGTAGATGTGCGTGTAAAGATTGCTGAGAGGAGGGCACGACCAGCCGACGTGGACGGCCAGGGGGAGATTCTCCTCGGCGACGGCTTCGTAGAAGGGTAAAAGGCTCTCGTCGTCGAGTAGACGATCGCCGGCGGTTCCGAGAACCATCACGGCCGACGCGCCAAGCCGTTTGGCCTCATGGACCTGCCTCGCGGCGCCTGGCATGTCATCGAGATTCACGACGGCGGCCCACCGGAGCCGATCCTGACCGCTCAGGCGGTCCCCGATGAAGCGGTTGTATGCGGAAGTCAGCGCAGTCGCGAATGCGGGATTGGCCGTCAGGGGATAGGCGAGAAACAGGGTCGGGTAGATGACCTGAACCGCAATTCCTTCCTCGTCCATCGCCCGAAGGCGCGCCTTGATATCCGAAAGCTCCATGCTCTCCGGGCTGTCCGGTTTGCCGGCGGAGTGCCGTGCCGGCCTCCCGTCGATGCTCACCGGCGTGCCGAGGTTGTGACAGCCTCGCCCGACGCGGCGGGGAAAGAGCTGCTCGTCGATCATCCAGTAAACCAAGCCTTCCGTCCCGACCGGCTGCGGCCTCTGGGAGCGAAAGGCGGGGTCCAAGTACTCGTCGCTGAAAGTTGCCTGGCTCTCTTCGACATGGCCGTCGGCATCGATAACGCGCATGGCACTGACCTCCGGAAAAGGGATTAGCCTCGCTTATATCAAGCGCTCTCCAGGTGAGTCAATCCGGCTGGACGAAGACGCCTTATCGCGTCAACGTACGCTTTGATCCCCTTCTCGAGGTCATATTCGGGATCGTAACCCAGATGTTCCCTTGCCCGAGAAATATCAAAGATACAGTAAGTGTTTTTCCTCATCTCTTTCATGCCCGGGACTTCCAATCCAGGCCCTATTTTAATACGAGCCCCGGGGAAGATGCTCTTCAGCACCGGTTCGAAGTCTCTCAGTGTGACTCCTTTTCCTGTTCCGATATTGAAGGTCCACTGGCGGAGAGGATCGGTCTTCAGTGCCAGAAAAATGGCGTGGGCTACATCTCCGACATACATCGTGTCATTTCGCCGGTCTCCACCTCCGGCCATCGATACTTCTTTATTATCCATAACATCTTCAATAATTTGCCCATGGAGCGAAAGGGCTCCATGCCGGGCCTGCTTCCCCGGTCCATAGATGGAGACAAACCTGAGCACGACGCACTCCACTCCGTATCGTTCCCTGTAGTAGTTGCCGATCGTTTCACAGCAGACCTTGATGACGCCGTAGAGATCCAGGGGGTTACACGGGTGGTCCTCGTTAACCGGCAGATATTCTGGATGAGCATGCTTTCCTGTGATCGCACCGAAGGCTGCTTTGGAGCTCGTATAAACAACGCGGCGGATATTATGAGCTCGGGCCGCCTCAAGGACATTGACCGTCCCGTCTACGCCAACCTTCATCGCAAGGCGTGGGTCCGCTTCCGCAGGTCCGGGCATGAGAGCTGCAAGGTGGGCAATATGGGTGATCCTGTAATCAGTGATAATCTTCTCAAGGCTCTGAGGGTCAAGGATGTCGCCTGCTACCAGGTCCACGTCATTTTTGATGTCGGATATCAGCGAAAGATCCATCCGGTTATCCATCAGAACCGGCCGTATCCCATGCGAGAGGAGTAGCCTGGCGGTTACTGCTCCGTTCACTCCCATTCCGCCCGTTATGAGAATATTCATGTGATCAGTCTCCTTCACAGACTTCCAAGGCCTCGCCGAGGCGCAGAAAGATCAACTTGAATCCCGCCACCTCGCGCTTGAGGGCTCGCCGGACGGCCCCGGAGTAGATTTGAATCTGATGGCGATAGATCTCGGCGGACTTTTCGAGATCGCTTTTCTCGATCCGGTCGGTTTTGTAATCGGCCAGGTAAAGTTGCCCGTCGCGCTCGTAGAGTAAGTCGATGACCCCCTCCATGACCCGGCCATTCCATGGAGTGAGAAAAGGAATCTCGCGGCCGAGAATCTGACCCGAGGCAAGCTCCCGGTAGGCGGCGGAAGAAAAGAAGACTCCGAAGATCTCTTCGAGTTCGCTCGCGACTTTAAGGCGGGAGTCTGAGGGCCGGTTCTGCAACCGGCTTGCGAGAAAAACGCGGAGCTTCTCGTGAAAAGTGTCGGCAGGGTCCCGGAAGTCCCACCTCTGAAGAAAGCCGTGGGCCAGGTCGCCGATCAGCAAGGCGTCCGTGGATCCGGAGAATTGCCGCCGCAGCGCCTCGCCTCCCTCACTGAGTTCGATTTCCCGCTTCTTGAGTTTTGTCGGCGTGAGAAACACCGGCTTCCGGATAGCCGCCTGATAGTCGCGTTCTCTCCGCTTCCAGAGATCGGCATAGGCCGTCCAGTCCTTTGGCTCTTCCTTCTCTTTCTTTCTTTCCCGCTGCCGGGAGGGCACAGCGAGATTTTCAGTTACGGCTAGAAACTCGACGGTCCCGTCTCCCGCTTGTAGAGATCCTGGCGAGTCACAAGCGCTCAGATCTCCGAGGCACTCCTCCAGCATCGCCTGGAAACTTGTCGGGGCGCCTCTTTCGGTTTTGGCGCAGGAGATCGTCAGATGTTCCCGGGCGCGCGTCATGGCCACGTAAAGGACCCGCTTTTGCTCTTCGTGCTCGCGGCGCCTTCTTTTCTCGCCGAGATACACGGCGGGTAGATTGAGATACTCGCCCAGGCGGAGGCCTGCGAGATCGGTAGACCAGTCGTATTCGGCTGACGGCTCGTCGCCACGCCCTTCGATGAGGGCATGGCACCCGGCGAGGATCACGATCGGGAACTCGAGACCCTTGGCCTTGTGGACGCTCAGGATGCGCACCGCGTCCACGTTCTCCTCCGCTAGCGCGCTCTCGCCCTCCTCCTTCACCTCCAGGACCCGTCCTTCCAGTCTCGCGATGACCTCCTTTAGAGTTCCCGCTCCTTCCCGCGCGAGGAGTTCTGCCTGGTCGCGAACCTTGTCCAGGTTGGCCACGGCCTGCTCGCCGTTAAAAGAGATCGCCGCCAGAAGCTTTATGGGGATACGGCTGAAGATGCGGAAGACCGCCTGGCCGACAGGCAGTCTACGTGCTTCTTCGTGGAGCTCGAGGAGGGCTTCATAGAGTTCCTTAACCGGAGAGAGAAGTCTCTTCCGGTCGTTTCCCGCCCTTCTGACGGCGCGGCAGTCCAAAAGCCCCGCGCGGTGAAGCTCATAGATCCGCGTATCTTCAAGGCCGCCGACGGCAGAGCGCAGCAGGCCGACCAGAGCGGACCTGTCCAATGGATTTTCGACTACTCGCAGGAGGTTTACCGCATCGATAACCTCCTGCGCGGCATAGAAGTGCCTTTCTCCTTCGACAACGTATCCGACCCCCCGTCTGCGCAGCGGCTCCAGGTACTGATGGACATCGGTCAATTTCCTCAAAAGGATGGCGACATCCTTGGGCTCAGCCAGGACTTTCTCTCCGTTGCGGTTCAGTATTTCGGCTCTTCCCAAAACCTCCTCGGAAAGCCAGCGGGCCAGGCTTTCGGCCTCGAGCCGGCGCGCTCGGTCGGAGTCCAGCGGTCCGGCTTCACTCTCTACCCGTCGAATCTGGACTTTGCGGTAGGGCAGGGAATGGGTCTTCCCCGGTTCTGTGTCGGTCGGACTCTCGGGGGGACGGATGGCGACATAGGGCGGCTGGAGCCCTTCAACCGGGTGGATCAACCGCTCGAACACGCCGTTGACGACGTTCAGAATCCCGGCATGGCTTCGGAAGTTGTTGGTGAGCCTGCACTCCAGGCCGCCTTGTGCCTGGATGACCTCCTGGACGACCTCCAGGTAGGCTTCGATGTCCGCCCGCCTGAAGGCGTAAATGGATTGCTTTGGATCGCCCACGACAAAAATCTTCCCGGGTGTGAGCTCCACCTGGCGCCAGTGCCCGGCTTTCCGTCCGATTTTCTCCGCTAGATAAAGAAGGATTTCGTACTGGAGCGGGTCCGTATCCTGAAACTCGTCGACCAAAATCGCCTGGAATTGCCGCTTGAGTTCCTCGCGCGCGTGCAGGTGATCGCGCAGCAAATTACGGGCGCGAACGAGAAGCCCGTCGAAAGATATCCAACCCTCCTGCAGGAAGCGCTCCCGCAAGCCCTCCGCGAACGGCACGAGGAGTGCCGTGACAAGGCGTGCAAGCTCGCCATCGACCTGGCAAAGGTTTTTCGCCACGCGGATGAGATCTCTGGCAGCGTCGAAGTCTTCCTCGCTCCAGGCCTTGACCCTGCCAGGGGAAGACCCGGCGAGCAGATCCCTTTCTTCCTGTAGGACTCCCGCGGTAAGCTCGCCCCGGGCCACAAACTCCCGGATGACCGCGAGCGCGGCGTGAGCAAACTCATCGATCTTGTAATTTTTGCCGGGATGGCGCTGGATCAGCTCCGCGGCCCTTTCCTCGTTTTTTTTAAGCCACAGAGCCACGGGTTTTGCGGTGCTATCCGCCCGCGACTGTGTCTTGAGGCTTTCGAGTTGGATCGTTTCCGAGCAAAGCGAAAAGGCCAGCGAGCGAACCTCTTCGAGGCGGATTTTCTTGAGCACCCGCTTCCAGTCCTCTTTCCGGGCGCCTGCCGGAGAGAGCTCCTGATCCAGGTAGAGCTGCCAGCTCTCCTCGAACTGTCGCTCCAGACGGGGTCCCTCGTCTTCTGCAAACTGCGGATCGACTCCCGCCTCCAGGGGATAGAGGCGCAGCAGCGAGGCGGCGAAGCTGTGGATGGTCCCGATGTAGCTTCTTTCGAGCTGGTGCAGGGCCTCCCTTGATCTCCGATCGACTTCGGCCTTGGAGAGGTGGTACCTCTCCATCAGGGATCGAAGCTCTTGAAAAAGCTCCTTTTCAGCCCTCGATCCCGGCTCGCTGTCCAGCCGGACTTCCGGATAGGATTCCAGCCGCTCCCTCAGTCGAACCTTCATCTCGCTCGCCGCCTTGTTGGTAAAGGTGAGCGCTACGATCTCCTTGATGTCCAGAGGGCTCGGGTTGCGCAGCAAAAGATGTACGAGCCGGTCCACGAGCAGGGTCGTTTTCCCCGTGCCTGCGCCGGCCGTGACCACGATATTCCGGTCGAACGTGGCCGCCGCGCGCTCGCGCTCTTCGCGGTCCGTTAGCTCGATGTAGATCATCACGCCTTCGTACGCTTCCGCGCCGGCCGTTCTCGCTCGGCCTGCTCGTGGCTCAGTTTGATCCCCTTGAGGTTCTTATGGGCCTGAGATACGGAATCCTTTTCGGCGCGCCAGCGGGTGGGCAGGTGATTTTTCCGGCAGACCTCGGAGACCTCGCACAGGCGACAGTGCTCGCCGGGCTGAATGACGAATCGGCCCTTCGTGATGCCCTCGACCAGAAACGACAGGGTCTGCTTGAGCCGGGCGCCGACGTTACCCTCCCAGGCGCTTTCGGAAAATGTCCGGACCGCCAGGGGGCCGTCCTTCCATCGAGGGGCCACATAATAGAATGAGGCCTCGACCGACGCCGCAGGCCCTCTTCCCCCGGTGCCCGTCGCAAAGCGCTTGGCCAGCAGGACGTAGAAAGGCGGCTGCAGCCGCTGGCCCCGTGCCGCCGCCAGCACGAGATTGTTATCTACGGCGGAAGCGGCGGTGCCCGTTTTGAGCTTATAGTCGACCACGCGGTATTTTTGCTCCTGCGGCTGAAAATCGATCCGATCCATACGACCGTGGAGCAAAAGCCCTTTTAGATTTTTTGGCTCCTCCCAGGGAAGGGTGTCCTCCAGCTCGGTCTCGAAGTTTTCGGGTCGGTAACCCGACGACGAAAGCTCAGCAAGGTCCCGCTTGACCACCTCTTTGAGCAGATCGGTCAGAGTCTCTCTCAGAACCTCCCAGACAAGGGGGTAGCCCGGCGGGTTTTCGAGCTCGTAGCGCGTAAAAGTTTCCTCAGCCGCCTGTTCCACGACGGCGCCGATATTCATGCTTTCCTTTTTGCCTTTGAAGTAGCCGCTTTCGACGAGCTTCTCAAATACGCTTCTCAGGATCGAATGGCAGAGCCGGCCCATCGCCGAAGCTTCCGGGGTTTCGATTTCCTCGGGGCGCTCGAGCCGGCCAAGTCCGAGGAACGAGACCGCGAAGAACTGAAAGGGGCATTGAGCGTAGCGCTCCAACGAGGTTGGAGAGACCCCGTATCGGTACAGCCGATCATTGAAATCGGAAAGCGGTCCCAAGTAACCGTCGAATTTCGTAACGTCGCCACCGGGCTCCTCGAGGGCCTTCATGACGCGGCGTCCGCGGCGGTAGAGGGTCGCCGACGGGGAGAAAAACTCCAGGAGAGCCGAAGGATCAAGGGAGTCAAGCTCCCATCGGATCGCCAGCTCCTCAGGAGGAAGCGCCTCCATTCGGTTGTAAGGCTGGACCCGGCGCTTTTCCACCACCGGGCGCGGAATCGGAGTCTCAGGGACGCGAACCGGCGGGTCAGCGCGGGATAGGGCCTGGCGCAGCTCAGAGAGGTACCACGAGGGAGTCAGCGCCCTTCCGTTGTCATCGGCCCGCTGATAGAGGCAATAGAGCCGCTCCCTTGAAGCTCCCACAAGCAGGGCAAACAGCAGCTTTTCTTCGTCGAAGGCGGCGACCTTTTCGCTCACCTTGTAGCCGAGATCGGCTTCGAGAACGCGTCGGTCCCGATCTCTCAGAAAGGCGTCCTCGCGGATAGTTCGGGGAAAGAGCCCTTCGTTCATGCCGAGGATGAAGAGTACTCTAAAGGGAATTCCGCGGGCCGTCATCGCGTCGAGCACGGACACCCCCTCGATGTCGGAATCTGAAACCGGGATGGATGAGTGTTCGAGCCAGTGGTGGAAGGTTTCCAGGAACCTTCTAAGGTCGATATTGGGCTCCACCGCGTCGAGGCCGGAAAGCCGATCGAGGAGGCTTAAAATCGCGGCCCCGGTCCTTTCGGCTTCCGGCGGCGGATTTCCGTTCTGGTCGGCGATCCCCAGGTATTTTCGCAGCAATGCCTTCCAAGCCTGCGCATACTGGCTCCAGGAGCCTTCGTTGGGCAGAACGCTTAGGTCGTGATGGATGGTTTTGTAGATCTGCCACAGGATGCGAAGCTGATCTGTCGAGCTGCGAAAAGCCTCAGCGCCCTCATCCCCGTTCTCCCGCGCCTCGACGACCCGGTTCTTGATAGAGTGCCTTTCGAGTCGCTGCCATTCCTCGAATCCGCTCGTGATGCCGAGCCGGCGGGTGAGATAATCCCAAAGGTCGGCGTGCGGGGCGGCTCCGGGAGGGCAATAGGGTCTGGCATCGAAAAAGGGAGAGGAAACGAGATCAATGAAGGAAGAGCGAAGGTAATCCTTCAAGGGTTGCTCAGCGAGAAGCCACGCAGCCTTGGCGAGAGGATATTTGAAGAGCGGCTCTTCGGCGAAAATCGCGGCGGGGATCCGGTGCTCGGAAAAGACCTCCTGGATCCACCCCACGTAGGGCTCGAGCGTCCGGGCCACGACGCCCATCTCGCGAAATTCGATCCCGTCCTCGGCGTTGAGCCGAAGTATCTCTTTGGCCGTGGTCAATAGCTCGTCGCGTGCGCCAAAGCAGGTAAAGATCTCGCAGCGGAAATCGGCTGGAAAGAGGTTAATCCCCTCGCCGGGCTGGTCACGAAAGAGGGAGGGAAGCGGATTGCGAACAGGCTTCTTTTCCGGCTCCGAAGCGAGTTCGCGAATCCCGGCTTCGTTATGAGCCAGGCCCGTGACATGCCTTTCGTAAAAGCGCCGGGAAAACTCCCAGGCCGGATGTTTCGGCGTTGTCCGGAAGAGGGGGAAGAACAAGGTAGAGGGGCGTTCGCGGGCGAGGAGGTGGAAGAAATCGGTCTGAACCTGGGTAAGATCATAGAAGCCGTAAAAGAAGACGTGCTTAAAATGGCGGAGAAATTCGGATTCCGAGGCCTGCCCCATGACTGCTACGCCCAGATCGGCATAATCCCAAAGCTCCCTCTCCTTGCAGTACGAGCGGAAGGCATGGAAAAGGGAAAAGAGGCTCGCGATCCCGTCCGTTTTTTCACCTCCGAAGCACCCTTCGCGTACGGCCTCCAGGGCTCGCAGCGGGTCGACCATTCCGTCCTTGAGGTCTCGAAGCGTTTGCCAGAGAGCCATGCATCCCCCGGCTTTTTCCTCCAATCCCGAGTAGCCTTCACCTTCTCGTTGTCCGGTTCGGATTGACCGCTTCAGGACCTCTTCGAAGAAGAGATCGTCGCGGAGCTCCAAGGTATTTGTGCCGTAAGCGTCTTCGAAAATGCGCAGCGAGAGCTGATGAAAAGTCAAAAGATGGAGGTCCAGAAGATCGAGACCGCGCTCCCGGGCCAGAAGGAGTTTGAGGCGACGGCGCAAGGAATTGGAGGGGACCAGGATCAGCAGTGGTGAGAACGGATCGGGCTTTTTATGCTCGCGGACCTTCTCGATCAGGGCGTCTTCCAGGTAGGGGTGGAATGGTCCTAACAAGATCTCCATGGAAAACCAACACTTGGACCTTAACACATTAGGGGCATCGGGCAAAGATTTTTAAGTTGCAAATCCAACTCCAAAGATTTAAACAGAGGGCGGTATCCACCCCCCATGCTTTGGGCGCGTAAAACATCGCTCTTATTTCTTCTCCTTTTATTGTTGTGGCCGGCTGCCTTGCATGCCCAAAGGGCCGGCCAGGGGATCGTCGTCTCTGACGACAAGCTCGCCACGGAGGCAGGGATGGAAATCCTCAAGGCCGGCGGCAATGCGGTCGATGCCGCGGTGGCCACGGCCTTTGCCCTGGGAGTGGTCGACCCTGCGTCCTCCGGTGTGGGAGGCGGCGGTTTTATGGTGATCTACCAGGCTCAGGAGCGGAAGGCTCATGTCTTGGACTTCCGCGAGACCGCGCCCGCGGCCGCCCATAAGGACCTCTATATGAAAGGGGGACGTGTCGTCCCCAATCTGAGCCTGACCGGCTCGCTCGCCGCGGCCGTACCGGGGCAGATCGCAGGCCTCTCGGAGGCGCTCAAGCGCTTTGGCCGCCTTCCGCTGGCGGCGGCGATGGCTCCTGCGATCCGCTACGCCGCCGAAGGCTTCCCGCTTCGTGGCTATCTCCGCCACGCGATCGAGCGGCAGC
>JACPSF010000395.1 GCA_016193385.1 Deltaproteobacteria bacterium
AAAGATCACGGACTGTGCGAGAAGAAAAAAAGGGGAAAGAAGAAAATTCTTTTCACGGGAAATGTCTGTGCTTCTTGACCTGCCTGCTAATGGGTGACCTGCCTGCTAATGGGTGACCTGCCTGCTAATGGGTGCTAATGGGTGCCTGCTAATGGGTGACCTGCCTGCTAATGGGTGACCCCTTTCTTGACAGATTGTTCGCAAATGGTGGATATTGCTCCCAGTTTGCTTTTGTGGGATTGGAAAGGTTCGCGCTAATACACTGCCAGAATTGCGGCAGTAGACCTATAGTTAGGTGGCCGAAACTGTACTTATGACCCATTCGCGAGCACCGATCTACTACCCCGACGCAGACTACGCGATTACTCTGCAGGCCGATGAGATAGACGATCTTCAGCATATCGATCAGTTCTGGTTCTGGTCGGGCTGGCGAAATCGGCATTGGCCAGCGACGATTATTCGGCGCGGACTGAGATTGTACGGCTTTGATAAAAAGAGTCGCCAATTCGTAGTAGTTCTCGAGGTAACCAGGGGCGGTTCGTTTGAATACCGGACCCCGAAGGAATACGCCCGTATCGCCAAAAAGCTGACTGGTTGGGATCCAGAAAACTCTGATCCGCACTGGAACCGCTTGCCCCAAGCGACCGATGGACGGCCCTGCACGGGCTTCGCTCTCCGTTGGAAGACAGTCAAGCGTACGCACCTGCCCTGGCCGGGACAGTTTCCGCAGCTTGGTTGGTTGTCCTTATTGGACAACGGCTCGTCGGCGCAGTCTGTCGATCTCGGCAATCGCTCACCCGAACGGGCTGAGATCAAAGTGAGCCGCGTTATCCGCGATACGCGCTTAACCCGTTACCTCAAACAGCTACACAACCACAAATGCCAACTCTGCCGAACAAGGCTTCGGATTGCCGGCGGTGCAGGATATTCTGAAGGGCATCATCTTCGGCCGCTCGGTGAACCCCACAACGGCCCAGACATTCCCGAGAATGTCATAATCGTTTGCCCGAACTGTCATGCGAAGCTCGACTTTCTCGCGATGCCCTTAGTTCCCGATCGGATCAAAAACGTCCGTGGGCACAATGTAGGAAAGGAGTACGTTCGGTATCACAACTCGTTGGCCGAGTCGTGGACAGCCACCTAACAATCGGCTTGACACAGCCCTTCGGACCCGGTCGCTTCGCTCGCTGGCCTCGGCTGGTCAGCCTTGAGCGTTACACCGCCAAAACAAAATCTTTTGAGGTAGCGAGGGTTCCGCGAATACCAGATCGGCGGCTATCAGGTCCTCGACAAATGGCTCAAGGACCGGAAAAAGCGTATCCTCAGCACCGACGACATCAAGCACTACTGCCGCGTCGTGACCGCCCTGGCGATAACAATAGAAATCCAGGGTGAGATTGCTAGGCTTTATCCTCAAGTCGAAAAAAACGTTACTACCATCCGGCCTGTCAATGAAGGCCTTGCCTCTTTGGGAAATCGCCAATAAAATATCTGATCGTTAGGAGATGTTATGGCCAAAAAGATGGACAGGATTTTTGAGGAGATCAAGAGTCTCTCTGAAAAGGAGCAGAAGGAGTTTCTCGCCCTTTTACCCAAGGTCCTCAATCTAAGCCCCGAGGACCTACTGTGGGCGCGGCTCGCTGAGTCGGCCTTTAGCTTCTGGGATAACCCAGAGGATGCAATCTACGATGAGCTTTAACCGCGGCGATGTCGTGCTAGTTCCTTTTCCTTTCACAGATCTAACAACCCATAAACAGCGCCCCGGCCTCGTCATTAGCTCGAATCAGTTTAACTCGTCTTCGGCTGACGCTATTCTCGTCGGGATCACTTCGCAGATTCCCAGAGATCTGGCCCAAAGCGATTACCGCCTGACCGCCGACGAACAACAAAAGGCTGGTTTGCCGAGACCGTCTATGGTCAAATCAGCCAAAATAGTGACGTTAAATCAAACGCTTATCCGGAGAATGCTCGGACGGCTCCCTGCGGAAACAGTCAATCAGATTGTGAGTAAACTTGACGCAATAATAAAGTAGGCAAGATGTCGCAAAAAGCTGGGAAGAGGGGGAAAGAGGGAAAGGCTGGCTTCTTGGCATCCAGAGGCCGGCAAACTAGCTTGTCCCCGTTTAATTCGCTGGCTGATTTTCAACGTTGACCGCGGTTTTGGAGGAAACTGTATGGCGCCATTTTTCCGCCGATATAACGAAAGGTGGACCGGTCCAATTCGATGGGCGGCGGTTGTGTTTGTGTTCTTGGTGACGGGCAGCATGCCAG
Organism: Deltaproteobacteria bacterium; assembly: GCA_016193385.1. The sequence goes on from JACPSF010000395.1 coordinate 2,272, forward strand.
TGCTTGCTGGGGTGGCAAATCCGGTGGTGGTTCGAGGACCCCAACGGCTGCTCGTGGTCGCGGTTCGGTTCCCCGGCGCGCCCCCCACCTTCTCCCTCTCTCAGATCAAAGAAAAGGTGGGAAATGTGAACCGATACATCCGTGCCGCCTCGTACGGCAAGGCCTGGCTCGAACCGAAAATCGCCGGCTGGTATGAGATGAGCGCCCCGCTCAGCGTGTATCAGGTAAGCCCGTTCAACTACAAGGTGGACAAGGCGCGGGTGCGGCGGCTCTTAGCCGATGCCTTAGCGGCAGCGCAGAGGGATACGGCTATCGACAACTATCATGTTGTGTGGATCGTCGTGGGGACGCGCACCAGACCCGGGGAAGGTTACGGAATGATCGCCTATTGCGCCAATCCGGGGATGCTTTCCGGCGTGATGGGTCGGAGGAGCGCTTTGGAGACGGTAGAGCTTCCCGGCGGCCTTACGTTCGCAGGCCCGGCCATCGTCAGCGCGGAGAACGCGCATGTTGGCCATGCCGCCCACGATCTGCTGCACGCGCTGGGCGGCGCCAAGGATGGCAAGCGGGCCGTCCCCGACCTCTATGATTTCGACATGCAAAGCAATCCTGAGATTTTCCGAAACCCACCGGGGGGGACCTTGGTGCCCAAGATTTTCGCCGTCCACGCTGGTCCATGGGACATCATGAGCCAGCACTTTATCGAGTTAACGAAGCCACCCCCCCAGCCGTCCACGTTTACCAGGCTGCAGCTCGGATGGATCGACCTCGATCAGGTGACCACTGTTTCTCCCGGGGAGACGCGGGAACTGGTGCTGGAGCCTCTGGCCCTCGGGAAAGGCAATTTGGCAGTTCGCGTCCCGGTGGACTCGAATCGTCACCTCTTGTTAGAAAACCGCCAGGCTGTTGGAGGTGACAGCGCGTTGCCTAGTTCCGGTCTTCTGGTGCTGCACATCGACACGGCACGGGAAGAAGGAAGAGGGATCGTACGGGTGGTGGACGCAAACCCAAGCGTGCCGTACCTTTATGGCGCGCCGTTTATCCCAGGCGCGGGGGAGCGCCACTACTATGCGGACCAAGTCATTGGGGTCGCTGTTGCGCCGCTGGCCATCGAGCCGGGCGGAATCTTGCGGCTGATGGTCACGACCCCGGAAAGGATTGCATATTATGTGACGGGTGCCCGGCGCTAAAGCCGCCCGCCCGGATTGTTTGTAGACACGGGGAGGGTCAGGGCTAGCGTGGAAGCATCTCATCCCCGGGCTCAGCCTACTCCGCCGAAGTAGCTTCGGCTACGAAGGCCGGGCGCTCGTGGTCTTGTACGTAGGCGGATAAAAGCAGACGCCGCCTTCCACTTCTTGACGAGTACCCAATCGCGGTGTACAGACGGTCGCAGATGGAGGGGAACGATGAAACTCAATGTTGGCATTGACATCGGAACTCTGACACAACGAAACTTTCTCGGCACTGTAGGCAAGGCCGCATTCCTTGCAGCGGGATCCACACTTCTTCCCTGGGACAAGCTCCCCGCACAGACCAAGCTCAATGTCGGCACCATGAAGATCGGCGACCTCTCGCCCTTTTTCGTCGCACCGGACCGGCCCCTATATGCCCTGGGGCAGTGGCGGCTTCCTTCGGTACCAGCCGGCCGCTCTTTCATAGGCATGGGCCACCTGAAAGACCACCTCCTCCTGGAACGGTCCCCCGACAACCTGCATCCCGACGGGCAAACCAGTGGCGGTAAAGCCGCAGGGGACGCTGATCGACGGAAGTCCCGTTACGTTGAACGGAATCGTGCAAAGCATCAAAAAGTTTCCGCGCGCATCCTGTAGCGCAGTCCGCCTTCCATTCCTCTCAAGGTAGCCCTTCCGGCATTCTTCGATCGTCGGCGCCGGCACCGGCACGGTGGGAGCGATGATCACGTCCACCTTTTCCAGAGCCCGCTCGAACTCCTCGCAGATAAGCCTCCTGACCCGCTGCGCCGTGACGAAGACCTGAGCCGGAATCAGCAGCCCGGCGATCTGGGAGTAAAGCATCCCGGGGCTGTAGTCCCGCGGGCGAGTTCTCAGGTAGATCTCGTGGTCGGACATGCCTTCCGATCGGCTCGTCGCCGTTTGCACGGCCGGAATCAAATCCAAATGAGGGATTGAGACCTCTTCGATCTTCATCCCCAAAGACTTAAAAGTTTTTGCGGCTTCGTCCAGGGCGCCATGCACTTCGTCGACCACGTCATCATCGAAGTAACCCCTGAGGAGTCCCGCCTTCAGTCCTCTGACCTCTTTGCCTATTCGCCTGGCATAGCGGGGCACCGGCGCCTCAGCGCTCAGCGCATCTTTAGGATCCCGGCCGGCTATGGCCTGTAAGACCAAGGCGCAATCCTCGACCGTCTTCGTCAAAATGCCGAAGTGATTCGTGGAGTGGCCTCCGGTCCCGGGCACGCCGCCAAAGGTGCTCACCCTGCCGTAGGTGGGCTTGAGCCCTACTACGCCGCAAAGGGAGGCCGGGTTCCTTATCGAGCCGGCGCTGTCCGTACCGATGGAGGCCATGCACAGCGAAGCCGCGACGGCCACGGCGGAACCGCCGCTCGAACCTCCGGGAACTCGCTTCAGATCCCAGGGGTTATGGGTCGTGCCGTAAAACGGATTGATGCCGTGGCTCCCTTTCGCCCACTCGTGCATATGGGTTTTGCCCAGGATAACCGCCCCGCTCTCCCTGAGCCGGGTCACCGCCGTGGCGTCGAAATCCGGCACCCATTCCGCCAGAATCTTCGATCCGGCTGTGGTTCTTACCCCCCGCATCGCCAAGTTATCCTTGAGCGAGAAGGGAATCCCGTGCAGGGGCCCGCGGTACTTCCCGCGCCGAATTTCTCTCTCCGCCGCCCTGGCCGCGGTCAAAGCCTGATCCTTTGTCAGCGTCAAATAGGCATTGAGAGCCGGATTCAGCGTCTCGATCCGCTCCAGGTAGAGCTCCGCCAGCTTGACGGGCGAGAGCTCTCTTTTTCTGATCCGGCGGGCGGTCTCGGCGATCGTCAACTCTTCCAACGCGACCGGCGTCATTTTCTCCCCCTCTTGGATTTTGCCGGCGCGTCGGGTCTCCGATCGACCTTCATCAGCGGCATGACTCCGGTGAGATCGACTTCGAACAGCGGTTTGAAGAGCCGGTTGGCGGCTTCTGCCTGCTTCGCAATCAATTCAATCTCCTCTTCGGTGAGCCCGAACCCGTACTCCGCATCGAGCCTCCTGACTTGGTCCTTCATCTCCCACCTCCTTTTCTGTTCCCTTCTGCCAAAGCTGAGCCCCGAAATCAAGGCGATTTTTTTCCTTCGATGCCGATGATAAGAGTGATGGTACGCGAAGGCATTCGCGGCTTGTGTGGTCTACTCCTCTAGCTGAGTGGCCTTCATGTGCCGGTCGATCGTGTTGTAGCCCCGCCACTGGTCGACCATCCAGTACCGGATGCCGTATTCGAATCTGAGCTCCCTGGTCTCACCGTCGGTGGGATTGAAGTGCTGGTGGTGCATCATGCCCGGCGGGACGTGCACGGCATCGCCCTGTTCCCACTCGGTGCGCTTGCCGCCAATCTCGGAATAGCCGCTCCCCTTTAGAGCATAGAGGTACGCTTCAGGGTGAGCGTGGCTGTGGCTCTTGGAGCGAGGCAGCTCGACGAAGATCGAACTAATGGCCACGGCCGTCGCCTTAAAGCCGTTGCGATTGCCGCTCCTGCCCATGAGAAAGTAGGTGGCCCCGTGCTTGCTCTCGCCGGAAAGCTCGAATTGCTCTTCGTGCATGGAGATCCGCCGCCCATCGACCGGCCAGTACTGGGACTCCTCCGAGCCGATCCTGGCGAGCGCGGCTGGGTCATTGGGACCCGCGTCTTCGATTTGCTCCAACCGTCCCATATAGATGGAGGCCTCGAGCGGCCACGCCAGACCCGAAATATAAACGACCGGCTCTTTCCCGGCGTTGAAAAGCTGATGCGGCGAACGATACGGGATATGAAAGATCGTCGCGCGGCGGAAATCGTAGCGCCGCTCATCCAACAGGAGAAAACCGTCACCGCTTTCGACGTAGATCGCCTCCTCCCCGTGGAGGTGCTTGCCGGTATGCCAGCCAACCGGGATCTCCGCCTTCATCAGCAGACTGCCGCCCGTGGTAAAACCCTTCTCGGGCGCGATCATCAAAGCGGCTTTGGCGTCCTGGCGGGTGCGCGTCCACTCGAGATCCTTGCCCCGCGCCACCCGCGGCGCATCCAACACTGTCTTCGCGAGACGTTCCGACCTTTCCAGCCAAGCTGAATAAAAATCCTGCGTTTCTCCTCCGATATATGCTTTATTTGGACAGCGCGCGATGGCGCTCTCCCTGAGCGCATCATGCGCCGCGCTGCATGACCAGGCGCGCTGTCGACCATTACGGCAGTTTGACTATCTCAATCCAGTTCGGATTCTTGCCCACAGGATAATCATTGAGCTTAGTGA